>JBJFHG010000049.1:0-6629 GCA_051893455.1 Bacillus sp. (in: firmicutes)
TTAATCAGAATTAACGTTGACGTTTTGTTTTGTTTAGTTTTCAAAGAACATTTTTTGCTAACAAGTAGCTTTATCATTTTACCATGTTTCTTTCTTCTTGTCAACAACTTTTTTATTTATTATTTCCGCTCCCTCAGAAGCGACTTTATAAATATATCAGCTGTTTAAATCACTGTCAACAACTTTTTTGAAATCATTTCTCTCATTCAAATGTCTTTGTCTGTCAGCGACAAATATTAATATACCAGCACTTAGTAGAAACGTCAATAACTTTTTTAAAAAAATATTATTTCCTTCAATACTTCCTTTTTCTCATATATTTTCTGCTTACTTCCTGCGGGGTCACTCTGATGAACAATTGATACAGCAACCTATACTTTTCCTCCATCGCCCTTTTGACGATCCCTTCTACTCTTTCATCCTCAAAGTCAGAAAGCAGCTCTTCCAGTTCTCTTTTAATCAGATATTCCAGTTCAGCCTTTTCTTCTTTTGTGATCAGCAGGCCCAGCATATCTTCACCCTCTACTATATTGATCCCTTTTATTATCCCCGCTAAGTTTATTTGTATGTACAGGTCATAACCCTCTCGTACAAGCATAGGATTAAGATATACAGGCTAACGAGGTGATGAGTATGAATTATTTTGTGGCAGTACCGGCTAAAAAACTGAAGCAACTATTATTTTTTATCGTACTGGCCTTCTTTACAGCATGGTTCCTGTATGTACAGTACGGTACAGATCATCCTGTTTTCTCAACGGACAAAGGACCTAAGGCGGTGTATCGGGGAGAGAACAATGTGGCATTAACCTTTAACATCGGTTGGGGTGATGAGAAAGCCGCTGCCATTCTGCATGAACTGAAAAAACAAAATGTTAAGCAAGTCACATTCTTTTTGTCCGGCTCCTGGGCAGAGCGGCATCCCCATATTGTTGATGAAATAATAAAACAAGAATATGAAATCGGACTGCTAGGGTATAACTACGTGGATTACTCCCAGGTAGAATCAGACGAAATCACGAAAGACATACTAAAAGGCCAGGAAGCGTTCCGCAAGCTGGGCCTTAAGGACATCAAGTATTTACGCGCTCCTACCGGCCACTTCGATAAAAGACTGTTGGAGATCAGCGAAAGGTTCGGATATACAATTGTACACTGGAGCATCGATTCTAAAGATTGGACCAATCCTGGTGTCAATCAAATAATCAAGAACATCAACAGGGTGCAAGAAGGTGATATCCTGCTGTTCCACGCTTCCGATTCGGCCAAGCAGACGGCAAGCGCTTTACCGAAGATTCTACGGGCAATAAAAGAAAAGAACCTTGAAATGACAACAGTCTCTAAGATGCTTTCCAACTCAGAAGTCGAAACAAAAGAAATTAAATGACTTGATCTAAAACGCTCCAAAAAGACCGCTTCTTGATTGAAGCGGTCCTTTTGTCTTATTGATAGCTAGGTCCTCTTTTCTTCTGCTTAGAAGCCAACTCGATCGCTGACTTTTCATTAATCTTATGGAGCATCAACAGTTGATAGCTGTTACAGACAAGCAGAGGGAAAAGCATAAAGTATAACCAATCTTGATCATTATCCCGCAGTACCGGTATCCACTCCGCTGACGTAATAACCACCATGAAGAATAAAGCGGGTATAAAAGCCTTCTTGTTTGTTTGTTTCGCTTTGATATAGGCAACAATTACACCAACTGCCAGCAAGAATAGCGCAATGCCTATGTAAGGCAAAATGCTTTCCCCCTCACCAAAAGCCGCATAACGCAGGTACACAAGATCAAAGAGAACAAAACCGATCAATACAACCTGCACTGGATTCCATAAGCCTCTGAAAATCCCTAATCCAAAACGATGGACTGTCAAGTAGGCAAAGAAGCCCGCTTGGCTCACCACGCTGAATATGAGGCCGATTCCGGCCAGCCAAACGAATGTCATTACTATCTCAATGACCTTAAAGTCCAAAAATAGTTGTTGATACAAATCCCATCTCGATATAAAGCCTACGACCCCTGCTGTAAGCCCCCCCAACAATAAGGTGGAGAAAAACAAACGTACTAATAACCTACTGCTCACCTTATAATCCCCCATTATTTTGTTATTCAACCTAATTGTACCAACCCCTTGTCCGAAAAGCCACCGGCAGTCATGCATATTTTATCCGGGACAACTCATATTACTTTTAGATAACAGTTTGGAAAGGAGCTGAAATACAATGGCAAAAACCCTTTTTCCTTCGATGGCCTTAATCCTTTTTTTGCTCTCAGGTTGCAATGAGAGCAGCGGTGGGCAGCAGGACTACGAACAATCGAAAAATATGATCCTCGATGTCCTCAGGTCAGATGACGGAAAACTGGCATTAGCTGAAATCCTCGAAGCTGATAGCCTAAAAGAACAATTGTTGCTAAAAGATGACCTTATTGCCGATACACTACAAAAGGTCATTAAATCCGCTGACGCCAAACAATTCTGGACATCTGCTTTCAATGATCCGGCATTTGCCTCTTCCTATGCGGAGGCCCTGAAAGACGAACATAAGGATCTATTGACAGATTTGATGAATGACCCGGCTTACAGAGCTATGATGGTAGATATCCTGCAGGATGAGCAAATGATGAAAGCCTTTAAGGACACAATCAAAAGCAATGAGGTCAGAAAAGTATTGAAAGATACTGTGGAGGAAACCTTGAAAAGCCCGCTCGTACAAGAAAAGTTATTGAAAGCAGTAAAAAATGCGGGACAGGACAGCAGCGCTAAAGAAGAACAGGAGGGGTCGAGCCAAACAGACACCAGTTCCAGTCCGTCAGGCGGAGAGGAAGGCGACAGCAAAACCAGCAGTGAAAGTAGCTCAGATAAACAACAGTCAACCGAAGACGGTGGGTAATAAATTAAGGCTGTTTTCGCAAACTTTGTTGCCTATGAAGAAGTAGGCTACAGGTTGCTCGCTTTCCGCGGGGCGGGCGGTGAGCCTCCTCAGCGCCAAGCGCTTGCGGGGTCTCACCCGGTCCGCTAATTCCGCAGGAGTCTCGCACCTTCCGCTCCCAATCAACTGGTTTTCATTACCGAACTTATGTAAAAACAACAATCTTTTAGAAAACAGCCTAAATTAAAAAGGCACGACCTGTGCAATCCAGGCCGTGCCTATTCATCAGCTTTCTGTCTTTACAATCACTTTTTCAGCAATATCTTTGAAGATTTGCCCGGTTGGATGGTCATCTTCATAAATGGAAGGAGCAAAGTCCTCCTCATTCCAATCTGGCTGGCGAAGCGGCAATTGCCCCAGTACCTCTGTCTGGAGTTCTTCAGCCAGTTTCTCTCCTCCGCCCTGACCGAACACATATTCCCTCTCCTTCGTCAGCTGGCTTTCAAAATAAGCCATATTCTCTATGACACCGATAACCTCATGATCAGTCTTGATCGCCATGGCACCTGCACGGGCTGCAACGAATGCTGCTGTCGGATGCGGCGTTGTCACGATGATTTCCTTGCATGCCGGAAGCATAGAATGGACATCCAGCGCTACATCGCCTGTTCCGGGCGGCAAGTCAAGCAATAGATAGTCCAAATCCCCCCACTCAACTTCCTGGAAGAAGCTATTCAGCATTTTTCCGAGCATCGGGCCTCTCCAGATGATCGGGGAATTGTCTTCTACGAAAAAGCTCATTGATATGACTTTGACCCCCATTCTCTCCACCGGCAGAATCTGTCCTCCCCTCACGACAGGCCTATGTGTGATGCCCATCATATCAGGCACACTGAAGCCATATATATCAGCATCTATCAGCCCTACTTTTTTCCCTAATCTTGCTAATGCAGTTGCCAGGTTCACGGAGACAGTTGATTTCCCTACCCCGCCTTTGCCGCTGGCGATCGCAATGAAGGTTGTCTTACTGTTAGGGGACAACAATCCGAGTCCGTCATCAGCGCCAGTTTCCCTGTGTTTCGCTAATTCTTCCTCTGGTAAGTCGCCAAAACGGATTCCGACTGAATCAGCCCCAGCCTTTTTGAGCATATCGACAATCTTCATTTGCAGTTGCAATTGTTCTGGTGTTCCTGTTTTAGCTATCAGTACTTTCACGCTTACATGATTCTTTTCGGGCTTGATCTTAATGTCTGCAATACCATTTGTTTCTTTTAAGCTTTTATGTAGAATAGGATCTTGTAATTCTCCTAATAGTTCGACAACTCGTTGTTCAGTAATCATTTTTACACCCCTATTTTAGAATTCATTAGCCAAGTCAAGTATATCATATATGCTTAGACAGGGCTTTTGATATGTTTCCTGGTTTACCAAGTGAAACCAAAAAGAAAAACCCTCTTTAAGGGTCTATTGTTGCGGGCTGCTTTCATCCGGATATGATTCCTCCGTTATGTAGCGCAATATGCCTTTATAGATAGATGCTGCTACTTGCGTTTGATATGTATCATCCATTAATGCCTTCCGTTCAGCCTCGTTCGATAGGAAACCGACTTCCACTAATGCGCCCGGCTTCTTGGCATACTTCATCAGATAGACAGTATCCATGGTTTTGGCTTCGCGGTTTGTATTGTTCAGGTTATCTTTCAGTTCGTCCTGAATGAAACGGGCAATATCTTTGTTCTCCTCATACCTGAGTGTATAGAATGTCTGCGCCCCCCTATACTTCTTGGCCGGGAAAGCGTTCAGGTGCACCGTCAGATACATGTCAGCGTCCGTTTCATTGATCAGCTCGACCCTCTTCTTTAAATCCGCCCGTTTTCTGGCCCGATAGCCTGTCACATCCCCGGCAAGGTCTGTGTCCGTTTCCCTGGTCATAAGGACAAGCGCCCCTTGCTCCTGCAGATAATCGCGGAGCTTCTTTGTGATGTTTAAAGCGATATCCTTTTCCAGTACATCCCCGGCTGCAGCCCCTCCGTCCGGTCCCCCATGTCCTGCATCCAACACGATGACCTTTCCGCTTAACGGCAAGGTCCAGGAGTTCCATGAATACTCTTCAACAAAATTGAATGTCACAAGTAAAAACAAAGTCACAATCCCGATTGCGACCACGGTGTACTTCAAACGACTCAGCATGCATTCGTTCTCCTCTCGCTCGTCCTACCCCTACTATATGGGACAAGTAAGCTGATTAGAACGATTAATGGAGTCTTAGCTTGTACCGTTTTTCTCCTTTCGTAAACCCTTCATCCCACCAACCTCTCACGTATTGCTCACAATGATAGTACAGAGTTTCATTATAGACATCGAAATCGCTGATTTTGCCCCAGTACAGGATAAAGTTATACATCGTATCAACCAAATGCCTTTCTTCAACCTCGCAACGCTTCCTTACATCATCAACAGACTCCCCATAGTAACCAAACTTACTGAAGTGAGATCCAAGCAAATACGACTCGATTGCCACATCATAGCAGCCTTCTTCAAGCACCTGAGAAGGGGAAATCCCCAGGTTGCTTTGATTGGCCAAAAAAGCGGCAAAACGCTCCTTTAAAGCTTTCGCCGTCACTTCCTTCAGCACACTTCGTTCATACTGAATCTGCTTCTCTTTTTGTCTTTCCCTAAACGTTGAAATCACATTATCCATCATTACACCTCTATAGACATTGCCGCAGAAAATGCGACAAATGATATTAGTTCCTTTCGGTTAGTGTAAGGCAGAAAGGCTTTTAGGATTCTGCCTATTTCTGTGTCGGCTGGGAAGATATAAAAAGGGATAGAAAACAAAAAAAGACCCCCAACCAAAATGGTTGGGAGCCTTTGTAAAACTCCAATAATTAACGTTTTGAGAATTGTGGTGCACGACGAGCGCCTTTAAGACCGTATTTTTTACGTTCTTTCATACGAGCGTCACGAGTTAGGTAACCAGCAGATTTAAGTGCTGGACGGAACTCTGGGTCAGCTTGAAGTAGCGCACGTGCGATACCGTGGCGGATTGCGCCAGCTTGACCAGTGAATCCTCCACCAGATACGTTAACAAGCACATCGTAGCTTCCTGTAGTTTCAGTAGCTTCCAATGGTTGTTTAACGACCAAGATTAGAGTGTCGAATGGGAAATATTCGTTGATTTCACGACCGTTGATAATGATGCGTCCTTCGCCTGGTACTAGACGTACACGGGCAACAGAACTTTTACGACGACCTGTACCATAATATTGAACTTGTGCCAAGATAGTAACCTCCTTTAAAAATTATCCGCGTAGTTCGTAAACTTCTGGTTGTTGAGCTTGTTGCTTATGCTCTGGACCAGCGTATACGTGTAGTTTTTTGAACATTTGACGTCCAAGAGAATTCTTAGGAAGCATACCTTTGATAGCAAGCTCAAGCATTTTCTCAGAGTAGTTTGTTCTCATTTCAAGAGCAGTTCTTTGTTTAAGACCGCCTGGGTGCATAGTGTGACGGTAGTAGATTTTATCAGTCAATTTTTTACCAGTAAGATTGATTTCTGAAGCGTTGATGATGATTACATGATCACCTGTGTCAACGTGCGGTGTGTAAGTTGGTTTATGTTTACCACGTAGAATGGCAGCTACTTCGCTCGCTAGACGTCCAAGAGTTTGGCCTTTAGCGTCAACAACGTACCATTTACGATCGATTTCATTTGCTTTCGCCATGAATGTCGTACGCATTATTATACCTCCTAGTACA
>JBJFHG010000050.1:0-27198 GCA_051893455.1 Bacillus sp. (in: firmicutes)
CCTGGAGCCTACTTCTTCATAGGCAACAAAGTTTGCGAAAACAGCCTTCTTTTTTGATATGTCCGATCAGGAGCAGGCAGTCTGAAATGGTGAATCCCATAGGAGATATTAAGTGGGGTGGATTACACGGCCATTGGCTAAGTTATAGCCCATCAAAAAAGCAAGATAAGGTTGTCTGCTTGATGGTGGAGTCCCCCTTGCTTTCCTATTTAAGTTTGTAAAAATTTTAAAAGGATGAGCGACCTTTATCAGATGCTTTATCAACAATATTTTTATCGATCGTTATCATTCTTTTTAAAACTCTAATAACTGGTTGTTCAATGAATGAATGAATAAAACAACCTATACTTGTTGCTAATATCATTAAAATAATGCTTGTTAGCATCCCGCCGAAAATTTCAAATGCCTGGTGATTACTGAATAACTCGGAAAAAACATTCAGAACTAAATTATGGGATAAATAGATAGCAAATGAGGCATTCCCTAGATAGTTAAGTGATTTCGGGATTATTATCCTCTTTTGCATATCAATAGATCCTAATCCCAAAATAATCAGAACCGAAGATACACCTGTGCCAATATCAAAATTCAAATGAACAACTTGATAAATATAATTTAACCAAGTTAATGGAAAGCCAATTACACCAATTACAGCAAAAAGCACTGACAATTTCATATTAAATCGATAGTTTAAAATAAAGTATGCTGACCATATTCCAGCTAGGAAGATGAGGTTGTACTCGTTAAACAAAAAGTTGATTAGATAGTATTCAGACCATATAATTCCCATTACATAGGCTAAAGAGATTAATCCAAAGATAAATAAGAATGCCTTTGAAACATATCTTTTGAAGAGAAAAAATGCCGAGAATATTAGGTAAAAGTATATAGTATGAACTAGTGACCATGCTACATCAAGTAGCGGGACTAATTCACTGGGATCAGGAATAAGCAGTAAAGATGCAATAACTGATTGATACGTCATCTCTCCTAGATAAGGAAATAGCAAAATAACTAGTATAGCTGCTAAAGAAAGAAACCAATATAGCGGATAAATCCTGATGAAACGATTAAGCAAATAACCTTTTAATTCATTGGGCCGGGTAAATTTGTTGTGGTGGATATAATAGAGCATAAAACCTGATAAAGCAAAAAAGTAGTTTACACCCCCTGAAAAGGGAAGCAGGGTTAAATGAAACAAGCTATAGTTCCAATAAGCATCCATACTTTCGGATACATGGAAAAGCATTACTAAGAGTGGGACTAGTGCTCGAGAGAATTGAATAAGTATTAATTTTTTTCGCATGATAACTGCACTCGTTCATTTCTACTCATTAAAATGAACTCCTTTCCAATTAACAAAACTTTACTCCTCTTTTTATAGTGATGATCCCCCTCCTTTCTCAAATACACAGAATTCATTAATCCTCTTCATAGGAGATTAGTGCGCTCATTTTAGGGACACGGCCAACCCAAAACATTGGCCGCGTCTATCCCGTCATTCTTTTTTCTTGAGTATGAAAAACATTCCTCCTGCCAAGGGCTTATTCTTCTTTGTGTCTACTAAGTGTAATAAATGGCTCATAACTCGGGCGGGGGAGGCAAAAAGCAAAGGACAGCAAAAAAATCAAGTAGGCTAAGGAGGAGTAATATAGCAAACTATGCTGTGGACGACGTATAAGATCTTATTTTAACTTGAAAGAAGAAGGACTAAAGAAGGTATAACGGCCAGACCGGATAATTTATTGTAAAGCATCTGAGACTACCGCAATAACCCTGTCTGTTTCTTCAACTTTCAAAGTTGGATACAGCGGTAATGATACAGTATTTTGTGTCCATCGGTATGCATTGGGAAGCGTCTCTTTGGAACCGAACAACTCCCACTCTTGAAGCGGAATCACTGCTTTAATACGTTCCTGTTTTAAGGCATTTATCACTTCATACTGCTTTTCCGTGCGTAAAATAGCCCGGAAACGGACTGGTGTTATTCCCTCTTTTGAATCCAATAATGGAAAACCAGCCTCTTTATACTTGAGATAGATTTCTTCCCGTCTTTTCAAAAAGCCTGGCAGCTTTCTTAATTGAACCCTGCCAATGGCTGCCTGCAAATCTGTCATTTGAAAGTTAAATCTATGTTTCTCATCCTTCCTTTGGTCAAATAAGCGGTAATCTTTCATAAAGTCAATCATTGAACGATCTCTGGATACAACCATTCCCCCTTGCCCGCCGGCTGTTATCAGTTTTGTGGCATAGAAAGAAAAAAACCCTATATCCCCTTGTAGTCCCGCTGGAATACCCTGAACATTTGCTCCAAGGGCTTGAGCGCAATCTTCTATGATCAAAGTCTTTTGATCGGGTATCTCTTGCGGAATTCCAAACATATGGGGAACGATTGAAATATCTGCATGTTGGACATCAAATAAATTCATATTTGGAGAATCTTCCCTACTGTCTATTAAAAATGGTGTTGCACCAGCCATCACCGCTGCATTCCTTAAAGCAGAGCATGTATATCCAGGAATAGAAACCGTTTTGCCATCTGCCTCCAGAGACAGCAACGATAAAAAAAGAGCGGCAGTTCCACTTGATACCGCAACTGCCAAACCTCTGGATATGCCCAAATAATCACAAAACTCATTTTCAAGATTCTCTACTTCACGCCCTTGTGATAACTGTCCTGATTCAATAACTCTTAGTGCCGCTTCCTTTTCCTCTTGTCCTAACGTGGGGCGATTATGCGGAACATGTTTATACTTGCTTATGATTCATCCCTGCCTTCTTAAGATTTATGTTTTGGTAGAATCTTTTTTCGGCTCAATCTTATTCAAAGATGACCGATCGTAAAATATAATATTTTTCGGCGTATTCAAGTCCGACTTCCAAGCCGCGCATGGCCGCCCACTTTTCAACACTTTCTGGGGAAATGAGGTGAGGAGGAGGCCGCATTTGTGAATTATGCTTCCGCAACGCCTCGATTTTTCTCTGTACAGTGTGGGAAATGTCCAAATATAACTCACCAGTATTCCAAAATTGTTGATACTGCCAAGAAATAAGAGGATACTCATACATGGCAATTAGTTTCAATACTCTGTTCGGATTCGGTCTGAGAGCACCAAAACAGGCTTCATATAAAACTTTATGATCCTGGTGATAACTCGGCAGAGGAATAAAAACCATTGTAGGATGAAAGTCGTTGATAAGATGATCGATTTTTGAAATAATCTCCTTTTTTGGAACGGTATCTAAGAGCGCATCTTTGTCATGATAGATTACTTGGAAATCTTCACATCCAAGATGTTCCATTGCATCTTTTAGTTCCTTTTTCCTTACTTTCCAAGAGACAGCTTCATCTTTGTGAGGGTGTTTGATATTGCCGACAGCCATTACAACTACTTTGACCTGGTTGTTGAATCTGCACGCCTTTTCAATCAGTCCACCGCAACCCAACACTTCATCATCTGCATGGGGAGCAATGATTAAGATTCGTTCCTTTCCTGAAGATAACATCACGTACATCCTTCCTTACACTTTAGAATTTGACGAAGGATCGATTGCTTGTTCACGGATTAGCTTCATCGTTTCAGGTCCGCAATTAAAAATCATATCTAAGATTGAGAGATTTGGCAGGAAGTTCCCCCATCGTTGAGGATAGACAGGATGTTTGAATTCCTGGTAGATCAGTTGGATGCCTTGATCCTTGAACTCTGCTTCGTCATTATAAGCATGTGCTCCAGTGCCCGATAAATATATTTTTCCTCCTAAATGTTTAACAATATTTACATTTCGGGAGTTTCCACGGCCAAAATCTTTATTAAAACCTGATTCCAACTCAATAGATGTCTCTATTTCCAATATTCGTACAATGTGCATGATGATAGCGACATTAAAAGGTACGATGGTTTCCCAAGCACTGCGATAAATTTGCTCAAATCCGTCTTTATAATTACTCCAGTATTTGCTTTTTTTATAATTAGCCTCAATCATTTTCCAATGCTTGTCCCGCCAATTTTGGCTATTATCAATGATCATTTCGTTAAGAGGCTTTTCTTTTGTCTTTAAAGGCACTGTCATCCACTTCTCTCCAGTTGGGGTTTTGATCTTGTTTCTATTAAAAAAACCGCTTTTGGAGTGAATGGCAGTATCCAAAAAGACAAACTTATCTGCTTGGTCCAACTTATGAAAAAAACCTGACCATGGAAGATAATTGGGTTGGTGGATGGCCACTTTCATCTTGAATCTAACACCTCACTTTCAAAAGAGAGTTATGGAGCTTGGTTTTGCAGTGTTTTTCCCAAGCACCTTTGGATAATATATGATTCTTTTATGAGAATGCTCAGGCATAGACATCTAATCTCTTAAAAATGATCATTAAACACAAGAATCTATCACAATATTTCCCGATAAAATCCACAGACAAAAAAACCGCCTGAAAGGCGTATCAGTTTGTAGACAAATTCAGTTTTAGGCATTTTCTTTTCTATTCGTCTTCAGATCATCTTGGAAATATTTGTGATTGAGGAGCGCTGGACCTGCGAAGAATGCGAGCATTTGTCAATAGTCTGGGACCGCCTGAAAAAGGCTATCATGATGGGAAAGAGTTGTTGCCTGAACGTTCAAATTTGTTCCAGCCTACATTGCTTCCCTTTAGGGCTATGATTATAGTTTTCCATGTAACAAATGCGATTAAATAACGGTACGCAATTCTTTGGATCACAATCCACAAGAGAGGCTTCATTTTTTCCCGTTCCAACCAGAAGGAATAGGCCGGAGCCAATACATCTGTTACATAAAAAAATAAAGCAAAAAGAAAAATGGATTTACTCCCGGAAAGAAGTGCCACTATAAATAGGATATCGACCAGAGGGACTGTTAAATGGAGGATATAAGAAAATATCATGCTCGCTGAGTAGTATTTTATCACCCTGTTTTTTGATGTTAGGATACTTCTTCTATGTTTATATAAGCTCTGCAATATGCCGTAAGACCATCGAAACCGTTGCTTGAGAAAGTCTTTAATATTCTCCGGGCATTCCTCGTAAGAAAGGGCCCTGTCATCAAACTTAACTTTATGGCCCGCATTCAAGACTTTTATGGTTAAATCTGTATCTTCAGCTAAAGTATCGTGATCAAAATATCCGACATCCTTGACAACACTTTTACGCCACGCGCTGTTTGACCCGGGGACGACCATCATACAGTTGAGTTCTTCACATGCGCGCCTATCTAAATTATTTGCAGTAACATACTCTATATGCTGCCATATTGTTAACTGGTTCCGAATATTTCCTGTTTTGCAGTTTCCGGCAACCGCTGCCACTTCAGGGTCCTTGAAATGTGTCACTAAGTGGGCTATTGTGTTTTTTGTGAAAACAGTGTCAGCGTCAATGGTCACAACAATATCACTGTTGGCTTTTCGAAATCCTAAATTTAAGGCGGAGGACTTGCCACCGTTTTCTTTTATTATCAGTTTCACAATAGAGCTATTGGAAAATGCCTTCATAACAATTGCTGCGGTTTGATCGGTTGATCCATCATCAATGACAAGTATCTCTGTGACCGGGTAACGGCTTTGTAATATGGCTGCCACTGTTTTATTGATTACAGCTTCCTCGTTATAGACAGGGATCACCACACTGACAGTGGGTCTGTATATACCTAAACATTTTCTAAGTTCGCGTGCTATTTCCTGCTGTGTTTTCGAGCTGTTTTTATAGGGGAAATACGCAATTAAACGATCAAGCAGTTTCATATTTGCTTCTTCTTGTTCCTGCAATTTTTGGCTCCTTTTCCATTGTCTCCTGCTGAAATACATTAAAATCAGTAAGCGTAAAAAGCCGATCGTTATTGCTGAAATTAAATAGACTAGAACAATGTTTTTGAGCACATAAAAAAAATTGGTCTGTATTGACTGAATTAATGATGCATTCCAGTCCTTATAAATCATTAGTTCAAAGATTAAAACAGCTATACATAGGGTCAAAATGAAAATTTTTATTTTGATCCATCGTCTTCCGGTTTCGTCTAAAAAAACGGGCTTTTTCATATTGTCACTACCTTTCATTAGTAACAATATATGACTGAAATGTGCAAATGGAATAAGGACATTAGTTAATTTTGCACATTCCGGGTTTTTTTTTATGCCTGAGGACGAATAGGGGATGTATTATTGCCCTCTAAATCGAATTTTCCAATACATAATCAAGCATAAATATTACCTATACTATTACCATCAAAATAGTAGGGGGATCCTCGTATGGATTATAAAAATTTTCGGGCTATAAACCAATTTAGCGGTCGTTCTAACATGTTAGATATCATCGTGGTTTTGATTTCTCAAAAAATGCGATATATCTTTCTTTTCATTCTGGTAATAGACCGGATACGAAAAGGCTTCATAAAACATTTTTCTTTATTGATAATCGCTTCTATTGGATTGACCTTACTTTTAGAGGCAATAATAAAATGCTTTTACTTTAGGCCGCGTCCCTTTGTTAATCATATTGTGAATACATTGCCGCCATTTCCTTCCGAGCAAAGCTCTTCATTTCCCAGTCGTCACACCACTTTAACTTTTGCTGTGGCCACCTCTGTCATGTTGTATAAGCGGGTGTTAGGTGTAATCATGTATATTTTGGCATGTGTCACTGGTTTCTCACGTATTATGATGGGCCATCATTATCCACTTGATATTGTAGGCAGTGCACTGTTGGGAAGTTGTTCAAGCTTATTTTCACATTTGATTCTCAATAAAATGAAACATTAATTAAGATTGTCCATTTTGGTTTGAATAAACGTATTGATTATCCTATTTAATTTTGTAGCTGCCTTAGTTGGAATTTGGTGTTTTTCTTTATCCAATAGCACCAATTCATTAAAAGGCAGCTTTTTGTGCAGGATATGGGCGTATTTATGAAAAAATTGATCCTTTGTGCCATACACAAGCAAAACAGGCACATTAATGGCAGATAGCTGATTCGTTCTATTAAAGATCAAGCTATTACGATAGTACTGTTCAATATTTCTTGCGTCTCCATAGGATGCTTCTTTATACATTTTCTTAAACATCTGATGATTATTAGAATTACCCGATATTACAGCCAATGATAACAGTGGAATAGCTTTGGATTTCGCTAACTTAACAGCCAGAGCTATCCTGTTCTTTAAATAAAAACCCTTCACTTCAGACATTCCACTAATAATTACTCCTCCCAAAGCTCTTTCTGCATATGTAAGCAAAAACTCTAAAACAATAGAACCGCCAGTAGAATATCCGCAAATGAAGGCATTTCTTATTTCCAGATGGTCTAAAAGGCAGATGAGATCTTTAACTATTAAGGAGTACGTTAAAGGTTGATTTGAATATTCACTTCTCCCATGACCCCTGATGTCAAAAGTAATTACTTTATAATTTGTTGATAAACCTTCTATTTGATAAGAAAAATTCGAACTTGTCAGTAGAGGAGGATGGATAAAGACAATAGGCAGTCCTTTTCCCCTGACCGAATAATATATGTTAACACCTTCTACATTTACTGTTGGCATTCTTCCGTCCACCTCTCATGTATACTTTTTCGATTAAGTGTTTATAGTATGTATTTGTAAAAACGCTAATATTCTTTTTGTGAAAGATCTATAAAAAGGTGACCTGAATTCAAAGAGAGCGGATATGATAGAACAACAAAAACCAAGCCATCTATTAGGCTTGGTTTTTGTTAGCTATTATTCAACAGACTTCAATGCATCCAGCATATTGATGTGCTTCATCCTATAATGCATCACGATCATGATGGCGAAAGTGATCAACAAGGATATGCCGGCCGACAATCCTAAGTTGGAGAGCCATAGATCCGGGCTGAACATAGCATCGTCAGGCGGCAAAGAATCGATTATGAACATATGCAGGAAATAACCTACCACGTATCCAGCCAATATCCCCAGAATCGATAAGATAATGGTTTCCCGGTAAATGTACATCGTCACTTCTTTATCGTAGAAGCCGAGAACCTTGATTGTCGATAATTCCCTGATGCGTTCGGATACATTGATATTTGTCAGGTTGTAGATCACGACAGTCGCGAGCAGCACGGAAACGATGATCAAAACGAGGATGACTTTATCCAATCCCTTCATGACTGCATTGATCTGCGTCCGTACTTGAAAGTTTTGCTGAACCCCTTTTACGCCGCTAAGGTCGATGAAGTCAGCGGCGCTTTTTTCGATGCTTGATGCGGACCGGTCTTTTAAGGCGACCAATGAGGTATCGACTGTCATGTCCTTTCCGAACACCTTAGCATACTCCGTTTTGTTCATGAATGCATAATGTCCTATATACATTTCCGTAATGCCTGTGATTCGCATTTTTCTTGGCCGGTCGTCGCTGTCGGTCAATTTGATCGTGTCCCCAAGTGACGCATCGAGCAGATCTGCTAAGCGCTCGGAGATGATGATACCGTCATCGTTGACTCTTAATTCCCGGCCCGATTCCCGGTTCTGGAGTTTCACAAAGTCCCTGAATGCTTCTTCGTTTTCGGGCACCAGAAGGGTGATCGACTGGGTGTCGTTATGGTCGCCGGCTATGGTGGTCAGCTCTTCATAATGGCCGCTGGTTGATTTTCGGATCGCTTCACCATGCAGTAGGCTGTTCAGTTCCTGTATCTCGCTGCTATCCGGATTGTCATTGTTGACAACGATCAAATCGTATTTGACGATGTCACCGAACTGTCTGTCGACAATGCCGGACAAAGAGTTTTTAAGCCCGAAGCCTGTGATGAGCAGGGCCGAGCAGCCTGCGACGCCAAAGATGGTCATAAACATTCTTTTTTTGTAGCGGAACAGGTTTCTGGCAGTCACTTTGTAGGTGAAACTCATCCGATTCCAGATTGGTGTTATCCTTTCTAGCAAAATTCTTGAGCCCACTTTAGGCGGCTTAGGCAATAGTAGCTGGGCCGGCTTCTCCCGTAATTCTTTCGTTGCGACCAAATGGGCCGATAGGACGGTGCATATAATCGCAATCAGAAAGGCAATTAATGTGTAAAACGGCGCAAAGTGCAATTCCAACTGTGAAAAAGTCGATGTTGCCGCATATGCGTTAAAGATGATGACCGGCAATAGCGTGTGCCCTAAAATGGCCCCGACAGCTGAACCGAGCGTACATGACACTAGCCCGTATACAAGGAATTTCTTCTGGATGTCCCGATTGCTGTAGCCTAGTGCCTTGAATGTCCCCATATTGATCCGTTCTTCTTCGACGAATCGTGTCATCGTGGTCAAGCTCACCAAAGCGGCTATCGCAAACAAAAAGACGGGAAACACGTCGGACAACACATCGATACGCTGTGAGTTATTTAGATAATTTTTGTATCCAGGGTTATCTTTGCGGTCACCAACTGTATACACCGGTAATGCCAGATCATTCAGTTTTTCTTCTGCATTCTTCAGGTCTGATTCATTTGTGGCTATTTCTGTTTCGGCTTTGCTCTTTTCGTCTTCAAATTCTTTCAGTTTCTCGTTGTACTCATTCTCTTTCGAGGCAATTTGAGCGTTTGTGTCATCGATTTGTTGCTGGCCCTCTGATTGCTTTTGGGCCAACTCGTTCTTTGCCTCGGCTAAATCATTTTGTTTCGCGGCGAGCTCGGCTTTCGCCTGGGCCAATCGATCGACGTTGCTTTCATATTCGGCTGTATTTTTTCGGAGCGCTTCGACTCCTTCTGTCCATTTCGCTAAACCGGAATAGTAGGTTTGCAGATTTTTATTGTATTCGACAACGCCCAGATTATAGGCTTCCAATCCAGCTTCATAGTGCTTTTCTTTTGACGCTAACAATTTTTCCTGTCGCGTCAGCTCAGCCTTTGCGTCATGTAATTGCCGGGTGCCTGCATCAACCTGTGCCTGGGCATCGTCGATTTTTGCTTGGCCTGCTTTGATTTGCTGATTGCCTGCATCAATCTTTGCCTTTGCGTCATCGATTTTCGTTTGGCTTGCTTTGATTTGCTGATTGCTTGCATCCACTTGTGCCTGTTTGGCATCAAGTTCTGGCCGGACGGCCTCAATCATAGCCATGCCAGGTGAGTACGTATTTTTGATAAATGATTGATGCTCAGCCTGGACAGCTGCCAATCTGTTCCCGGCCTCTTTGACGCCTTGTTCGGTGTCGGCTATTCCTGCAGTCACCTGGTCCAATCGGGTCTGGACTCCGGCGATTTCGGTTTTGATCTCTTCAGCTTTTGCCAGATTGCCTGCCTGTTCAGCCGCTGCCTTGTCTGTTTCCAACCGGCGCAATGTTTCGGTCAAAGCAGCCTGCTGGCCATTGAGGCCTTTTAATTGCTCTTTGCCGGACGATAGGGCCGATTCAAGTTCTACAATCCCAACTTCATAGCCTGATTTTCCGTTGGCCAATTCTGTTTCCTTTGCATTTAATTCAGCTTGCTTCCTGTCGATTTCATTTTGTGCTTGTTTAGCATCTGATTTGGCTTTTTCCAGTGATGCTTGTTGAGCATTCAGTTCAGCTTGTTTATCAGCCAATTCTGTTTTTTGGATATCGAGTTTTTTTTGGTTTTCGTTTATTTCATTTTGTGCTGAAACCAATGATTGTCTATTCCGGGCTACTTGTTGCTGGGCGTCTTCAAGCTGTGTCTTGCCGTTCTGAATGGCCTCTGCCGCGCTTGCCAATTTTCTGTTCGTTTCATCCAAAACTTGTTTCGCAGCATCCAACTGGCTTTTGGTGGATTGTAATTGTACCCATTTCTCATCTAAGGTTGCTTGCCCGCTCGAAAGTTGTGCTGTTGCATCCTTCAATTGGCTTTCGGCTGCAGTGATTGATGACTGTGCGTCATTCAGCTGTTGCTGTCCATCATCGATTAAGGCCTGAGCATCGGAAACCTCGCTATCAAGTTTTCCTTGGTTCTCCGCCACTTTAGCTTTGGCATCAACAATCTGGTGTTTCGCATCATCCAGTTGTGCCTGATTTTTTGCAATTTGTTGTTTGGCATCGTTGATTTCTTTCCAGCCCTCATCGATTTCAGCTTGCTTTTCCTCTTTAAGGGACTTCAGACGTTTTGCGGGTTGATCCTGCAAAAGGGTTTTCAGTTCAGCTTTATGCTTCCGCGCCAACTCACTGTATTCATCACTATAGGCATCCAAATTTTCAGTATCCAAAAAGGATAGGCGCGCAATCATGTACACATCAGAAGCGAACGTATTCTCCGTAACGACAGCATAGCCATGTAATTTACCGGTTCCGACAGTCGTTTGCCCGATGTTGTTTTTATCGACTAACTCACTTGATTTCACAAAACCGGCAACGCGGAAGCGATGCTTTTGTAACATCTGATTCCCTTCGGCGTCTTTTTCCTCGGTAAACGTGATTGTATCGCCGATTTCATAATCGCCTTTATACAAATAATCCAGTGCGATTTCATCACTGTTCTTTGGCAATGAACCGCTCACGACTTCGTATTGAGATAAGGTATCAGGAACCGAAAAGATGCGGATACTTTCAGCCGTGTCCTTGATGACAACATCTTTCATATACCCGTATTCAACATGGGCAAGCTGATCCGCTGATTCGATGATCTTTTGGTCGCTTTTATCTAAACCATATGAAGAAATTACGGATAAATCGGCCAAGTGGTTTTCTGAGAAAAAAACCTCTGCTGTCGATCGCATATCGGGACCCGTGACCTTCAGTCCGACAAATGCGAACACGCCCAAAGCCATTAAAGAAAAAATGGCCAAAAACCGTCCCAAAGATCTGGTGATGGCATGAAAGATATCTTTCCAAAGTATTCTTTTTTTCATGTTGTCCCGCCTACCATTCAATGTCCGCGATGTCTTGCGGGTTAGGATTGATTTCTATATCCTTGACCTTCGCATCATGCATATGGATAACCCGGTCAGCAATCGGCGCAATCGCAGCGTTATGTGTCACGATTATGACGGTTGCGCCGTTTACCCGGCTCATATCCTGTAAAATCTGCAGCACCTGCTTTCCTGTCCTATAGTCCAATGCCCCTGTTGGTTCATCGCATAAGAGGATTTTCGGGTTTTTCGCCACTGCCCGGGCAATCGCTACACGCTGTTGTTCCCCTCCGGACAGCTGGGCGGGAAAATTATCAATCCGTTTTCCCAGTCCAACATCTTTTAAAACCTCTTCGGCATCAAGCGCCTGATCGACAATTTCGGAAGCCAGCTCTACATTTTCTTTGGCCGTCAGGTTTGAAACGAGGTTATAAAATTGAAATACAAATCCAACATCATTACGGCGATAGGTGGTCAACTGCTTTGCTGTGTAATCAGAAATCTTTTCTCCGTCTATGATCACTTGCCCTTCGTCGTTTGTATCCATCCCCCCCAAAATGTTTAGAACCGTTGATTTTCCTGCGCCTGACGTTCCTAAAATAACGACAAGCTCACCTTTTTCAATCGAAAAGCTCACTCCATTATTTGCATACACAACGGTATCCCCGGTTTGGTATTTTTTATAGCTATTGATCATTTCAATAAAGGCCAGGGTCCAACACCTCCTTAGATGAACAACTTGTTGATTGTGTTATATAATTATCTTAAATTATCAATTTTCAGTTATCAATAAACAGAAAAGTAGGCAGTGTTGATTTAAGAAAGCGAGGTTGAGGAGATGGAGCCGGTTCGGGAGACGGGGACGAAAAAGAGAATCAAGGATGCATTTGCCGGACTCTTGAAGGAAAAGGGGATGAACCAACTAACCGTTAGTGACATAGCGAGAAAGGCCGACATCAACCGGGGCACTTTTTATTTGCATTACTTGGATAAGGATGATCTCCTGAATCGGCTGGAGGAGGAATTGCTGAATCATGTAGAGTTGATCTTTGAAAAGCATGAGGACGGGGACATCCTTAATCCTGTTGAAATCATCCCATATGAAGTCATTTTAGAAGTGCTTAGATATGTAACGGACAATATGGATTGGATCAGTGCTTTGCTGACCATCAGGGGGCATGAATATTTTACGGATAAAACGAAACATCTAATCGGCGATGCCCTCCGAAAACGGGTCAGGCTTTCGAAGAACTTATCACTTCGGATGAGGGACTTGCCGCAGGATTATGCTCAAGAGATCCTTTTATCAAGTGTCATATCGATCATTCATTTGTGGATCAGAAAGGGCGCTGTGGAGACCCCGGAGGAAATCGCGAGCATGATCACAACAGCCAAGCAAATCGCACCAGCTGATTTATTGTTGTAGAATACGGTAAAGGACAGAAAAAGGATAGGGAATAAAATGAACTTTGCCTATGAATTTACGAGTGATAAAGAGATAATATCAAACAAAAACAGAAGTGATGTATCTGCCATTATGGCGGTGGATGTTCTGTTTACTGTCAAAATCAATGAGGATGTCTACTTTGAAGCCGAACTGTCTATTTTAGAGTTCTATAAAGCACTGGCTGTGTGGAAAGACAAAGTCATTGAGGGTGATATACCGGAGTTTCATTATTATACGATTGAATTTGACGAGTACGAAGAGAGGGAGGCATCCTTTCCTTGCTGCCGGTTTCAAATCAAGCAAGACTTACCTCCATATGGGCGGAGGCTAAAGTAGATAACGCATTTGATCTCCCATATGTTGCCGAAGAGTTTATTGCTTTGGAGAGGAAGCTGAAAAGAGATATAGAAGAATACTACAATATTAAATTATCCTATTTTATGGAACATATCCCTTGAAGCCTATTTACTTATGGTTTTTCCGGTATGGATGGACTATGATGAAGGAAAAGACAGTTTGGCGGGATAGGGGATAAAGTATGGAGCACAACAAGAGAATGCTCGGTTTTACGCTTGTCATTACGGGTGCATGTTTTTGGGGAGTGGGCGGCACGGTTGCGCAGAGGCTGTTCGAGCAAGGGATCAATGTGGATTGGCTTGTGTCTGTCCGGCTATTGATTGCAGGTGTACTGCTGTTACTGGTGCAGGCTTTAGTAAAAGATAAGAGACAGATCATAGCAATTTGGTTGCGGGCTTTCACGGCGACCCGGCTGCTGATTTTTGGGCTTGCGGGTATGCTGGCTGTCCAGTACACATATATGGCTTCCATTAATCATGGCAATGCGGCTGTTGCGACATTGCTTCAGTATTTGGCTCCGGTGATGATTATTGTCTATACGGTGTTCAGAGGGATGGCGAAGTTCACGAAGAAAGATGCAGTGACGGTTTTGCTCGCCTTATCGGGGGCATTTCTGTTGCTCACGAATGGTTCGTTCTCCGGGCTGTCCGTTCCGGCGCCGGCCGTCATTTGGGGTTTATTATCGGGTGTGGCACTTGCTTTCTATACACTCTATGCGGTGCCGCTTCTCCGGGAGTTTGATTCGCTTGTCGTTGTTGGCTGGGCGATGGTGATCGGCGGATTTGCCATGAGCTTCATCCATCCTCCTTGGCGGGTCGATATGAGCAATTGGGGGACGGACACATTCCTATACTTGCTGTTTGTAATCGTATTTGGGACGATGCTGGCTTTTTGGTTTTACGTGGAGAGCCTGCAGTCCTTAAGCCCGAAGGAGACAAGCCTGTTGGGCAGCATCGAACCTTTGGCTGCGGTCGTCACGACTGTCCTGTGGCTGAATATTCCGTTTGGGGGTTTCCAGTACGTGGGGGCAGGATTGATCATCTGTATGTTTGTATACCTGGCTCTTGGAAAGAAGGAAGAGCCTAAGGCATAAAGAAAAATGCACGAGCCGGGCAGTTGCCGCTCGTGCGTTTTCTTTACGCCTTTTTTATATGTTCGATGATGAACCCGCTCTTCGGATGAGTCGGGATACGGGCCTTGCTGATCGACAGATTCTGGGGAGGAACCGCATACGTCATTTTGTTGACGAGAAAATCAAAACTGATCTTCATGATTGCCATCGTAACGGTTTCCCCCGGACAGCGATGGCCTTTGTATGCATTGCCGCCGCCTTGGGGAATCAAGTCGAACAAGTTCCCTTCCCATTCGCTGAAACGTTCCGGGCGGAATTCATCGGGATGGTCCCACATACGAGAGTCGTGATGGGCTCCGTAAATGTCCAGAAGCACAAGCTCGTCTTTCTTGAAATGATTATTTTTCCAAACGAAGTCCTGGCGAACCCGGGCTCCGAGGAAAGGGCTGAATGGATAGAACCGCCGGACTTCCTGGACGAAATGGAACAGGTACTCTTCACTGGTACGCAGCTTATCCCGGCATTCCGGGTATTGATGAATTGCAAGCGCTCCATAGGTGATAAATCGGGCAACGGCGACAATGGGCCTTAACACATTAATCAGCTCGATGGCAGCCATGCGTGTATCCAATAGTTTGCCGTTTTCTTTATGCCAGGCCATCAAATAGGCTGCCGAATCTTCCTGTACTCGCAGATTGCCGGAACGGATCAATTCAATCACTTTCTGAATCCATTGCTCGCTGCTTTTGCGCGCCTTTCTACCTTCCCAATGGCGCGGTCCGACTGCGCCGAAGGCATCAACCATCGCGGCAAATTCTTTTGCCCTCCTGCGGACATCCTCTTCCTGCAAGGGGACACCTGCCCATTCACAGGCGATTTGGCACAAAAGATCCTCGGAAGCATCCATTAATGTTACTTTGTCTTGGTGCTGCCAGTTATCCAAGGCTGATTCCCATTTCTTCTCGGCAATCTGTGACAGAAGGTTGATCCGGGAGGGGACCATAAGCGACATGAACAGGAGTTTCCGGATTTTGTGGGCTTCCCCGTCCATTGCCTGGATGGCATTCTCGCCGAATAGAGTTTTTTGGATCCGCTTCGGCGCAGCTCCTTTTCTGGTGAACCGTTCACTATCATAAAACACTCTTGCGGCCTCTTCGCCGCTTATGCAGACGACTTTTTCCCCGAGGAGGCGTGTTTCAAAAATATCGGATTGAAAAGCATGACAGCGGTTCGGGATGAAGTCATAGCCTTCCATCAAAAGCTTCAGGCTGCTGTCTAACGTCTTTTCTTTCGGGATTCGGGAGGTCGAATCGGTTGCCATGAATCTGCTCCTTTCCGCGATATACTTCATTAAAAAACCACTACCCTAGATAATGGCCGGTGAAACGTCATGAATAGTCTAGCCCGATTTTCGGGAAAATAACCCAATAGAGGAAGCGGGTTCATGTTTCCAACGGGCGGAATATCCCATACAGTAAAAATAAGATTTATTGCGATTATTAGAAAAAGCGGGGGTTCACTTATGAAATCATGGAAAATCGATAAGATTATATGGTGGCTTGTCACGGGAGCCATTCTTGCCGGAACCGTTTATATGTATATGGATGGAAGAGGAACGAAAGGATTGATGGGGATCCTGACTTTGGTCAGCTTAGGGGTTCTCGGCCTATGGCAAAAGAAATTTACCGTCCAGCCGGCCTTTTTGGTATTGACATATCTCTTTATCTTGGTGTCTGTAGGGTTCGGAACATTTGGAGGGGCATACAGCATTAAGCATTTCGATGATTTTCTCCATCTGTCTTCCGGTATTTGGTTAGGTTACGGGGCTTGGCTGTTGATGGTGTTCTTCCTGGGTGAACGTGTAGCTGAATCAATGCCGAAGCCTTTTATCGCCTTTTTCATCATCATTTTTGCCTTGGCGACAGCAGGGGCCTGGGAGCTGCTTGAGTTTGCCGGAGATAAGCTGCTGCATTTCACGGCCCAAGGCCGCGATCCTGATGATACGATGTTCGATATGATTGATGGCCTAGTCGGGGGGACCATCATTGCCCTAATTGTGGCCAGAAAGCACGGGAAAACAAAAGTATGATAGAAATTTGGACGCCGCAACTCTTTTAGCGGCGTCTATTTATGTAAAGTATGCAAAAAAATGGTATGATGAAAAAAAGTGTGCATAAGGGGGACCACATGGCGAGTGAGTTAAATTATCGGTTAATTGGGAAGATTCTAAATAATATAGATCGGGTAATGATCGGCAAGCGGAATATCGCCGAATTGTGTTTGACTGCTCTGCTTGCCAAGGGGCATGTGTTGCTTGAGGATGTCCCTGGGGTAGGGAAGACGATGATGGTCAGGGCGCTGGCGACATCCATTAACGCCAGCTTCCGGAGAATCCAGTTTACTCCGGACCTCTTGCCGTCGGATGTGACAGGAACATCGATCTATAATCCGAAAGAACAGGAATTTATTTTCCGGCCGGGACCGGTCATGGGCCATATCATACTGGCGGATGAAATAAACCGGACATCGCCGAAGACGCAGGCCGCATTGCTGGAAGGGATGGAAGAGGCCAGTATAACGGTCGATGGGGTAACAAGGGAGCTGGAACAGCCGTTCTTTGTCATGGCTACCCAGAACCCGATTGAATATGAGGGAACATATCCATTGCCTGAGGCGCAGCTGGATCGGTTCCTTCTAAAATTGAACATGGGCTATCCGGATGAGCAGGAGGAGCTTGATATATTATCAGGTGTCCAGCAGCGCCACCCGATCGATGATATCCATTCTGTCGTTTCCGTTGAAGATGTCAGGGAGCTTCAGGAACAGGTGAAAGGAGTGTTTGTCGACCGCTCCGTCCAGCAATACATTGTCGGGATTGCGAATAGGACACGGACCCATCGCCAAGTTTACTTGGGTGCCAGCCCGCGTGGATCAATCGCGCTTATGAAGGCTTCACAGGCCTTCGCCTTTATTCAAGGAAGGGAATATGTCGTTCCGGATGATGTCCAATATTTGGCCCCTTATGTGTTTTCGCACAGGATCATCCTCAAGCCGGAAGCTCGCTATAACGGAGTTAAAACAGATGACTTGGTCAGAGAGATATTGAACGGGTTGCCGATTCCAATCCAGCCATGGACGGAGAAACGATGAAAAGGCTGCTGGCTCGGTTGGCCCCGCATTTTCGTCTGATATCGCTTTTTGTGCTGTTGGCACTTGCCTTTGTGTATGCGATGTTCCAGGGAGGGTTCGTCAGCTGGTTCTTGTTTTTCAGTTTTATCCCGTTTTTTTTGTATTCCATGTTTGTGCTCATGTATCCGTTAAAGAAAGCGACGGTCGAAAGGTCATTCCACCGGGGTTCTTACCAAGCGGGCGATGAGATCAGGATTGAGGTTAAAGTGAGGCTTAATCGTTGGCTGCCGCTGTTGTTTGTCATTGTGGAAGACCAAATACCCGAGCGGTTGGACAGCACATTAAAGTCGCCGAGTCGAACTGTGCTATTCCCTCTGCTGCAAAGAAAGTTGGTTTTTTCCTATACGATTGCAGAGGCCGTCCGCGGGGAGCATCTGTTCACGGGCATTGAGCTGAAAGTAGCGGATATTCTTGGTTTCTATGATAAGGCCGTTCATCTGGCGTATCCGGATAAGCTTTTGATCTATCCCAGTTACGAGCGCATCTCCTATCGCCAGACAGAGGCCAGCTACGAAGAAGGGCATCAGGCAAGCATGATACACAATCATAGTGAGTCGTCGATTGTCAGTGGCGTCCGCGCCTATTCGCCTGGCGATCGGCTTTCCTGGATCCATTGGAAGGCAACAGCTAAAAAGAATGAATTCATGACGAAAGAATTCGAGGAAAGGAAAAGCCAGGATGCCATCATGATCCTCGACCAATCCCCTTCGCCATTGTTTGAAGAGATGGTGACACATGCAGCTTCACTTACCCACACAATTCTCAAGAAGGGAAAAGGAATCGGATATCTCGGAACCGGACAGGAACAGGATTATATACCAATCGGATACGGCGAGCAGCAAAGAAGGCGGATTTTCTATACGCTCGCCAAGACGGAAGACGTTTCGGAATCTCCGTTTGAGTATCACTTGAACGAGATGGGGAATACAGTCAGCAATACCTCTTACATTGTTTTGACATCAAAGCTGACGGTCGGGATGATCAATGCGCTGAGCACATTGAAAGGGAACAGCGCAGCTCGCCTGTTCGTCTTTGCCGATTCCGGGAGCTCTAATGGTCAATTAGGCGAACTGAAGGCGCTAGCGGACCAAAAAGGCGTCCTTTGCGAACTCATCTACAGCGGCAGGAAACAAACGAGCGAGAGGGGGGTAAGTTGATGAAACAGCGTGGCACGAATCTCGTTTTTCGCATGTTGTATGGCATGGTCGCCTTTGTCCTGCTTTGGGAATGGCTCCGTCCCATGGAAATGCTTGTTGAGCTTGGCAATGTCGGCTTATTCCTTGTCTTTATCGGGCTCTCTGTTTTGCTGCACTTTTACAGGGTGCGCAAACGATGGATATTCCTCATCCTTTTGGGGTATTTGCTATCGGCACTGTACTTTATTTATTATCGCGATTTCTATACGTTCGCGGAACTTCAGTGGATGGCCCTTATGGTCGGGAACTTCATCGATAACGTGATTACTGTTGGTTCAGGGGCATGGGAGGAAGTGTCAAATCAGTTCAGGACCATGTTATTCTTTCTCCTGTTATGGATGATGGCTTATCTGCTCCATTATTGGCTGATTGTCCGTAAACGGATATTCCTGTTCTTCTTCATGAGCATTATGTACGTAACGATCCTGGATACTTTCACCACCTATGACGGTGATGGTGCGATTGTCCGTCTTGTGGTGATCGGTTTTCTTGCCCTCGGCTGTCTTCGTATGGAGCGGCTGGTGAATGAAAGGGGGTTGCAACTCGATAACAGGCAGAACATGCGCTGGCTCGTCCCGTTGCTGGCATTTATCCTCCTCAGCGCCTCAATCGGGTATGTCTCCCCCAAATCTTCTGCCAAGTGGTCTGATCCGGTTCCCTTTCTTGTGAGCCAGTCGGAAAAGTTCACTGGGTCTTCGAACGGGAAGGGGGTTGCGACTGTGGGCTATGATGAGGATGACTCGCGTCTTGGGGGAGGCTTCAATATGGACGATACGCTCGTCTTTACGGCTAAGACCGATGACAAGCATTATTGGAAAATCGAAATGAAGGATTTCTATACAGGCAAGGGGTGGGAATCCGGCCCTGATGCCGGGCCGGAAGACCTGATTAGTGGGACCAATAAAATCTACGGGTACGATTCTTTTGAGGGAGCGGAAGGTCTTCATGCCACTGTTAACGCAGAAGAGAAGATGTCCTATATCGCTTATCCGACACCTGTCGATCAAGTCGATGTTCAGACGGATAATCCAAATCAAACATTCCGCTACAATTGGGGGACTGAGAAATTTACTGTGCAAGGATTGGATTTGTACCGGATCGAGTACCAGTTGTCCGTTTACAATGTCGAACAGCTGAGGGAAGTGACAGATATGTCTGATGAGGATGTGCTCTTCCATAGACCATTGTTTCAGCTGCCGGAGAGCTTGCCGAAGCGGGTGAAGGATTTGGCCATCGACCTTACGGAGTCTGAAGATAATTGGTTCGATAAGGCCAAAGCCATTGAATCCTACTTGAAAGGTCCGGAGTTCACGTATGAGCATGAAGATATTCCTTATCCTGAAGAAGATGAGGATTTTGTCGACCAATTCCTGTTTGAGACGAAGATGGGTTACTGTGATCATTTCTCTACGGCTATGGTGATTATGCTGCGCTCGATCGGAATCCCGGCAAAATGGGTCAAGGGATATTCTGAAGGGGAATACGTAGAGACTATGGACGGCAAGAGTATTTATGAAATCCGTAATAACAACGCCCACTCTTGGGTGGAAGTTCAATTCCCTACAGGGGCTGTCCCTTTCGAACCGACAAAAGGGTTCACCAACAGTTCTCCGTTTGAGTACAACACGGGATCAACGATGACATCCGAATCCGGTGTCAGAGAACAAGGAGCCCAGCAGGTCCAGCAGGAGAGAGACATGCCGGAGCAACCGACTCAGAACTTGGAAGAAACCGGGGCGGAAACCAGCACGCAGAAGACTTCTTCAACAATCGTCGGCAAAATTAAACAAAATACCGGCCTGATCGTCTTTTGGTCGATTGTATTACTGGTGATGGCCTTATGGCTGTACAAAAACCGGCAAAAGTGGATTCCGCGATTGTGGATCGCTTATTTTAGGAGGAAATCAGACTCTGAGTCGTTTACCAAAGCCTACTTTGTATTGCTAAAGCAATTGAATCGGCGCGGCATCAAGAGAAAACCGAGCGAGACATTGCGGGAATATGCTTCTTATATTGATGAATCCTTCATGATGCAAGACATGGGGCAGTTGACGGTGGTCTTTGAAAAATGGCTATATGGAGGCAATCAGGATCCGGGAAATTGGGTAGAAAAATGGGAAAAAATCATGAAGAGAACTATTGCTTGACCATTTTTTTAATTCGTTGTTACAATAGGGAAAGATTTAAACTGAATAAGGTCATTTCCTTCGTATATCCTCGATAATATGGTTCGAAAGTCTCTACCAAATCACCGTAAATGATTTGACTATGAAGAGTAAAGCGGCTATTTTAGCCCTTTAACGGACGAGTGGAAATTGAACTAGACTGCATTTGTGCATTTGGGTGCCGGATGCAGATTCTAGTTTTTTCTATAATGGGCAATAATACAGGATAATGATCGATTTTTTCATGAAAGTCACACAGATGTTTTGTGAATGGATAAAAATTTGACCAGGGGTGACGTACGTGTCAGGAAAAGCAGAATTGCAACAACAGCAAGAGATGGTTGTCGTATTAGACTTCGGCAGTCAATACAACCAGTTAATCACAAGAAGGATCAGGGAATTCGGGGTATACTCCGAACTGCATCCGCATACAATTACAGCGGAGGAAATCCAAAAAATGCAGCCGAAGGGGATCATCCTTTCAGGCGGCCCGAACAGTGTCTACGATGAAAAATCATTCCGCTGTGACGAACGCATTTTTGACATGGGCATCCCGGTATTGGGAATTTGTTACGGAATGCAGCTGATGACTGTCCACTTCGGCGGAAAAGTCGAAAAGGCGTCTCAGCGTGAATATGGAAAAGCAACATTGAATGTGGCGCATCAAACAGCTTTGTACAATAATGTGCCGCAAGAACAGATCGTGTGGATGAGCCACGGGGATCTGGTCGTTGAAACTCCAGAAGGATTCACAATCGATGCAACAAGCGGTACGCATTGCCCGATTGCCGGAATGAGCAATGAAGCGGCTAAATTGTATGCTGTTCAATACCATCCAGAAGTGCAGCATTCCGAATACGGAAATCACCTTCTGAAAAACTTTGTGTTTGATGTGTGCGGATGTAAAGGCGAATGGTCTATGGAGAACTTCATTGAGATCGAAATCGAGAAAATCCGCCAAACGGTCGGCGACAGAAAAGTGTTGTGCGCATTGAGCGGCGGGGTCGATTCTTCAGTCGTTGCCGTATTGATCCATAAAGCCATCGGAGATCAATTGACATGTATCTTCGTCGACCATGGGTTATTGCGTAAAGGCGAAGCGGAAAGCGTCATGAAAACATTCCGCGAAGGTTTCCACATGAACGTCATCAAAGTCGATGCGAAAGAACGTTTCATGAAGAAATTGGCGGGCGTTTCCGACCCTGAGCAAAAACGTAAAATCATCGGCAACGAGTTCATCTACGTATTCGATGATGAAGCGGCCAAACTAGAAGGCATTGACTTCCTTGCTCAGGGAACACTTTACACAGATATCATCGAGAGCGGTACAGCGACAGCTCAAACAATCAAATCTCACCATAACGTAGGCGGACTTCCGGAAGATATGGAATTCCAATTGATCGAGCCTTTGAACACATTGTTTAAAGACGAAGTGCGCGCGCTTGGAACAGAACTAGGTATGTCTGATGAAGTAGTATGGCGTCAACCATTCCCGGGCCCTGGTCTAGGTATCCGTGTATTGGGAGAAGTGACAGAAGAGAAGCTGGAGATCGTCCGCGAGTCCGACTACATCCTTCGTGAAGAGATCAAAAAAGCAGGACTAGACCGTGATATCTGGCAGTACTTCACTGTCCTTCCTGACATCCGCAGCGTAGGTGTTATGGGAGATGCACGTACGTACGACTACACAATCGGTATCCGTGCCGTTACTTCCATCGATGGCATGACATCCGACTGGGCACGTATCCCGTGGGATGTATTGGAGAAAATCTCCGTGCGTATCGTAAACGAAGTAGCACACATCAACCGCGTCGTGTATGACATTACGTCTAAGCCACCTGCGACGATTGAGTGGGAATAATATAATTTGTGTTATCAAGTCCCGGAGAGCCTTGTATTTACAGGTTCTCCGGGATTTTTTATTTATTTATGGCTACAAAATGGCTACATCATACAATATTTTTGTAGCCAATCAGATGCGTGACATGACATCATCAAGTTGCTTGGCTACCTCAGCTTGTTTATTTGGATAGAGGTGACTGTATATCTCCATCGTTGTTTGTACACGCTCATGTCCAAGTCGTTCAGCAATGAGCAAGGGGGAAAATCCCATTTCGACCAACAGACTTGCGTGGCTGTGTCTGAGGTCATGAACACGGATATGCTTGACGCCTGATTTTTTCTCACCGTAAGCCATTTCTCTACTAAGATATGACTTGTAAAGCGGAAACAGGCGGTCGTCGGGTTGTAAGTCATAGCACTGAGCCATAAATGTCTCCAAACAACTACGAAGTCCTTCCGGCATAGTGATGATGCGAGTGCTCTTGGGTGTCTTGGGCGTTGTGATCATATTTTTCCCGTTGACGCGCTGGAAATTTTTATTGACTGTTATGGTGGACTGCTCAAGATTAATATCTGCCGGCGTCAGCGCCAACAGTTCGCCCTCACGCATACCTGTGTAGTACAATGTCATAAACATCGCATAGGACATCGGACGATCTTTCATAACCTCAATAAACCTTGCAAACTCATCTGTAGTCCAAAACTGCATCGCATCCGCATTTTTCTTGCCCATACCCCCTGCCTTATGGCAGGGATTTTCTTTTAGGTCGTAGTATTTCACGGCATAATTGAAAATGGCGGTAAGCTGGTTTTGAATGGTTTTGAGATAGGTTTGAGAATAAGGCTGCCCATTCTCATCACGGAAGCTGGTCAAGCTATTTTGCCACTTGCGAATGTCAGTGGGGCTGATTTCGTTCAACGGAATTTTGCCGAAGAAAGGCAGAATTTTTCCATTGATTAAAAATTTCTTGTTCTCGAGGGTGGTTTCTTTCACTCTGGGCGACATATCGTGCAGATAGAGTTCGAGAAACTCCTTGAAGCTCATACCGACATTGCCTGTGTGTTGGCTGATAAAGTCTCGCTCCCATTGAACGGCTTCTCTCTTTGTGTCAAAGCCTCTCTTTTTCTTGTGAATTGTTGTACCTGTCCAGTCCTTCACTCGGATTTGGGACATCCATTTTCCAGTCTTTTTATCTTTAGTTACTGACATAAAATGAAATCTCCTTTCTTCCAGGCTTAGACATGACATTCGATTTTAGTTATCTCATTCGTATTTCTATCGTGTCTGTCCCCTATTCTGTAGGATCATTGCTTTTAAGATGGGCAGAGGCATAACGTGCCACCACCTGGTCTTTCCAAAGGTTGTAGCTTCTCTCTGATTGACGTCCCGCTTTGAAGTCTTCACGTTCTTCCTTCCAGCGCTCCATAAACAGGCATATGTCAGCATTGCATTCAGCTTGTTGTGCTTTGCCATTGAAAGTAATGGAACCCTCCCATTCATCATTGTGCGGCGGCTTTTTGATATCGACCGAGAAGTCCAGATCGGATACCTGCTCCAACTTGAAGAAAAATTCGACTACATCAGCCAGCGTTTTGATTGGTGCAATATTGGTCTCGTATCCAAGAATGAACGTTGGACTTGATTCGAAAATCCGTGCCAGCTTGTTCACAATGGCGATAGACACCTCAATTTCGCCGGATTCATATTTTTGAACCGTGCGCAGAGATTTATCGAGGATGTCTGCCAACGCTTGCTGGCTCATCTTTTGTCCTTGTCTCAGAGCTTTGATCCGCTTACCGATTGCGGGGTAATCATAATTTTTAATGTATTCCACTATCTTCACCTCATGCAAATATTACCATCATTTTTTACGAATTTCAAGTGCGTATTTTTATTATTTTTTTATTGACACACGAATTTTAAAGTCGTATATTGAATATGTACTTATAGTGCGTATTTTTTGTTTACAAAAAATAAAGCGCATTTATAATACGTTTTATGTGCGACAAGAAGGAGGTGATCAAATGAAAACTCAGTTTGTAACAGCGAAGGAAGTTAGTGAAGTGTTGGGAATCAGTCGTAGCAAGGCTTACCAGATCGTGCGTGAGATGAACAATGAGTTAAAGCGTGAGGGCTATATCACTGTAGCAGGGAAGTGTCCCGTACGATATTTTGAGAAGAAGTTCTATGGTTTTGAGGTGGAAGAAACAGTAGAAAACCGGAGTGGTCAAAATACATAAGGAGGAGAGTGCCTATGACAATTAATGAAAAAGAAAGGACTGCCCTTGAAACATCTGTTGGCGCAGATGAAAGGCAGTCAATTCCATTAAATCACAAGGAAAGCATACCTACTTCTGAATCGGAAATCAATACCCAAATTGATAATTCTGAAGAAAGTCTTGATGAAATGTTCAAACAGTTGCGGCGTATGAAAGATCCACACTACCTTCACACAGTTTCCATGACTGAGCTGTATCAGACAGCATACAAAAGTAGGCCTCCAATTATCGAAGGTATGCTCTACGCTGGGGCATATATCCTCGCCGGCGCACCCAAGATTGGGAAGTCCTTTCTGGTAGCACAGATTGCCTACCATGTCAGCACCGGAGAAAAGTTGTGGGAGTACGAAGTACATCCCGGAACAGTTCTTTATCTGGCATTAGAGGACGATTATCAGCGCATCCAGAGCCGGATGTTTATGATGTACGGCGTGGAGGATACCAAGAGACTTCGCTTTGGTACGGTCGTAAACAAGATAGGAAACGGTTTAGATGAACAGCTTGAATACTTCATGCGAGAGTATCCAGACACCAAGCTTATTATCATAGACACTATGCAAAAAATCCGTGAAGTGGGCGGTGAAGCATACAGCTATGCCAGTGATTATGAAATCATTGGAAGGCTAAAACAGTTTGCCGACAAACATTGTATCTGTGTATTAACCGTCCACCATACCAGAAAACAGCCTGCTGGTGATGCCTTTGAAATGATTTCAGGAACGACTGGATTACTGGGGAGTGCAGATGGATCTTTGTTGATGCAAAAGAAGAAGCGTACTGCTTTGGAAGCTACCATTGATGTGGTGGGACGTGATCAACCAGATCAAATTCTCTATTTGAAGAAAGATCCGGAAACACAGATTTGGAACCTTGAAAAATTAGAAAACGAATTACACCGGGAGCCGCCTGATCCTGTTCTGGAGGTTGTGGCAAAACTGGTTTCTTCCGAACAGGGAGAATGGATAGGTTCTCCCTCGGAACTTGTTGAAGCAATCCATTCAGATATGCCAGCAAATTCTTTGACGAAGTATCTGAATATCCGATGCGGAAGGCTAATGGAAGAATATCATGTCCGCTATGAGAACAAGGCTAAACACTCCGGACGGAGAGTAACACTTACTTTTATACATCAGGAATATGTTCAGTAAGGAAACTCGCGACGGTTGCGACGGTCGCAACGATGAAATTGAGGCCATCAAAACAATCGTCGCGACCGTCGCTATCGTCGCGGAAAGGGGATTAAACGAATGAAAAATATACAGATATCCTATGAGTTGTTTTTATATATGGTGCACTACCATCTGCATGGCGAGGAAGAATTTTACGAAGATATTCAAAGAGGGTTGGAGCAGAAGCTGGATGCTATGCTCAAACATCAGCTCTATTCTCAGTATAAGACGGCTCCCACCGAGGAACAACGGGAGAAGGCACGAAAGGAGTATCTTGATCTGCGAGGTGTGCCGGAGAGCTTCCGCTGGACTAATTCTCCTTGGAAACAATGACAGAAGCGTGGCACGCTTCTGTGTCTGGCAGGCAAGGAAAGAAGGGTCCGTCAGGTTGTTGCTCCGCATGCAGATATTTTTGATTGGAACAGAACATTTATCTAGGTTATTGCTTTAGGTTACATAGCAAGGAAAGAAGGGTCCGTCAGGTTGTTGCTCCGCATGCAGATATTTTTGATTGGAACAGAACATTTATCTAGGTTATTGCTTTAGGTTACATAGCAAGGACCGCACGAGGGTTCCCCTCGCACTCCGAAACTATGTTTCGGCCTTGTTGGGGGATACCCCCAATCCCCCTTTTGGGGCTGTCGCCCCAAACCCCATATATCAAGAGGTGGAGGTGTTAATGTGA
>JBJFHG010000051.1:0-25701 GCA_051893455.1 Bacillus sp. (in: firmicutes)
AGGATGATGCGCTCGTCATCTACATAGATCTCCAATGCATCTTTTTCTGCAATTCCTAACGTACGTCTTAGTTCGATAGGAATAACCACGCGTCCTAATTCGTCAACTTTACGTACAATACCTGTGGATTTCATTATGTAACGCTCCTTTCGGAAGATTAAAATGGGTAAAAAATTATTAATTTTCGTCATTATTCGACAAAGTTTTTATAATAATTAATAATACCAGCGATTCCCATATACGTCAATGATTTTGTTACGGATTGAACATGAATAATATATTCCTTAAGTAACAAGGTTTTACAAGTTAAATGGTAATAATAACTTACAAAAGATTGACCATTTAGCCTTTAATTGCACCAACTTAGGTTAATAGGGGTGTAGTTAAGAAAAATATTCCATTTTGTAAAATATTATACTATTTTGTCGAAGAAATAGTAAAGAATTAAAATCAGCAACAAAGGTGAACAAAGGTATATTTCCATTTCATAATAGTTAAGCTGTTGGTAGAATAATGCTCCGGCAATATGGTTATATAAATCTTTTTTAGGTGAATTCCTTGCATTTCTTGCTATAATTAAGAAAGCAAATTTATGATGACTGCAGGCTCAATAAATGAAGTACAGTTATACAGGAGGAAAACATGAGCGAACAAAAAACGTTTTATTTAACGACACCGATCTATTATCCAAGCGGGAATTTACATATTGGTCATGCCTACACGACGGTTGCGGGTGATGCAATGGCTCGATATAAGCGTCTTCGCAGATTTGATGTCAGATATTTGACAGGTACCGATGAACACGGACAAAAAATACAGCGCAAAGCGGCAGAGGAGGGAATCACCCCTCAGCAATATGTGGATGGTATGGCTGTCAAAATCAAAGAATTATGGAAGAAACTCGATATCTCTTATGATGATTTCATCCGAACTACGGATGAAAGACATAAACAAGGAGTGGAGAAAATCTTCAAGCAATTGCTGGACCAAGGGGATATATATCTTGATCAATATGAAGGCTGGTATTGCACACCATGTGAGTCTTTCTTCACTGAGAGACAGGTTGAAAACGGCAATTGCCCGGATTGCGGCCGCCCTGTCGAAAAGGTAAAAGAAGAATCTTATTTCTTTAAGATGAGCAAATATGCGGATCGTCTTCTTCAATTTTATGAAGAGAACCCGGAGTTCATCCAGCCGGAATCACGCAAAAATGAAATGATCAACAATTTCATTAAACCAGGGCTTGAGGATTTGGCTGTTTCCAGAACGACATTTGATTGGGGGATTAAGGTTCCCGGAGATCCTAAGCATGTTATCTATGTATGGATTGATGCACTAGCGAACTATATCACTGCTCTAGGCTATGGCTCAGCAGATGATGAAAAATACAAGCAGTATTGGCCTGCAAATGTCCACCTTGTTGGCAAGGAGATTGTCCGGTTCCATACTATTTACTGGCCTATTATGCTCATGGCATTAGATTTGCCTCTGCCTAAAAAAGTATTTGCCCACGGTTGGCTGTTAATGAAAGACGGCAAGATGTCCAAATCTAAAGGTAATGTAGTCGATCCGGTAACATTGATTGATCGTTATGGCCTTGATGCGCTGCGTTATTACTTGCTTAGGGAAGTTCCATTCGGCTCTGATGGTGTATTCACGCCGGAGGGCTTTGTAGAAAGAATAAACTTTGACCTAGCCAATGATCTGGGGAATCTTTTGAACCGTACCGTAGCGATGATCCAGAAATATTTTGATGGAACCATCCCCGTTTATAAAGGTTCAAATAATCAATTTGAAGAGCAATTGCTAAAGACAAGTAAACAAACATTGGCCAAGTATGAAGAAGCTATGGAATCCATGGAATTCTCTGTTGCCCTGTCATCCATTTGGCAGCTAGTAAGCCGTACGAATAAATTCATTGATGAAACACAGCCATGGGTGCTGGCAAAAGAAGCAAATACGGAACAATTGGCAAGCGTCATGTCCCATTTAGCGGAAGCCTTGCGTCTTGTTGCCATTCTGCTGAAGCCGTTCCTGATAAGAACACCGGAAGCCATTTTTGCTCAGTTGAATATAACAGATGAGAACCTTCAGAATTGGGATAGTCTACAAACATTCGGTGTCATTCCAGAAGGCACTCAAGTTGTGAAAGGAAATCCGATTTTCCCTCGTCTGGAGATCGAGAAGGAAGTGGAATTCATTAAGGAAAAAATGCAGGGCTCAGTAGCGCCGGCGAAAAAAGAGGAAGTAAAAGAGGAAGCTAAGCAAGAGGCCCAAAAGGAAGAGATTTCAATTGATGATTTCACGAAAGTGGAGCTCCGTGTTGCTCAGGTGCTTGCAGCTGAACCGGTAAAGAAAGCTGATAAACTGTTGAAACTGCAGCTTGATCTAGGCTATGAGAAGCGCCAGGTTGTTTCTGGAATCGCGCAACACTATAAACCGGAAGAACTGGTCGGAAGAAAAGTCATCTGTGTGACCAACCTCAAACCAGTCAAGTTAAGAGGAGAACTGTCTCAGGGTATGATTTTGGCCGGCAGTCTGGATGGTAAACTCTCACTTGCCACTATAGCTGAAAGTTTACCAAATGGCTCCTTGGTGAAATAAATAGAATAAGGCAAAAGAACGTTTCACGTGGAACGTTCTTTTGTTTTTGAAGCTGTCATATAGAAAAAGAAAGCAGGTACTACAGAGGTTTGTCCAGGTTGTGTAATCTATTATATATTTTTGTAATATAAATGTTACACAAATGTGAGACATGAAATCCTCTGTTCATAATAAACTAGAATCAAGAAGGGAAGATAGAAATGCTTTTTGATACACACGCACATTTAAACGCAGAACAATACACGGAAGATCTTGAGGCAGTGATAGACAGAGCGCAGGCTGAAGGCGTATCAAGAATGGTAGTTGTAGGTTTCGACCGTCCGACAATCACAAAAGCAATGCAGCTGACGGAGCAGTATCCTTTCATTTATGCGGCAGTGGGCTGGCATCCGGTGGATGCAGTCGATATGACAAATGAGGATCTTGCCTGGATTGAGGAGCTGGCAGCCAACCCTAAAGTAGTAGCCTTAGGTGAAATGGGTCTGGATTATCACTGGGATAAATCCCCTAAAGAAATCCAAAAGGAGGTTTTCCGAAAACAAATCGCGTTGGCGAAGAAAGTCAAATTGCCGATCATCATCCATAACCGTGAGGCGACACAGGATATTGTCCAAATACTGAAGGAAGAAGGCGCTGAGGAAGTCGGAGGAATCATGCATTGCTTCAGCGGCAGTGCGGAAACAGCGAAAGAATGCATGAAAATGAACTTCTTTATTTCCTTTGGAGGACCTGTAACATTTAAGAATGCCAGGAATGTCAAAGAAGTAGCAGCTGATATTCCATTGGATCGTCTGTTGATTGAAACTGACTGTCCTTATTTGACACCACACCCGCATCGAGGGAAGCGAAACGAACCGTCTTATGTAAAGTTGGTTGCGGAAGAACTTGCAAACCTGAAAGGTCTTTCTTTTGAAGAGCTTGCAGATATAACTACGAAAAATGCTAAAAAAGTATTCGGCATAGATTGATAAGATAAGTTGTCGAAAAAAATACATGCTTGTCCCAAGTGACAAACTTTCCGTCTATTTCTACAAAAGTCCAGGGAGTCAGACGGACTGTTTGTCGACAAGCGCATCTTTTCAAACGACTGCTATCTATGCATAATAAGGGATACATCCCAGAAAATGATTTGTTTGACAGTCTGTAAGTTAGTCTATATAATCACCGGGAGAGAAAGGAGGGCTTATATAACGTGATAGAATCATGGAAGAAAAAACTAGCCCAAACTTTTAAACGAAGGCATATCGCCATCTTGATGACGAGCGTCGTGGTTTTTGTGGCTACAACAGGAGTCCTATTGTACCATGGTACGAAGAAGACGGTAGCTTTGACATTGGATGGCGAAGAAAAAACAGTGAAGACACATGCGAAAACGATAGAAGAGCTGCTTGAAGAGCTCGATATAGCCCTAGCTGAGGAAGACTATCTGCACCCTTCTAGCTCCACGAAGCTGACAGATGAGCTGAAGGTAAAATGGGAACCGGCAAAAGAAGTGACAATCATAGATAATGGCATAGAAAAAGAAGTCAAAACAACAGCCGGAACAGTAGAAGACTTGTTTAAGGAACAAGAGATACAAATCAGGGAAGAAGACAAAGTATCTGCCGAAATGACAGCCACGATTTCTAATAATATGGATATAGCAATTGATAGAGCATTTTTACTTAAAGTGGTTGATGGCGGAAAAACGAAAGAGACTTGGTCAACTTCGACTACGGTCGCTGACTTTTTAGAGAAACAAGGCATCCATGTACAGCCATTGGACCGTGTTGAACCTGCGCTGACCGAAACAATAAAGGAAAACAGTGTGGTTAATGTAGTAAGAGTGAAAAAAGTCACCGATGTGGTGGAAGAACCAATTGATTTTGCTGTTGTATCAAAAAAGGATGCCAATCTGCCGAAAGGGACCGAAAAGGTCGTCACTGAAGGAAGCGAAGGCTTGGTTTCCAATGAGTATGAAGTCATCACAGAGAACGGCAAGGAAGTAAAACGGACGCTGATCAAGAAGACGGTTGTGAAAGAGAAGCAGGATAAAGTGATCGCGGTCGGAAACAAGGCGGTTACGCAAACTGTTTCACGCGGCAGCTCGCAAGCAGCAAGTTCAAAAGCAGAGAGCTCAAAAAGCTCCAGCAATAAAAGCAATGCAGCTGCTTCCTCAAGTGGCCGGGAAATGTATGTGACGGCTACTGCCTATACGGCTGGTTGCAATGGTTGCTCAGGAATCACAGCTACTGGATATAATCTGAAGAATAATCCGAATGCAAAAGTGATTGCTGTCGATCCTTCCGTCATTCCGCTTGGTTCAAAGGTATATGTGGACGGATATGGTTACGCAATCGCCGCTGATACCGGATCGTCGATCAAAGGAAACAAAATCGATGTATTCTTCTCGAACAAGTCAAAGGCATACCAATGGGGCAACCGTAAAGTGAAAATTAAAGTCATAAAATAATGCGGAAAAAGTGGAGGAGAATCCTCCGCTTTTTTTGGTTAATTGAAAGTATAAGGGTATAATGTATGTTGAATCTATACACATTAGACCAAGCATAACAGGAACATTGCTGTAATCGGAGGAAACATGAAACTAAAAGAAGTGATCGTGGTTGAAGGCAAAGATGATACAACAGCCATTAAACGGGCGGTGGAAGCCGATACGATAGAGACAAACGGGTCAAGCATCGGGGAAGCCGTCATTGAGCAGGTGAAGCTGGCTCAAGAAAGAAGGGGAGTCATTATCTTCACAGATCCGGACTATCCAGGAGAGCGTATCCGAAGCATCATCACGGCGAAGGTGCCCGGCTGCAAGCAAGCTTTCCTCCCCAAAAGTGAAGCAAGACCGAAAAACGGCAGGGGCATCGGAGTGGAGCATGCAACTCCTGAAGCCATACGGCAGGCGCTCAAAGAAGCTCAAATCGTCAAGGAAGCATTCAAAGAGGAAATTACCCAACAGGATCTGCTGGAATACGGGCTGATTGGCGGTACAGGTTCAAAGGCAAGACGAGAAAAGTTGGGGATCAAGTTGCGAATCGGATATACTAATGGCAAACAATTATATAATCGTCTAAATAAATTCTATATAAATAGAGATGAATTCATCTGTGCAATAGAGGAAATAATTCAGGAGGAAAACAATGCATAAAGATATAGCTACACCGATCCGGACCAGAGCCATTCTGGAGAAATACGGTTTTTCATTTAAGAAAAGCCTCGGACAGAACTTTCTGATCGACACGAACATCCTAAGGAGAATCATAGATTTCGCAGAATTGGATAAGGAACGGAGCGGCGCAATCGAGATAGGGCCGGGAATCGGTGCGTTAACAGAACAGCTTGCCAAAAGCAGTAAACAAGTGGTGGCTTTTGAAATCGACCAAAGGCTGCTTCCGATCCTTGAAGAAACATTGTCGCCCTATCCGCATGTGGAAGTTATCCATCAGGATATATTGAAAGCCAATGTGGCTGAGGTGATTAGCGAAAAATTCAGCGGTCTTGATGACATCATGGTAGTCGCCAACTTGCCGTATTACGTGACTACGCCTATCATCATGAAGCTTTTGGAGGATCAGCTTCCAATCAGAGGCATTGTCTGCATGCTTCAGAAAGAGGTGGCTGATCGTATTGCCGCCAAACCTGGGACAAAGGAATATGGTTCTTTGTCGATTGCCATCCAGTACTATACAGAGGCAGAAACGGTAATGATCGTACCTAAGACAGTATTTGTCCCGCAGCCGAATGTCGACTCGGCGGTTATTCGTTTGACGAAAAGAGAAAAGCCGCTGGTGGATGTCATTGATGAAGATTTCTTCTTCACAGTCACAAAAGCAAGCTTTGCCCAACGTCGAAAAACGATACAGAATAACCTCACCAGCCAGTTGCCGGGGGGCAAAGAACATAAAGAAAGCATCCTTGCCGCTTTGGAAAAGGCAGGAATCGATCCGAAACGCCGAGGCGAGACACTCACGATTGAGGAGTTTGGCCGTCTGAGTGACGAATTGTATCCTATTTTCAAAGGCTGATGCAAAAGGTCACCTCTGCTTAGCAGGGGTGGCTTTTTGAATGGGTTGATTTCATAAGGTAGGTTGAACGCACATATGGCTGGTTGATTGCATACGGTATGTAAGATGGAATGGCTGAAGCCATGGTCGATCAGCTTCTATGAAGAGGTGAGTGAGTTGAAGATCGGAGTCGGTGATATTGTTGGAAGAAGCAAGTATGGATGCGACTTGTTGTTCCGGGTAGTAAGCCTGGGAATAAAAGATGGACGGCAGGTGGCTATTCTGTATGGAGAAGACATAAGATTAATGGCAGATGCGGACTATGATGATCTGGTGAAGATAAATGAACGTATACAAGAGGAGTATCGTGAAAAGAATGACAGCCAGGTACGCCAATCAATAAAACTATTTGTCCAGGATAAGGAGCTCTTGGATCAACAAAGACAGTATGAAAGCAGCAATGGATACAGACGGACCGGCGGATATTTTCAAATGCCGGGAAAGGTGCTGCACCTGGATGGTGATCCATCTTATCTGAAGAAGTGTATGGACGTTTATAAACAGATCGGGATACCGGTTCAAGGATTATATTGCAATGAAAAGGAAATGCCGGCGAAAATCACGGCCTTGTTGGATACGTACCGGCCGGATATCTTGGTGATTACCGGGCATGATTCTTATTCGAAAAGCAAAGGTGATACGATGGATCTGAACGCATACAGACATTCTTGGCATTTTGTTCAAACGGTCAAAGCAGCAAGAAAGAAGATCCCTCAGCTGGATCAACTAGTTATTTTTGCGGGTGCCTGTCAGTCCCATTTTGAGTCATTGATCAATGCAGGGGCCAACTTTGCCAGCTCTCCGGAAAGGATCAATATACATGCACTTGATCCTGTTTATATCGTCTCTAAAATAAGCTATACGTCTTTTATGGAAAGTGTGCAAGTGTGGGATTTGCTCCGCAACACCATCACCGGGGAGAGAGGTGTCGGCGGGGTAGAGACAAAAGGGGTACTAAGAACAGGAATGCCGTACAAAGATACAGCAGAATGAAATTTTACGAGAGAGGCTTTTTACACAAAGGGTTCTAGGCTGTCGACAAATATTTAAGATCAGACTGTGGCATGGGGAGAAATGCCAGAATCTGAATTTGTCCGCAAACAGAGACCTTTTTGCAAAAAGGTTCTTTCTTTTTGCAAATGATTTAACCAAACAGAAAAGGTAAAGTTCGTTTACATAATTCAATCGTTATAGGGCATTATAAAAAATATCATAAACCAATAAAAAACTTAATAAAAAACCATTGACAAACAAATTTATTAATTGATATAATTTATATTTTTTGTTTGACGGTTTGTCCTGATTTGTGATATAATACACTTAGTGAGGTGGACCGAAAAATGCCAAAAACTTTAGCTGATATTAAGAAAGCCTTAGATTCTAACCTTGGAAAGAGGCTGCTTTTAAAAGCGAATGGTGGTAGAAGAAAAACGGTTGAACGATTTGGAACACTGGCAGAAACTTATCCGTCTGTGTTTGTGATCGAGCTTGACCAAGATGAGAATGCATTCGAAAGAGTCTCCTACAGCTATGCAGATGTACTTACAGAAACAGTTCAATTGACCTTTTTCGATGAAACAGCCGGGAAGGTAGCTTTAAGTGGACAGTAAGCCGTTATCGGTTTGCTGTCTTTTAATTTATAAAAAGGCTGTTTTCGCAAACCTTGTTGCCTATGAAGAAGTAGGCTCCAGGTTGCTCGTTTTCCGCTCCCAATCAACTGGTTTTCATTACCGAACTTATGTAAAAACAACAATTTCTTAGAAAACAGCCTATAAAAAAGACATAAGCCCGGTAACTGTATTCCGCCAATTCTCCCCACTCTAATAAAATAAACAAAGCAGGCACAGACTAAAGGTGTTGCCTTATGGAAAAGGAGATGTGGATATTGGCCAGAAGAGGAATCATGTCGGAGCAATTCAAAGAGGAACTTGCGAAGGAACTTGGTTTTTATGATGTTGTCCAGAAAGAAGGCTGGGGCGGAATCAAAGCGAGGGACGCCGGCAACATGGTGAAGAGAGCGATTGAGATCGCCCAGAGGGGCTTTACTGACAGCAATAGGCAATAGCATAATCAAAATAAGCATAAGGCAACAACCGCAGAAAGCAGACGATCATAGTCTGCTTTTTGTCTGGAAACGACTATTATCGTCGGCCGAAAAGAGCCCGATACATTCTCCACAATACCTTTCTCATGCTATGATATAAAAAAGGATACCCTACAAAATGAGATATGTTAAAATAGGACAAGAACTTTTTAAGAACGTAAAAGTGGGTGGAATGTAGTGAAGCTTATGGAAAAAGCGCCTGCCAAAATTAACTTGTCTCTGGATGTACTGTATAAAAGACCGGATCAGTACCATGAAGTAGAGATGATTATGACGACAGTGGACCTTGCGGATCGTATAGAGCTAGAAGATAGAGAAGACGGAAACATCCAGATTCTTTCGCACAACCGCTTTGTGCCCGACGATGAAAGGAACTTGGCCTATCAGGCTGCAGCTCTATTAAGAGAACGCTATCAAGTTAAAAAGGGTGTAACGATCAAGATAGAAAAGAATATACCTGTGGCGGCAGGATTGGCCGGCGGCAGCAGTGATGCTGCAGCTGCTTTGAGGGGGTTGAACCGTTTATGGAACCTGGGTCTCAGCCTGGACGAATTGGCTGAGCTGGGCGCTGAAATCGGATCAGATGTCTCTTTTTGCGTGTATGGGGGAACAGCCCTTGCAACTGGAAGAGGGGAAAAAATCCGGGAGTTGCCGAGCCCCCCAAAATGCTGGGTCGTGCTGGCAAAGCCGGTGATCGGCGTATCGACTGCTGATATCTACAGGCAGTTGAATTTGGACAAAGCAAAGCACCCTGATATCGGAAAAATGATCCGGGCCATTGACAACAATGATTATCAGGCTGTCTGCGATAATATCGGCAATGTGCTAGAGAGCGTCACATTATCGCTATACCCCGAAGTAGCACGTATCAAGGCGCAGATGAAGCGGTTTGGCGCAGATGCTGTCCTAATGAGCGGAAGCGGACCGACGGTATTCGGCCTGGTTGAATACGACTCGAGGATGCATAGGGTATATAACGGGTTAAGGGGATTCTGTGAACAGGTCCATGCCGTCCGGTTATTAGGTGAACGTTCTACACTTGAATAAATACGTATATTAGGTTAGAATTTTGAATAGAATATTCGGTTTTCGGGGGTGATATATTGAAATTTCGCAGAAGTGAACGGTTAGTCGATATGACGAATTATCTACTAGAGAATCCAAATAAGCTTGTTCCACTTACTTTTTTCGCAGAACGGTATAACTCGGCGAAATCTTCTATCAGTGAAGACTTGACGATCATCAAGGAAACATTTGAACAGCGGGGCATAGGATCATTAATGACAGTTCCTGGCGCTGCAGGGGGCGTGAAATATATTGTACGCACTAACCATGAGGAAGCGGAATCCTTCCTGGACGAAATGTGCAGTATTATGACCAACCCGGATCGTTTGTTGCCTGGTGGATACCTGTATATGAATGACATCCTCGGCAACCCTCACCTTATGAACAAAATCGGGCGGCTGATAGCTTCGGCCTATGCGGATACAGAAGTGAACCTCATCATGACTATGGCGACAAAAGGGATCCCGATTGCTTATGCAGTTGCAAGCCACCTGAATGTTCCGGTTGTGATTGTCCGCAGAGACAATAAGGTGACGGAAGGTCCGACAGTCAGCATAAACTATATATCAGGGTCATCCAAACGGATCCAGACAATGCTGCTGTCCAAGAGAAGCCTTGAATTCGGTTCAAAGGTGCTGGTCGTAGATGATTTCATGAAGGCGGGCGGCACTATACACGGCATGACCAACCTTTTAGAAGAGTTCAATGCAACGGTATCCGGGATTGCAGTCCTGATCGAGTCCGAAGATACTGAGGAACGGCTGGTTGAAGATTATCTTTCCTTGCTGAAGCTATCCGAGGTGGATGTGAAGGAGAAAGAAATCCGTGTAACCAAAGGAAATTATTTCGATAAAATCGATTCATGGGAAAAGGGGACAGGTCAATGAAAGCAGTTTTTACGAAAGAGGCGCCCGCGGCTATCGGACCTTATTCACAGGGCATCATTTCCAATGGGATGTTTTACAGTTCCGGACAGATTCCGCTTACCGCCGAAGGGGTATTGATTGATGGAGGCATCAATGAACAGGCGCATCAGGTGTTCAAGAACTTGCAGTCTGTATTGGAAGCAGCAGGATCCTCGCTGGACCAAGTGGTGAAGACGACCGTATTTATAAAGGATATGAATGACTTCTCTGACCTAAATGAAGTATATGGACAGTATTTTACAGACCACAAGCCGGCAAGGTCATGTGTAGAAGTCGCCAGACTGCCGAAAGATGTTTTGGTGGAGATCGAAGTCATAGCGCTTGTCGAGCAATGAGGCCATCAGGCTATGATGAACAATTGAGCTTTAGGTATGACATTATGTTTTAGAACTCGCACTCGTTAAGTAATTAATGAGTGTTTTTTTGTTTCCTGGCTCTCTTTCCCGAGTGAGCAGCCCGATTCAATCATAGTTGCACCGCCCGTATTTTTCATAAAGAAACCAGTTTTTTTAAAAAATATAAAAAAATTTACAGTTATTAGAAGGAATAACTAAATTTTTGTTGAAATGTTTACGTAAGTTTCTATAAATTAAGGGTGGTGAACACGATGGAAGTAACAGACGTTAGATTACGCCGCGTTAATACGGATGGGCGCATGAGAGCAATTGCCTCAATTACTTTGGATAATGAATTTGTTGTTCATGATATTCGTGTGATTGACGGTAATAATGGTTTATTTGTGGCAATGCCAAGCAAAAGAACCCCGGACGGGGAATTCCGTGACATTGCTCATCCAATCAATTCTTCAACTCGAGGGAAAATCCAGGATACTGTCTTGGCAGAATATCATCGCTTAGGAGAAGAAGAATTGGAAGAAGCTGAATTAGAAGAAGCAGGGGCATCCTGAACAAGTTGTTTTTAAACTAATATGCAACAAGAGCCTACTTCCCATTAAGGTGAGGGCTCTTTTTTTATGCCCAAGTATGTATATGTAGGCAAATCCTCTTCTAACTCATACCCACTCAAACCAAGCAATAACCCTCCAACAGTAAAAAAATTACAAAAATATGTATTTGTGGGCCTTTCCTTGAAAATAGGTGTTATTTAAGATATATTTTATAAGGATAATTATGAAAGCTCGATAAACAAAATAATTCCTTACTTCTTCAAATGCGTATTCTTTCGGATTTTTAGAAAGGGTAGGATTCATTTAATTTGAACTTATCATAGGGAGGAACATAATGAACAATCGTTATGCTGTTATATTGGCCGCGGGTCAAGGTACCAGAATGAAATCTAAGCTGTACAAAGTCCTTCATTCCGTATGCGGGAAACCGATGGTGCGACATGTCTTGAATCAAGTTATAGCTTTGAATGCGCAGGAAATTGTCACTGTTGTGGGACATGGGGCGGAAAAGGTAAAGACAGAATTGGGAAACACAACGGAATTTGCTTTACAGACGGAACAATTAGGAACGGCACATGCCGTCATGCAAGCCGAAAGTCTTTTGCAAGGGAAAAAAGGAACAACGATTGTCATTTGTGGAGACACTCCCCTAATAAAGGCAGAAACGATGGAAGCATTGATCAGGCAGCATGAAGAAAAGAATGCCAAAGCATCCATACTGACTGCTTATTTGGAAGATCCGACAGGTTATGGACGCATCATCAGAAATGCAGAAGGTTTCGTTGAAAAAATCGTTGAGCATAAAGATGCATCCAAATCGGAAAGAGCCGTTACTGAAATCAATACAGGAACATACTGTTTCGATAATGAATCGTTATTTGCTGCGTTGAAGAAAGTTTCGAACGACAATGTACAGGGAGAATATTATCTGCCTGATGTGATCGAGATCCTTAAATCGGAGGGCGAGATCGTCACAGCCTACCAAACGGAAGATTTCGAGGAGACGTTAGGTGTCAATGACCGGGTAGCCCTTTCGCAAGCGGAAAAGATCATGAGAAACCGCATCAATCTCGAGCATATGAGAAACGGTGTCACAATCATTGATCCAGACCAAACATATATAGGTGCAGATGTTGTAATCGGACAAGATACTATCATTGAACCGGGAACCACAATCAAAGGACAAACCGAAATCGGCAAGGATTGTGTAATCGGACCATGCACAGAAATAAGCGACTGTAAAGTGGGAAATGGTACGGTCATCCGCCAATCTGTGGCATCTGAGAGCGAAATCGGCAATCATGTGGCTATCGGGCCATTTGCGCATATCCGTCCGGCTTCTGCCATCGGCAACGATGTGAAGGTCGGCAACTTTGTGGAGATCAAGAAAGCTGTTTTCGGAAATGGCAGTAAGGCTTCTCATCTCAGCTATATAGGAGATGCTGAAGTGGGAAGTAACGTTAACCTAGGATGCGGATCAATCACAGTCAATTACGACGGCAAGAATAAGTATTTGACGAAGATTGGGGATAATGTTTTTGTGGGTTGCAACTCGAATCTGGTTGCTCCTGTCAACGTCGGGGACGGCGCATATATAGCTGCCGGTTCCACTATCACAGAAGATGTCCCGGGAAATGCTTTATCCATTGCTCGTAGTCGGCAAGTCAATAAAGATGACTATGTAAGTAAATTAAATTTTAATAAATAATCTTTGGAGGTTCACCATGTCAAACCAGTATCTTGATCCGAATTTAAAGGTGTTTTCACTGAACTCAAATGAAGGTTTAGCGGAAGAAATCGCTAATGTCATCGGCGTGGAGCTTGGGAAATGCTCTGTTACACGCTTCAGTGACGGGGAAATACAAATTAATATCGAGGAGAGTATTCGCGGATGTGATGTTTTTGTCATCCAATCTACAAGCCAGCCGGTAAACGAGCACTTAATGGAATTGCTGATCATGATCGATGCGCTTAAGCGTGCTTCAGCAAAAACAATCAACGTTGTGATGCCTTATTACGGATATGCACGCCAAGACCGTAAAGCAAGAGCCCGTGAACCGATCACTGCTAAGCTTGTCGCCAATCTGCTTGAAACAGCAGGTGCGCACCGCGTCATCTCTTTAGATCTCCATGCACCGCAGATCCAAGGATTCTTTGACATTCCGATCGACCACTTGATGGGTGTGCCGATTCTATCCGACTACTTCGAGAAGAAAAATCTTGATGATATCGTAATCGTTTCCCCGGATCACGGCGGTGTCACACGCGCCCGTAAAATGGCAGATCGTCTGAAGGCTCCTATCGCTATTATCGATAAACGCCGTCCAAGACCAAATGTGGCGGAAGTGATGAATATCGTCGGTAACATTGAGGGCAAAACAGCAATCCTGATTGATGACATCATTGATACTGCAGGTACTATTACACTGGCAGCGAATGCATTGGTTGAGAATGGGGCAGCGGAAGTGTACGCTTGCTGTACACATCCTGTATTGTCAGGACCAGCTATTGAGCGTATCCAAAACTCCAAGATCAAAGAATTAGTAGTCACTAATTCCATAGCGCTTCCAGAAGAGAAGAAAATAGAAAAGATTGTAGAGCTTTCTGTAGCACCATTGCTTGCTGAAGCAATTATTCGCGTTTATGAGGATCAGTCCGTTAGTACGTTATTCGGTTGATCTCCAAAGAGAGAATAGATCAAACCGGCCAGGTGAACCCTGCGCCGGTTTTTTTTGTGCGAGTTAGGAAGTAAATTAATCAAAAATGTTTAGCTATGCCTAGAAGAGGGAAAAGAAAGCGATATGGGACTGAATAAATGAAGAGGAGAGTGTAAGTATGGGAAATGTGTTGACTGCCAAGGAGAGAGAAATTTCTACAAATTCGAATCTGAAGATGATTAGGGAAAAAGGCGGTATCCCTGCTGTATTATATGGCGATAAACAGGGGAGCACTTCCATTGAAGTAGATACAAAGGCCTTGCGGGCAATTCTTCGGGAAACGGGCAAGAACGGTATTATTGAGCTTAAATTAGGAAGTGATACCCGGAATGTCATGCTGACTGATTACCAATATGACTCACTCAAAAATGAATTCATCCATGCCGATTTCCTAGCGGTCAATCTCGACAAGAAACTGACAGCAGGAGTGGCGCTGGTGCTTACCGGGACAGCAAAAGGCGTGAAACTAGGAGGAGTGCTGCAGCAGGCTCTTTATGAAGTATCCGTCACAGCCCGTCCGCAGGATCTTCCGGAGAACATCGAAGTTGAAGTGAGCGGGTTGGGTATCGGTGACTTATTGACGGTCGGCGATATCAAGGATCAAGTAAATCTGACTATCGAAGATGACGATAGCGAGGTCATAGCGTCAGTACTTGCACCTCGCACAGACGAATCCGCTATAGAGGCAGAGGCTGAAGAAACAGAACAAGTGAACTGATCCCTGCAGACAAAAAACAGCGCATCACGCTGTTTTCATGATATAATATCAAAGGCGTAACTGAACAAGTTACGCCTTTCTTCTAGGTTAAGAAACTTTTCTTTCTGTCACATACCCCTTATGGGAGCCTCGCTAATTAATAAAATGAGGAAGGAATTAATAAACCATAAGGTGAATACATACAATAATGAATTATAGTAGCAAGTAAAACAGGTGGAGTGAAATAAACATTATGAAATTGATTGTAGGACTGGGGAACCCCGGCAAAGAATATGACAAAACACGCCATAACATTGGTTTTGAAGTGATTGATGCATTGGCTGAAAGGTGGAATATCGACCTTAACCAAGCTAAACATAAAGGTTTGTATGGTGCCGGGTATGTAAGCGGCATCAAAGTTGTCCTGCTGAAGCCATTGACATATATGAATCTTTCCGGTGAAAGCATCCGGGCGGTGATGGACTACCTGAAGATCGATGTAGAGGATCTGGTTGTCCTGTATGATGATCTGGATCTGCAGACCGGGAAAATAAGGCTCCGCCAAAAAGGGAGTGCTGGCGGTCATAATGGCATCAAATCAACGATTGCCCATCTTGGGACCCAGGAATTCAACCGGATCAGAATCGGGATTGGCCGTCCGTCGAATGGAATGTCCGTCACGAATTATGTGCTCGGCAGATTCCAAAAAGAAGAATGGGGGGAATTGGTTCCTGCCATTGAAAAGTGCTGCCAAGCCTGTGAAGCATTCACCGAAAAAGACTTCTTGAAAGTGATGAATGAATACAATTAAGCATAATTATCCATCTTTTTGCGGTAGTGAATAAAAACCCTTTGTTCATGTTCATACTAGCAGTAAATGAGCGAGGGGTGAATAGCGTGAACATCAATTATACATGCAGGCATTGCCGGAGATGCATCGGTATACTCCCGGGCACAGATGTAGAATGGAAGAGGCTCGGAATCGAGCAATTGTCTGACGCGGAAAAAGACGACATGGTTGCCTTCATTGCGGGGGATATTCATGTGAAAATCATCTGCAATCATTGTGAGGATGCATACGATGCCAACCCCTTACTGCATGAGATGGATTTTATTATTCAATAGTTTGCTTTGGAATTCGTTCCAAGGCGTTTTTCCGTTTATGCATTTAGATCGTTTTAAGATACTGATATTGAAAAATAATAAGTTAGTTAGTGGGAGGAAGCAGACATGAACGCCTTGGAGGAGGTATTTTTACAGAATGAGGATGTACAATCCGTCCTAAGCGGCATTGAGGAAGGACTGCGTGAACAGCTGGTGGCAGGTTTGTCAGGTTCTTCACGGGTGATGTTCATCTCTTCTATTTATGAGAAGACAGGCAAATCAATTCTTTTGGTTACATATAACCTATTGCAGGCGCAAAAGCTGTATGAAGACCTGACAAGTTTTGTGCCGGAAGAGGAGGTATTTCTTTATCCAGCCAATGAATTGATTGCTGCAGAATTAAGTATAGCAAGTCCTGAATTAAGGGCCCAGCGCATAGAAGCACTGAATCATTGGTCCAAAGACTCAAAAGGGATCGTCATCGTTCCAATGGGGGGATTCCGGAAACAGCTGCCGCCCAAGTCATTATGGGCTTCTTGCCAATTGTCCTTTACAGTCGGCGCTGAAATTGAAGTGGGGGACATGAAAAGCCAGCTGGTGAAGATGGGTTACACGCGGACCGGAATGGTTTCAGCACCGGGGGAATTTAGTCTTCGCGGCGGAATCATGGATATATATCCCCTTACAGAAAGTCAGCCTGTCAGAATTGAACTGTTTGATACAGAGATTGATTCCATACGGACATTTTCCTTAGATGACCAAAAGTCGCTCTCCAAAATAGATTCCGTCACCATCGGACCAGCAACGGAGCTGCTTCTTGAACAGGAACATATGACCCGCATGACGGATCTTCTGGAGGAAGGTTTGCGGGATAGCCTGAAAAAAATAAAAAACGAAGGTGCCAAAAATGTGATGGTGCAGAATATCAGTGCGGAACTTGATAATCTGCGTGCCGGTGTCAAGATAGATGGCGCTTTCAAGTATATTAGTTTAGCGTATGAGAAAACGGATAGTTTACTAGATTATCTTCCGCAGGGCGGAATGGTGTTCTTGGATGAGATTGGCCGTATACAGGAAATAGCTGATACGTTGGAGAAGGAAGAGCTGGAATGGTTTACGAGCCTGCTTGAAGAAGGGCAAATCATTCACGATGTAAAAGTTTCATACACCTTCCAAGAACTTATCACCTCATCATCGAACAAACTGATCTATCTGTCATTATTTTTACGGCATGTGCCGCATACCAACCCTCAGAACATTATCAATGTTGTCTGTAAACAAATGCAGAACTTCCATGGACAGATGAATGTGTTCAAAACAGAACTGGAACGTTGGAAAAAGGGTAAGTTTTCTGTAGTTATATTAGGGCCTGATCATGAACGGATATCCAAACTCAGAAGGGTTTTGGATGATTATGATATTGAAGCGGCGGAATTGTCGGAGGATAGTTCCATCCTGAAAGGGAAGGTACAAATTGCGCAGGGAAACCTTCATGCCGGTTTCGAACTCCCAATGCAAAAGATTGCCGTCATCACTGAACGGGAACTCTTCAACAAAAAAACCAAAAAAGCGACAAGGAAACAGCAGAAAATTTCAAATGCCGAACGGATCAAAAACTATTCCGAACTGAAGGTCGGCGATTATGTCGTCCACGTCAATCATGGAATCGGTAAATATGTGGGCATTGAGACGCTGGAAATCAAAGGAGTCCATAAAGATTATCTGAACATACGCTACCAGGGCTCGGACCAATTGTATGTGCCGGTTGATCAGATTGAATTGGTGCAGAAGTATGTCGCCTCAGAGGGCAAAGAACCGAAACTATACAAGCTCGGGGGAAATGACTGGAAACGCGTGAAGAACAAAGTTCATTCTTCCGTCCAGGATATTGCCGATGACCTTATTAAATTATATGCCGAACGGGAAGCATCCAAAGGATATGCTTTTTCTCCAGATGGTGATATGCAAAGGGAATTCGAAACGTCATTTGCCTATAAGGAAACAGATGATCAGCTTCGCTCAATTGAAGAAATTAAGCGGGATATGGAAAGAGAACGGCCGATGGACAGGTTGCTGTGCGGAGACGTCGGTTACGGGAAAACGGAAGTGGCGATTAGGGCTGCTTTTAAGGCCATTGCTGACAGCAAACAGGTTGCATTTCTGGTGCCGACTACTATTCTGGCACAACAGCATTTTGAGACATTAAGGGAACGCTTCCAGGACTATCCCATCACCATAGGCCTGTTGAACCGTTTCAAAACGAGAAAAGAACAGACGGAAACATTGAAAGGCCTAAAAGTCGGGACAATTGATATTGTGATCGGAACACACCGTTTACTTTCGAAGGATATTCAATATCACGATCTTGGCTTATTGATCATTGATGAGGAGCAAAGATTCGGAGTAACACACAAAGAGAAAATTAAACAACTAAAAGCCAACGTCGATGTACTGACACTTACGGCAACGCCAATTCCCCGAACCCTTCACATGTCTATGCTGGGCGTCAGGGATCTGTCTGTTATTGAAACTCCCCCTGAAAATCGCTTCCCTGTGCAGACTTATGTGATGGAGTATAATGGTGTACTGGTACGTGAAGCAATCGAGCGCGAGCTGGCAAGGGGCGGACAGGTTTATTTCCTATACAACAGGGTAGAAGATATAGCGAGAAAAGCAGAAGAAATTTCCAATCTCGTTCCTGATGTACGGGTGGCATATGCACACGGAAGAATGACTGAACAGGAACTGGAGACAGTGATGCTTGGTTTTCTGGAAGGGGAATTTGACGTCCTTGTAAGCACGACAATTATCGAAACCGGTGTGGATATACCGAATGTCAATACATTGATCGTTCACGATGCAGATAAAATGGGTCTATCCCAGCTTTATCAATTGAGGGGGCGTGTGGGCCGCTCTAATCGTGTTGCCTATGCCTATTTTACGTACCGAAAAGATAAAGTGCTGACCGAAGTGGCGGAAAAGCGGCTCCAGGCTATTAAAGAATTCACTGAACTGGGGTCTGGTTTCAAGATAGCCATGAGGGATTTGTCCATACGGGGCGCGGGTAATCTTTTAGGTGCGGAACAGCATGGATTCATTGATTCTGTCGGCTTCGACCTATACTCTCAAATGTTGAAGGAAGCCATTGACCAGAGGGTCAGCGATCAGCCTAAAATTGAGAAACAGCCAGTTGAAATTGACCTGCAGATCGATGCGTATATCCCAGATCAGTACATTTCGGACGGACACCAGAAGATTGAAATGTATAAGAAGTTCCGTGGCTTGAGCTCATTGGAGGATGTTGAGGATCTGAAAGAAGAGATGGTTGACCGCTTTGGAGATTATCCAGATGAAGTCGGTTACCTTTTCAGCATAGCTAAAATGAAAATCTATGCAGTTGCCGCGGATGTGGAACTGGTTAAACAACAAAAAACAGAGATAATGATCATCCTTTCTGAGCATGCTAATATCGATGGTCCTAAAGTTTGGCAGATCACTAACAAAGTCGAAAAGCGGGTAGGTCTCGGTATGGAAGGAAAGAAACTGAAGATCACACTACCAATCAAGAATGTTGATACAGATCAATGGCTAGAAATGCTCAGCGCCTTGGTGGATGGTCTTCAATATGCCAAAAAGGATAAAGTCACCCAATAATATTAAATTATGGTTGCAGAGAAAACAAATTCATGTTGAAATGGAAGTATAAGAAAAAATATATTAGGAAAATATTTTTCTTTGCGAATAGAACTTGTAGTATGAAAAATACTAAGTTCAGGACGGTTATGGGTACAAATGGTGATATAACCAGAAAACAAGTAGAGGAAAGTGAGGCAACACTAGATGAAAGCAACTGGAATCGTGCGTCGTATCGACGATTTAGGACGAGTGGTAATCCCTAAAGAAATCCGCAGAACACTGCGTATCCGTGAAGGGGATCCTCTTGAAATCTTTGTGGATCGTGATGGAGAAGTTATACTAAAAAAATATTCACCCATCAGCGAGCTTAGTGATTTCGCGAAAGAATATGCTGAGGCATTGTATGATAGTCTTGGTAGCCCGGTATTGATCTGTGATCGGGACACATACATTACTGTAGCGGGAGGTTCTAAGAAGGACTACTTGAACCGAAGCATCAGCGATTTGATTGAAAGCACAATGGAGGATCGTAATTCCGTTCTGGAAACACAGAAATCACAAATCTCTTTGGTGGATGGATTCACTGAAGAGGTTCAATCATACACAATTGGGCCAATCGTGGCTAATGGAGATCCAATCGGTGCTGTAGTGATCTTCTCTAAAGAATCCACTTTGGGAGAAGTCGAGCAGAAAGCTGTTGAAACAGCTGCAGGATTCCTTGCCAGACAAATGGAATCCTAATTATATAGTGGAATCAAATGGAGGGGCTGATTAGGCCTCTCCATTTTTTTGGACAAATTCAGATTCGGACTTATTTATTGCTTGCGTTTGCAGAATCATTTAAACTCCGTGTGCAAATAAAGTGGTTATGGAGAGCATGGACCTGACAAGCAACAAAGAATGCGGATTATTAGTAGTCTACAGTCTAAGAGGTCAACGAAGCCTCTTTTCTTGCATTTCAGCGATTGTGTTATAATACGGGTTGACAAAGATTCGCTTGGAGGGGGTTGTGGAATATAAAAAATAAGGACCTTTCAGGGAAGTTTTTGAAGGGTGCATTCATCCTCACATTCTCTTCCATATTCATTAAGCTTTTGAGTGCAATTTACCGAATTCCGTACCAGAATATTGTCGGGGATATCGGTTTTTATGTGTATCAGCAGGTGTATCCTTTTTATTCGTTTATTTTAGTGGTTGGTACATATGGTTTTCCGGTTGTTGTATCCAAACTGTTGGCTGAAGCAGATACGGAGGGCTATCAATATACAAAGACAGAAGTGCTGACGGTGGCTTCAGTCACCCTCAGTGTTGCCGGTCTAGCTGGATTTGTTTTCTTGAATCGTTCAGCCGAAAGGATTGCCGAATTCATGGGCGATCCGATGCTAGCCGGTTCACTGAAGCTGATTTCATACTCGCTTTTACTGGTTCCGGTTGCATCCGTCTTGAAAGGACTGCTGCAAAGTGAAGGGAATATGGTTCCGACAGCCGCAGCACAGATTGTGGAGCAGAGTATGCGCGTTGGTATCATCCTACTGAGCTGTTATCTGTTCTATAGTTCTGGAATCGGAGTATATAAGGTGGCGGAAGGTGCTTATATGGGTTCCGTTGTAGGAGCTGTAGCCGGCGTGATTGTTTTGGCCATCTATTGGTTGAGGGGAAAACGTCAGGAACCTGCCTGGTTCGATAGTGTACGAGTATGGAGAAACTATTGGCCATTAACCGGGAAAATTTTAGGACAAGGCTTGTTGTTTGCGTTAAGTTCCCTAATTCTTGTATTTATGCAGTTCTTGGATGCGCTCATGCTATATCCGCTCCTTGTTGATTCTGGCATGCAGCCGACTGATGCTAAACAACTGAAGGGTATCTATGATAGAGGACAGCCGCTGATTCAGCTTGGGACTGCAGCTATACTTGCCCTCTCTTTGACGCTCGTGCCGTTCATCTCCAAATTCAACAAAGAAAAAAAACGTACAATGGTCATGCATTACTCTGAATTATCGCTACGGCTAAGTCTTATGCTCAGTATGCCGGCAGCTGTAGGCTTATTCTGGATCATTGTTCCTGTCAACGCAGCCCTGTTTACGGATACGAGCGGAAGCTCCGCTTTACGGGTGCTTTCATTAACAATCTTATTCGGCTCTATCGTCATAACCGGGATATACGTTCTGCAAAGCATGAATTGTTCAGCAACATCAATCGGCATCATAGCAGCAGGTTTATTATGTAAGTTCATCCTGATGATTTGGCTGGTGCCGGCTTATTCAATTATGGGAGCGGCAATCGCCACTACGAGTTCATTCTTCCTTATGGCTCTTCTTCTTGCTCTTTCACTTCGGGTAATCTTCAAACAAGCAGTCCTCAAAAGTGAAACAGTACATCTGATGGCCTTGTCAACGGCTGTCATGTCGGTATTTTTGGCAGCGGAGAGGACTTTAGTCTTGATGAACGGGAATCCTATGGAGACTGGGAGGCTTTTTGCTGTCGTGGAAGTGCTGCTTTGCGTCGGGATAGGAGCTGCCCTATACATGTATCTAGTCATCAGAAAAGGGCTTTTCAGCAGAGAAGAATTGCGTTTGCTGCCGCTTGGCAGTAAGCTCGAAAAGATTTTACCAAAAAGTAAGCAGGTGTGATTATGACAAATACAATAACAGTCCTTGGGCTTGGGGCAGGCAATCTTGATCAGATGCCTTATGGGATTTACAAAATGTTAACCGCAAAAGGCCGGTGTTTCACTAGGACAATAGATCATCCGGTCATCGATGAGTTGAAGAATGATGGTGTCGAATTCATCAGTTTCGACCATGTTTATGAAAAGCATGATGACTTTGCAGCAGTGTATGAGGAAATCTCTGACTTTCTCATCGAACAGGCTAAAAAAGCGGATGTTCTCTATACAGTGCCGGGTCACCCTATGGTTGCTGAAATGACTGTACAGCTTTTGATTGAAAAGACGACTGAAAAGGGCATCAGGTTAAATATTGAGGGGGGACAAAGCTTCCTGGATGATCTGTTCACAGCAGTGAAGCTTGATCCAATCGACGGATTTCAGTTGCTTGATGGAACAGCGCTGAAACGTGAAGATATCCGCATGACGCAAGCTTTAATCATCGGGCAGGTTTATGATGCCTTTATAGCTTCAGAAGTGAAGCTGACTTTAATGGAACTATATCCTGATGATTACCAAGTGGCTATTGTGACAGCTGCCGGCAGTGATAAGGAGTCCATTAAGTGGATTCCTTTATATGAATTAGATAGAGGGGTAAGCATCAGTAACCTGACATCCGTTTATGTACCTGCAGTTAAAAAGGATAAGCTGCTATACAAAAATTTTGATTTCCTTCGTCATGTCATTGATGTGCTGCGGGGGCCCGCCGGATGTCCTTGGGACCGTGAGCAAACGCATGAAAGCTTAAAAAAATATGCAATAGAAGAAGTGTATGAGTTGATCGATGCCATCAACTCGGATGATCCGGATGAGATCATAGCAGAATTGGGCGATGTGCTTCTTCAGGTAATGCTGCATGCCAGAATCGGAGAGGATGAAGGAATGTTTAGCATTGATGATGTCATTGAATCGGTCAATGAAAAGATGATCCGCCGGCACCCGCATGTCTTCGGTAATGTCCAGTTGGATAGCGCTGAGGAAGTTGTCAGCAACTGGGAGATGATTAAGGAGCAGGAAAGAAGCGGGCAGGAGCGGTCCATATTGGATGGAATCGAACAATCAATGCCGCAGCTCATGATTGCGAAAGAACTGCAGAAACGCGCAGCTAAGGTCGGCTTTGATTGGAAGGAAGTTGAGCCGATCTTTGAGAAAGTTTTCGAGGAGATAGAGGAGTTCCGCGAAGAAGCCGCGAAGGGTAATGAGCTGGCGATGCAGCAAGAATTCGGAGATGTGTTGTTTGCATTAGTGAATGCCGCAAGATTCTATCGTCTCTCGCCTGAAGAAGCTCTGCACAGGACCAACCGGAAATTCACAAATAGATTCCGCTACATTGAGGATCGGCTGGCTGAAGAGCATAAGCAATTCGAGGACTGCTCGTTAGAAGAGCTGGATAAGCTTTGGGAAGAAGCTAAGTTTAAAGGATTATAAAAGGGGGAAATAGAATGAGACTGGATAAATTTCTGAAAGTATCGCGAATCATCAAACGGAGAACCTTGGCGAAAGAAGTGGCCGATAAGGGGCGTATTTCCATTAACGGTACACCGGCTAAAGCCAGCACCACAGTCAAGGTAGGGGATGAACTGCATATACAATTCGGCCAAAAACACGTAACTTTGAGGGTCGAAAAACTGGAAGAGAATGTACGCAAAGAGAATGCCGCCGATCTATATACAGTCTTGAAAGAAGAAAAGGTACAGCAGGATCTGTTGTAAGCCGATTAGTTCTATCGGATGAACCTCTTGCATAGACTTGTACAAATAAGTCTGTACAGGAGGTCGTACGATGGGCAGCCAATATTTTGAACAGGGCGACAATCAGATAAGAAGCAGTGTCCCAGACCATGATGTGGTGATGAGAGGCCGCAAGACATTGGAGATAACTGGTGTCAGACAGGTGGAAAGCTTTGACAACGAAGAGTTTTTGTTGGAAACATCAATGGGTTTCCTGTCTATTAAAGGTGAGAATCTGCAAATGAAGAATCTGGATGTCGACAGCGGTGTGGTGTCGATCAGCGGGAAGGTCCATGATTTGGTGTACGTAGATATGAACTCCGGAGAAAAGGCCAAAGGATTCTTTGGCAAGCTGTTCAGATGACGCTATCTATACAATTCCAGACGCTCATTGCGATGATCGCAATGGGCAGCTATTTTGGGGCATCGTTGGATACGTACCAATTTTTTTTGAAAAGGCCGGTAAGAAATAGAATATTAGTATTCATATATGATCTATTGTTTTGGCTTACACAAGCTTTGCTTATTTTTTATGTCCTGTTCCTGGTGAATGAGGGCGAACTGCGCTTTTATCTTTTCTTGGCTCTTTTATGCGGATTTTCCGCCTATCAGGCTCTTTTTAAAACAGGGTATATGGCTACTTTGCGTATGGTGATCCGAATTGTGATAGCCATTCTTATTTTTTTCCGGAACTTGGTCAATAATTTGGTAATTAGACCTATTAAATGGCTTGTTTCTGTGATATATTTCCTGTTAAGGAATATTGTTATAGGTCTTTTCTCCTTACTGAAATTAATCATTAAGTTAAGCCTATGGGCAATAAAAGTAATTTCTGCTCCGCTTGTGTGGATTATAAGACAAATTTATAACATGTTTCCAGATTATCTCACATCAAAATTAGAGAAGATATATAATTTATGTAGAGGATTTTTCGGAAATATCCAGAATACTATTTTTAAACTGTTAAAAAAATGGAAAAATGAAGAGTGATCAATAAAGAAGAAAGGGGTGGATGACTTGAAGGAACGCAATGTAACGAAGATGAAAACAACTTACGTCCAACAAAAAGAGGAAATGAAGCTCCGTCAGAAAAAGAAAAGGCGCGGACTAGTAAGGCGGCTGACACTTTTTGGGGCGGTTGCTTGTCTTTTTCTGGGATTGATACTTTCAACGATATTCTCCCAAGCTTCTGCGATCGAGGATAAAAAACAGGTAAAACAGGAAACAAAGGAGCAATTGGCATCCCTTAAGAAAGAGCAACAGGAGCTTGAGGAAGAAATCCTTAAACTGAATGATGATGAATATATTGCCAAAATAGCAAGGAGAGATTATTATCTTTCCAATGAAGGGGAGATCATTTTTAACCTTCCGAAAAATGATGAGGAAAAGGACTAATATTGACACAGATTTTTCAAATTAGATATAATATAAACTACGTATGATTTTTTTAATTTTTAAGGAGGAACATTTTTTTTATGTCAATCGAAGTAG
>JBJFHG010000052.1:0-25483 GCA_051893455.1 Bacillus sp. (in: firmicutes)
CTAATGGGGAGCATATCATTTAACAGCATTCTTGGCTTTTCAATTTGGTTTCAATCAACTCGCTAATGGACTTATTAGACAGCCCCTTTTTTATTTAAGAGGCCACATCCCTTTTTGTGAAGAAGATAATCGATAAAAACAGGAAGATGACAAGATAGATGGTAAGCATGATAACTGAAAACGACATGCTTGTTCCTGCAATAAACGGATTGCCTATAAGGAATTCATTCAAATGGATATTGGCGAACAGGCTGTACTTTGCCCAGTCGAATTTCAAGCTGAGGAGATATGTCAAGTTCGATCCCATCAATAATAGGAACAAAGATATCCCAATCGCAAGCGAACTGTTCCGGAAGGCAGAAGAAATCATAAATGCCATTGTCGTCAGCATAAACAAACCTACAGAGGACAGAAGGTAATTCAGCATCGCCGCCACAAATGGCGATTGTTCCACCACTTCCCCACCAATGTAATACAAGAATGGCTCACTGCCTTCAAAACCAAACAGGACAGCGCCAGCCAGGAACGTCAATAAAAATGTCAACATGATGACAAAACCGGAAAACAGCAGAACACTGATGTATTTACTCATCAGGATTTTCAAGCGGGTCACCGGTCTGATCAACAATAGCTTGATGGTTCCTGCCGAGAACTCGTTCGCCACAATTCCCGCAGCCAGGGTAATCGTGATGATGGCGATAAAATCAATGATCAGTGCCATCTCATCGAGGAATACCCATGCATTTATTTTCTCAGAAGGGGCCATATCGTTGTCCAGGCGATATTGTAAAATCGCATTATCACTGATAATGGATTCCTCTGTAAATTCATCCAATTCCGGTTCTTTCAACATATCCTCATTGGCGGCGATTTGCTGTTCGATCGTCTGTTTCCAATCCGCTTCTTCCTGAATATCTTTAGTTGTCGAATCACTGTATTTATAAAGGGCACTGACACCGAGAATAATCAGGATTAATAAGGCAAGCATTATGTAGGTTGATGTTTTTCTGAAGATCTTCATCATTTCGTTGGCTATCAGTTTCATTTAATTTGACCTCCTGTCCCGGTGATTTGCAGAAACTTCTCTTCAAGCGATAATGTGACATGCTCGACACCGTATATGGCTATTCCATTTTCCACAAGTACCTTGATGACGCCAGGTATCTCACTCTTGGCAGCCTCCAGATGAATATGGCCATCCAAAACCGATAGCTTTCCTGCCGGATAACGATCAGCAAGTAGATCACGGGCTTCCGAAAGCGGATCCACGTTCAGGCGGATTATTTTTTTGTCCTCCTGGTCACCGTTCACATCTTGGATATCAACCAATTTACCATTTTGGATGATTCCAAACCGATCACACATCATTTCCATCTCGGACAATAAGTGGCTAGATACAATGACCGTCATACCTTCTTCCTTGGATAGACGCTTCATGTAATTCCGGATTTCCCGTATGCCCTGAGGGTCTAATCCGTTTGTCGGCTCGTCAAGGATCAATACCTTTGGACGGTGCAGTAGCGCTTGGGCCAACCCAAGACGCTGACGCATCCCCAGGGAATACCCTTTGACCTTTTCATGGATACGCTCGCTTAGACCGACAAGCTCAATCACTTCATCAATTCTCGCCTTGCTTACTCCTTTCGACATCCGGGCAAAGTGGACGAGGTTTTGATAGCCTGTCAGATACTTATATAATTCCGGATTTTCGACGATGGCGCCAATATGACCGATCGCTTTCTCAAAGTCTGTCCGTACACTGTCGCCGCAGATGAAGATGTCCCCCTCCGTCATTTTCATTAAACCGACAATCATACGGATCGTGGTTGTCTTGCCTGCTCCGTTCGGTCCGAGAAACCCGAAGATTTCCCCTTTATGCACATCAAAGCTTAAGCCGTCGATGATGGTCTTCTTTTTGATTTTCTTTGTGACATTTTGCAATCGTAAAGTAACTTCCACTTGCCAATCTCCCCCGTTCAATCATTTGGTCTACTTTTCCTATCTTTTACAATAGTATCATTAACCCTATGGCCATTCTACCTCTTTTTGGCACTTTTCCGAATTGTCTCCCGACGTATTTTTACCTAAGCCTCCAGACTTACAGAAGACTGGGTCAAAAAACCCTTCCAAGGAACCTCCTTGAAGGGTTTCAGCGGGCCTTACAGGCTCATTGATTGAAGTCTTGATCATACTTATTACCTGCCCAATAGATGTTTTCCACTATAACAGCACATGATCATCGGAAATCCGATTCGCCGGCAAAGCACCGTAACCTATCTGTTGTCTTAAGCCCTATTCGATGAAAGAATGGAATTCGCTCTCCCATTGTCTAGTGCTACGGAGCTTCGTCAACCCCTTTCAAACTTTCCTCTTCCTTATCCGAATTGTCCCGTTACATAGTCTTCCGTTCGTTTGTTTTTTGGATTGGAAAAAATGACTTTCGATTGGTCGTACTCAACGAGTTCACCGTTCAGAAAAAAGGCGGTTTGATCAGAGATTCTCGCGGCCTGTTGCATATTATGGGTGACGATTATGATACTGTACTCTTTCTTCAGTTCCATGATCAGCTCTTCCACCTTAAGGGTAGAAATCGGATCGAGGGCAGAGGTGGGCTCGTTTCAAAGCCACCACCTGTTCCGGAGAAACCGACAGATACTCTTACATTAGGCTGTATTCTTCAGAGATGGCTTCCATGATCGGATAAACAGTTGAAGATCCATCAATCACTACATTTCCCTCAAGTTGACTGCTGTTTGCTTTTCCTGTCTCTTCGTTTTTGCAAGCTGCGGAAGTAATCAAAATACCCACCGTTACGGCAGCCAATGTCACTTTTTTAAAACCTTGCATAGTCGAATTCCTCCTAAAAAGATTAAGTTTGTTTCTGCTTACATCCTAAATGTACACTGCTTTTATTAACCTCGTTTAAGCATCTCGTAAATGACATGTAAAGAGACTGTAAAATCATATTAATTACTTTTATCCGATGAATCAGTATTTTTATAAGAGGTATTTCTCTCAGCTGTAAATAATCCAGATGCCTTGAAAACAAAAAAAAGGATATTCTCTCAGCCATATTAAACTGAGAGAATATCCTTCTGTCATTATTTCACTATATTTTTATAACCTATATACGTCGCGATAAAATAACCACCATACACCACAAACAAAAGAAGCGCTGTCAGGAAGGAAGGAAGTAATATGTCGACTTGTTTCATTGTCTGAACAGCGTCGTTCACAACCTGCACCCCGAAGATGGAATGGACGATCGCCAAACCGAGCGGGACCATGAAATAGATGAATACTTGCAGGAAGATTGCTTTATTGATTTCTTTCTTTGTCATCCCTATTTTCTTCAGCACTTCATAACGTTTCATATTATCGCTTGCTTCCGATAACTGCTGCAAAGCGAGTACGGCCGCGCTCGAAATCAAAAAGACAATACCAACATACATGGCCACAAATACAAGCAAAGTCGACGTTCCCACACTCACATCAAAGATCAGTGTTTTCGTGTAGCCAAGCAAGGGTGATCCATATTGATCATAATCATGCATATCCAACGCCTCGTATATCTCCTCATCAATTTTTTCCCCGTTACCGGCGTAATTGATGTTGACTGCCGAAAAGACTGGAATCATTTTTGCGGAGGCTTCATCCGGTACAACTATCGTTAAGATTTCCTCTCCGTAATAGTTTGTCCGGTACGCAATCGGCTCGATTTCTTGGGAAGCGACCGCATATGTAATCCCATTCAAGGTAATACGGTCAGTCTGCTCAATATAATCCTGCAGAATCTGTTCGAAGCCTTCGGCAACAGACAGCAGGATGACTTCATCATTATTCAGCTCTAGGGGCTTCGATCCCTGCATCTCCATCATTTCCTCATAATCCGAGCGGGTGATTGCATTGACTTTTGTCTCGCCGATGAACGAATATGCCTGTTCCGTTTCTGGATTTCGATACGGACCCAATATATCTTTCAGCGCCAGGTCTGTGTTATAGATAGTAAGAGTATCTGTTTCACCTAATGTGTCCGCCACCAGTCCCCTTTTTTCCATAGCATTGATGACGTCCTTGTCTTCCTCATCCACATGCACAACCAAACTCGCATCATAAGGGGCCAATTTTTCTATATCCCGTTCCAATGAATCCTTCAAGCTCAGCGCCGTAGAAAAGACACCGATTGTAAAGAATAGCATCAGGCAGATGATCGTCATCGACAGGAATGTCGTATTGACCTTACTGTTGATCTGCCTCAAAACAAACATATTCACGCCTTTGAAATATATTTTCTTATTCCTTTGGATCACCAACAATAAGATGCTCGACAAAGACATGAAGAACAATAGGCTTCCGAGCACACCTAATCCGACGCATAGCCATAGAATCTTCAGCTCATCGAATAATCCATATTTCATAATGGTGGTGTATGCAGTAGCCAAAAGAATGATGGACAAAATAAATACGATGAAAGACATCCAGGGATTGCGCATTTTCGTTTGTTCATTCTTCTTAGCGGCCATCATCAGATCGATCAATTTATATCTAGAGATCATAAAGCTGTTGAACAGCATGACAATGAAAAAGATTATGCCGAAATACAAGATTGTTTTTAGCAGCGCATCAGGCGAAAATACAAAATGCAAGGCGGAGACATTCACTTCGAACAGAGAGACTGTTAAGGCAGATAATCCTTGGGAAACGAGGAATCCCAGCAATAACCCGCTTATGAGTGATAACATCCCTACTAATAGCGTTTCTAGCACTAGGATCTGTGATATTTTATTTTTCCTCATTCCCAGTGTCATGTAAATCCCAAGCTCTTTTTTGCGCCTCCGTACCAAAAAGTTATTGGCATAAACGATCAGGAAAGCCAGAACCACCGAAACAAAAACAGAAACTCCTGACATAATATCCATCAATTGCTCCAGCATATCATTCTGGCTAGAGGACAATTGACCCATAGCAGATGACCCCGATAATGAATTGAAACTGTAGAAAATACAAATGGCAAAGGTCAACGTCAAGAAATAGATGGCATAATCCTTAAAACTCCTTTTCACATTCCTTAGAGCCAGTTTATATAACATCGTCCACGTCACCGCCCAGTAAGGTCACAACCTCAATAATCCTGTTAAAGAACTCTTTTCTCGTATCATTGCCGCGTATCAATTCATTGAATATTTTTCCATCCTTGATGAATAAGATCCGCTTGGCATAGCTGGCGGTGAACGCATCATGCGTCACCATTAGAATGGTTGCCTGGAAATCCTTATTCATCTTTCCGAATGAATCCAACAACAACCGCGAGGATCTGGAATCGAGCGCGCCCGTCGGCTCATCCGCCAAAACCAGGCTCGGGTTTGTGACGATCGCACGGGCGGAGGCTACACGTTGCTTCTGCCCTCCTGACATTTCATAAGGGTATTTATTTAACACTTGAGTGACTTCCAGCTTGGCAGCCACATCTTCAACCTGCTTCGTGATTTCTGATGGCTTGCACCCCTGAATCGTAAGGGCGATTGCAATGTTCTCAAAAGCCGTAAGCGTATCGAGCAAGTTAAAATCCTGAAAGATAAAGCCTAGTTCATCCCGGCGAAATTTCTCAAGCTTATGCCCTTTCAGCTTCGTTACGTCCTCCCCATTGATGATGATTTCACCAGTTGTCACAGTGTCAATTGTTGATATGCAATTTAGCAAGGTAGTCTTGCCGCTACCGGATTGGCCCATAATCCCGACGAATTCGCCTTTTCCGACTTCAAAACTGATCGAATCAATGGCTTTCGTCACATTTCCCTTATTGCCGTAGTACTTCTCTATATGTTTCACTTCCAAAAGAGCATCAGTCATTTTGGTATACCTCCCTTTCTTGCTATAGGTCCAGTATATCCCCCTTTTTCTGCCCGCCATATCGATTTACATTTCAGAAGCCTTACAAAAACGTAAGAAATGATAGCGGCTTGAATCAGAAAAAAATCTCTCTCAAGACTCCAACAATATCAACTTACTCTTTGGGAACCGTATGTAGACAGCTGTGCCTTTGCCCTTTTCTGATTGGATGGAGAGTCCCAGATGCAGTTTATTCGCCAGCGTTTTGCATATATAAAGTCCCATGCCTGTCGCTTTTTTAAGGGTACGGCCGTTCTCGCCGGTGAAGCCTTTTTCAAAGACCCGGCCCACATCCTTCTCATTGATGCCGATTCCATTGTCTTTTATGAGAAGTTCAATATTATAGTCATGCTTGACGATCCGGATGCCGATTTCCGGGCAATCATCTCTGCAGCGATAATTTATGCTATTGACAAGGATCTGATTGATGATGAACTCGACCCATTTCTGATCACTATAAATCATAGCGTCCTCTTCCGGCATATCCAGCCGGATCTTATTGTCGATGAACGACCTTGCATTTTTTTTGATGCAATTATTCAGGCATTCTTTCAGGGAGAATTCTTTTACGATATAATCCTTATTGGCGCTGTTGCTGCGCGCATAATACAATGCCTGGTCCACGTATCCCTCGATTGCTTCCAATTCGATCTGTAGAGCCTTCGTCAGGCTGCTCCGCTGGTTTTCAATCATCAGTTTGCCTGTGGCGATCGGCGTCTTGATTTCATGCACCCATGCTTCAATATACTCACGGTATTCCATCTGTTGCTTTTTGTATGTGTTCACATATTCATGCATTTGTTTGTTTGTAGACTTCATCAATTCGAAAAATGCCTGGCCTTCCACATAATCCGGCTCTTCCACTACCTCGGTCAGTAAATATTTCTGATCGAGCGCGTTAAAGGTCTCCTCAAGCTTATTCAGATACTTCTTGCGCTTCACGTAATCCAGGCAATAAGACACAAGCAGCGGAGTAAACCAGACGAACCCGGTTAAACCTATAAAGACGGGCTCCGTCCGGATCAGCAGCAAAAAGCCGGCCAACAAGATGAACAGAAAAATATTCACTCCCAAGAACAACCCTCTCTCTTTGGCATAGTCCCTCCAGCTCATTCGAGGATATACCCCATTCCGCGTCTTGCCTCAATCGGGTTGTCCATCCCAGTTGCTTCAATTTTTTTCCGGAGGCGGGTAATGTTTACTGAGAGAGTATTGTCATCCACAAACAGGTCAGATGACCATAGATGTTCCATTAATTCTTCCCGGGGAATGATTTTCCCTTGCTGTTTCATCAGGTAATGAAGAATCTTGAATTCGTTTTTCGTCAATTCCTCTTCACAGCCCTTATACGATATTGTCCCGTTCGATAAGAATAATTTCAGATTTTTATATGAAAGGACCTCCGGATCGGCACTGCGGGCATACGTCCTTCTCAGCACGCTTTCAATCCTGGCCAACAGGATTTGCGTATTGTATGGCTTTGCCACAAAATCATCTGCTCCGATACTTATGCTCATCAGCTCATCCATCTCCGTATCACGGCTCGTAACGATGATGATGGGTACTTGTGACACCTTGCGGATTTCCCGGCATAGATAAAATCCGTCATAAACCGGCAGATTAATATCCAATAAAACCAAATGAATGTCATCCGTCACATGATCAAGCACATTCCGGAAATCATCCGGCGCTTCCACCTCGTAGCCGTAGTTGCCCAAAAATAATTTCAGTTCATTCCGAAGGCTTTGGGCATCCTCAATAATCAAAATTTTCATTATATACACTCACACTCCCGTTGTCGAATCTCCCTATTATCAGTTTACACTTTGTGAACCTTATCCTTCTATGTTTTTCATCCTGAAACCAAAACAGCAGGTCGTCGCCTCATCAACGACGCATACGGCCAGGATGCGACCTGAAACGCAGGTTGCAGATGATTAAATAGACTCTTACTTCAAGTGTGAAGGGCAAAGTGAGGACTTCATCATGATAAGACATCAAAAAAAGGCAGACCATTGTTCGGTCTGCCTTTTTGGAAGCCTTATTCAGTTCCTTCTTCCTCAGACAAATCTTCATCAGACTTTTCAATACGTTTTTCCTTCAATTTAAAGTACGTATCCAAGACCGCTTCTCCGATATCTTGCGCCATGTAGTGGGAATTTCCTTGATATGCCCATGGTACGACGACAGACATGGCGACTTCAGGCTTCTCGGATGGCGCATAAGCAACCAACGTCGTGTTGGTTGTTTCCGCCATCCGGTATCCTTCCTTCGGTCCATCATAAAACGCCTGGGCTGTCCCCGTCTTGCCGGCTGGATTGTATTTCTTGCCGGAGAATTTCCCGGATGCTGTTCCCCGTGTCATTACTCGTCTGAATCCTTCCTGCGCCACTTGGATATCGCTATCTTTCATGCTGAGTGTATTATAGACACGCGGCCCAAATTCCTGCTTGATAGCCCCCAATGTTTCCGGATCATTGGACGGCTCCCTGATTTCCTTAACGACGCGCGGCTGGACTCTTTTGCCTCCGTTTGCGATAGTCGATACGTATTGGGCCAGCTGCATCGGCGTGTACATATCATATTGCCCGATTGCCATATCCAAAGCCAACCCAGGATTGTCTGGATTCGGGCCTTTGAACCCAACCATTTCATTCGGGAGATCTATACCTGTCCTGATGCCCAATCCAAACTGGCTATAATAGTAGCGCATCGTCTCAAATAATTCTGGGATATTATAACTCAGGCCGCCATTCCTCACATAGTTTGTTCCGCCCAATTTGATCGCTGTATGATACATGTAGATGTTGGAGGACTGCTCCAAAGCCCGTCTCGCATCCACAGTCCCTAACGGCTTCCATGAGCTTTTCGTTACCCCTCCTCTTAAATTCATTGGGGTATCATAATACGAAGTGGCCGGAGTATTGACTCCAGTATCCAGGCCGGCCAATACCGTTGCCCCCTTGACGACGGATCCCATCGTGAAAGCGGAGGTAATATTGCCGAGCGCATGGTCCATTATTTTTACTTTTCCATCTTCCACTACATATTGTTTGCCGGCCATGGACAAGACTTCACCGGTGTTCGGATCCATCAGCACCACATAGGCACGGTCCAGCAAATAAGTGTTCCCGAACCTTTTCTTCTCCTTCAGCTGCTTTTCGATAATTTCTTCAACAGCGATCTGAAGATCCATATCGAAGCTGAGGATAAGATCATTGCCGCTCTTCCCTTCCGTTACCGGAATTGTTTCCAATATGGCTCCGGATTTATCGGTAATGTTCTTCACTTTTGCCTTTTCGCCGCGGAGGACATCCTCATACTCCATCTCCAGATAGCTGACCCCGATTCTATCGTTGTTGCTGTAGCCCTTTGATTGATAGTGCTTCAGCTTCTCTGCAGGAATCCCTTCATCTGATGACGTCACCTTGCCAAGGACAGAACTCAGCGTGCTGCCGAATAGATAATCCCTCTCCCAATCCGTCATGACATCGATCCCCGGAAGGTTCTCGAGATTTTCACTCACTCTTGCCACCTCTTCTGCAGTGACCCCGTTGCTTTTGATTTTGACAGGTGTCAAAGACTTGGCAGCCGCCATTTCCCTGTAAATCGCCAGAACCTCCAGATCATCGGCTGTCAGGTCTTGTTCAAGCTCTTCTTCCGTGATGCGGTCGAGCTGAAGCTTATAAAGATCTTTATCCTCTAAATCGCCGTCCTTGAATTTCTTCTGCTCGGCGTCTGTAATTTTCTTCTTTGCTTTTTTCCCATTAAGCAGAATCCAGAAATCCTTCTTGTCCCGCTCAGTGACTTTGCTCTCGCTCATGTCAATTAATTGGGCCAGCTTTTCTGCCGTTTCTATCATTTCCTCTTGCTTCGTATTTTGAAAACGGGTGAACGTGATTGTTTCCATCTGAGAATTATCGACAATCGGCTTCAGGTTCCTGTCCAACATCTTTCCCCTTGGCACCGTATTGCTGACGGTCACATCCTCCGTCCTTTCCTGCTCACGCCTGTAATCATCCCCGTGAACGATTTGGACATACCCTAACCGAAATATCAAAACGGAAAACAACATAAAGACAATGAAAAACAACATATTCATGCGAAAAGGAATGTGCGTCTTCTTTTTCTTTTTCTTGTCTTTTCCCTTCCTCAATCTTCCTCCACACCCCTTTTGTGAAATCATATAGTGAATCTTTCACCTTTTCCTATTGTATAGAATTCACATACAATTATCTAGAAAAATACATAATTTCACAACAAACAGGGTCTACAGCCGAATACGTTTCAGACAAACATAAATAAAGCATTGTGCTGATCCCAAAATGATCAGGAGCCAGGAGAGACTTGTCTCTATATCAAAGCAGCTGATCACCGCGAGGAAAATAGCAATCGATATGGTTCTTCCGCTGTTCAGGAAGACATCTCGCACAGCTATGTACTCCACCCTCATCTCAGCGGCCTTCCAGCTCTTCCCGATTACATCATATGTAACAGAAATATAGGGAACGAGAAGGATCGGGAAAAATATTGCGCTGCAGATTCCGTACAGAATCAAAGTCGTAAAGGAGACTTGAAAGACAAGCAGGAACACCGACAAAAATAGACCGATACCCCCGATCAGAACCGCCGCGTTCCTCCATTGTTTTTTTATGAAGCGGGCCGCCAGGTAATACATGAGCATGCCGACGCCTGCATTGATCAAACCGAATGTGCCTAACGCCAGTTCAGATCCCGTCGATATGTAAACAAATAGGGAAACAATAAACACAAAAACCCCTTCACGAAGACCCTGAAAAATATGGGCAGTTGTAATAAGAGACCAATTGCGGTTCCGTTTCCGTTCAGCGAAGATACGCCAAAAATGAAATTTCCCCGGGGCTGGCCTTTTGCCGATAAGGAAACTGAGGACAACCGCAACAGCAAATAAAAGCAGGGAAATCGTAAAAATGATGGTGTATCCATTGTTCCCCGCCATATGCGAAATAATATAACCCGCCAAAAACGGCCCTATCATTCCCCCGAATGATGAAAGGATTCCCAAAAAGCCGTTAAAGAAATCCCGATTTTCCGGCTCTGTGATTTCAAAAGTCAATACATTATAGGCGAGCCAATAAAACCCATAGCCAACCCCTTGAATGGCGCCTAAATAAAAAATAAGATCAACTGCCTTGTCCCCCGCAAACAGGACGAAGAAATAAAAGAATGTCAAACAGGCAACGCCGATCCTAAAGACGATGACCCGGTCAATCAGCTTAGTCATCCTGCCCGATATGTAAAAAGTAAGCGGCTGAAATAGGACAATGTACAAATTATACAGTCCAATATCATAGAAATGGCCGCTCTGCTTCCAGATGTAGACATTCACAAATGTGTTGGACAAGGCAACACTAATGCTGTACAGGCCGCCTATAGCCAACAGTAAAGTCAAGTCCCTGTTAAGCGGGACATCCCCGATCAGTTTTTTTATCTTCATATCCGACTCTCCTTTTATATGGGTTTAGCTTTTGAAAAAGCATCGGCCGCTATACGGATTTTCCCAAGAAAGTCGGATATGGGTACGGCTGCATAATGTAGCAACTGAAAATCAAAGATGGTTCCAATAAAAAAGGAACCCCTTTTTGGGATTCCTTTTTGCACATTATTTTGCTTCTTGATAACGTTTTTCCACTTCGTCCCAGTTCACAACATTCCAGAAGTTCGCGATGTATTCCGGACGTTTGTTTTGGTATTTCAAGTAGTAAGCATGCTCCCAGACGTCTAGTCCAAGAATCGGAGTTTTCCCTTCAGATAGCGGGGAATCCTGGTTAGGAGTGCTTGTGATCTCCAATTTGCCGTTGTTCACGACAAGCCAAGCCCAACCGGAGCCGAAACGTGTAGTCGCTGCTTTAGCGAAGTTTTCCTTGAATTGATCGAAGCTCCCAAATTCAGAGTTGATTGCTTCTGCTACGGCGCCTTTTGGCTCTCCGCCACCCTCAGGGGACAATAATTGCCAAAATAGGGAGTGGTTTGCATGGCCTCCGCCGTTATTGCGTACAGCTGTACGAATGGATTCAGGCACAGCGTCAAGGTTCGCCACCAAATCTTCAATGCTTTTCGCCTGTAATTCCTGATTGCCCTCCAAAGCGTTATTTAAGTTCGTCACATACGTATTATGATGTTTTGTATGATGGATATTCATCGTTTCTTTGTCAATATACGGCTCAAGAGCATCATATCCGTATGGCAATTCCGGTAATTTAAATGACATAACAAAATCTCCTCCTACAACAAGTTTTTTTACGGGTAAAAGGGCAAGTAAACCTTTTATCCTGTTAATTCGAGATTAACAAAGTTTTCTAATTGCATCAACTGTTAAGCCTTCAGGACCGCTGTTTCTCAGAGAGTGCTTTCATCAGCACTACAAAACTTCAAACAGAAAATAGCCGATCATGAGAGCCTGGATTACAAATTTCGTCACGGCGCTTGTGATGAAACCTATTAAAGATCCAAGTCCCACCTTAACAGAATCCCATAGACTGCGTCGATGGACGATCAATTCAGCTGCCACGGCACCGACAAACGGCCCGATTAGAATCCCGAACACCGGGATCACAAAGGGGCCGGCCAAAAGCCCTACCGTGCTGCCCCACATACCGGCTTTTGTGCCGCCGAACCTCTTAACACCGATGAGATTGGAAACATAGTCCGCGAAGAGCAGCAGGAGGACAAACATCCCCTGGATGATCCAAAAAAACAAACCCAACTGTTCGAAATCGAATAAAATGCCATAGAGCACCATCCCTCCGATAATAAATAGGACACTCGGAATAATCGGGTACACAAGCCCGATGAAACCGATCAGAAATAATGATGCGATTAAGACCCAATACAGAACTTCCATTCTATTTCCCCTTTTCTTTACACTTCCTGTGCCTGTAAAATGACAGATGCCTAAATACATTATCGTTAATCAACATAAACAAAGTAAATCAATATGTCCCAAGAGAGAATGAAAGATTGTATTTATCATCGCGGCACGTTACAATATTTACTGCAATACATTATTAACTGAATTTAATGATAAGGTGCTGACATAGTATTATGAACATATTCAAACAGTTTTGGGTCAGTTTATATGCCCCCAAAGAAATCGCCAAGACCCGATTCCAAGGAATCGGAAAAACAATTCTGTACATATTCCTCTTGGTATTGATTTCAACTTTGCCGACCTTTATCTATACCTCCCTGAACATTAAGGAAGGATTCCAATCCATGAAGGTAGCGTTGGAAAATGAAATTCCGGCATTCACCATCACGGATGACGCCTTGCGTACAGAGGCAGACATTCAGGAACCTATCAAGTATAAAGGCAAGACATTCGATATTTTCTTTGATCCTAATGGCGAATTAACCGCGAACGACGTAGAAGTATCCTCGAAAAATGCGCTTGCCCTTCTCAAGCAGGAGTTAGTCCTTGTATCGAATGGGCAGGCACAGGTACAGCCATACGATGCCCTGAATGGTTTCACCATCACCGACCAAGATCTTAAATCCTTTCTCGGACAAGCAAATGAAGTGATGGCTATCGTCATTGCCATATGGTGCATCACCATTTTCATTTTTGCTGCCGCCCTGAAATTCATCGAGGTTCTGGTCATGGCATTGATTGCCAAACTGCTCGCCGGATACTACTATCCAAAATTGCAATACCGGCACTTTTTCCGGATGGTGGCCTACTGCACCACCCTCCCGACACTCTTCTTCACCATAATGGATTTCCTGCAGGTATCGGTGATTGCTGCTTCACTTGTAAACTGGGGCGTTACATTCACACTTCTATATCTGACTTTAAAAGAAATACCGAAGCCAAAACAAAAGAAAGCATAGCAACCAGCTGCCCGCAAATATATGACCGGGCGGCTTTTTTATGGGATTACAAAAGAAAAGTGCCCACTTTTCGGCATATCCGAAACAAGCCCGCATACAATAAAGTAAAGTCAAAAAGGAGCCATACGGATCATCCTATTCCTACATGCAGGCTTCTTCCAAAGTTGGGGGAACCGATGAAGAAAAAAATACTTGCACTCATTCTGATTGTGATCACAGCCTACTCCGCCTATTACGACGTTACGACAGGCACGTTGCCTGAACAAAGGGAAACAGCGGACAAATCCGTAGAAGTGTCAACAACAGATCAAGAAATCCCTAATATCCCGTTTTTCGAAGAAGAGGTACAGCCTGGGGACACGCTTCTGTCTATCATGGAGGAACACGATGGACAATTGGGTCGGCCGATTGAAATCATCATCGCTGATTTTAATCAATTAAATAACGACGCATCTCCGCATATGCTGATCATTGGAAAAAGCTATAAATTCCCTACCTATAAGTAATATCTGCCCTTGGTTCATAACAATCAGGCTCATGCCCTATCTGAAATTGTTGTCAAAATCAGGCTATGATTGATACAATAGTGTTGTTTACAGTTTCAATAATGGAATAACTGCTTTCCAACACATTTCCCGGTACTCCGTTCGGACCTTAGTCCATCCGGGATCTTGCACGGAATGTATAAAAGGAGAGAATATCACGTGAGTGAAATAATACACCGTTCAAATACGCGACCTGTCAAAGTAGGTAACCTGACCATCGGCGGAAGCAATGAACTGTTCATACAGAGTATGACAACCACAAAAACGCATGATGTCGAGGCAACCGTTGCCGAAATTAAGCGTTTGGAGGAAGCCGGCTGTCAAATTGTCCGTGTGGCTTGTCCGGATGAAAGAGCAGCAAATGCGATAAGCGAGATTAAGAAACGGATAAACATCCCACTCGTTGTCGATATACATTTTGATTATAAACTGGCACTGAAGGCAATCGAAGGGGGGGCGGACAAAATCCGGATCAACCCCGGGAACATCGGTCGCCGCGAAAAAGTTGAAGCGGTCGTCAATGCCGCCAAAGCCAAAAACATCCCAATTCGTATCGGTGTGAATGCCGGATCGCTCGAGAAACGGATACTCGATAAGTATGGATATCCGACAGCTGACGGTATGGTAGAGAGTGCTCTGCACCATATAAAAATCCTGGAAGACCTTGATTTCCATGACATTATTGTTTCGATGAAGGCATCCGACGTCAACCTGGCGATCGAAGCATACGAAAAAGCGGCTAAAGCCTTTTCTTACCCGCTTCATCTCGGCATTACAGAATCCGGTACTCTATTCGCTGGAACAGTGAAAAGTGCTGCCGGCCTTGGAGCAATCCTTCACAAAGGGATTGGGAATACGCTGCGTATATCCTTAAGCGCTGATCCAGTGGAGGAGGTCAAAGTAGCGAGAGAATTGCTCAAGTCATTCGGATTGGCGTCCAATGCAGCAACACTTATCTCTTGCCCGACCTGCGGTAGAATCGAAATCGACTTGATTAGCATCGCCAATGAAGTCGAGGAATATATCAGCAAAATTAAAGCGCCTATTAAAGTCGCTGTGCTTGGCTGTGCAGTTAATGGCCCTGGAGAGGCTAGGGAAGCCGATATCGGGATTGCTGGAGCACGGGGCGAAGGGTTGCTGTTCCGCAAGGGCAAAATCGTCCGGAAAGTACCTGAGGAAATTATGGTGGAAGAACTGAAAAAAGAAATCGACCAAATCGCCCAAGAATATTTCGAGAAAAAAGCCAAGGAAGAACTGGAAACGACGAATTAAATCAGTAAAACCAAAAAAGGAGATCGCCTGAGCGATTTCCTTTTTTGGTTACACAATACCTCAAACAGACAGCAATAGAGGCCTCATTAATACACCCAATATGAGTGACAGGGAACCGATGCTGATTGCCCAGGAGCCAAGGGTGATTTCCTCATTACGCAGAGCAATAAAGCCGATGATAATACCGGCGCTTCCCAACAAAAATGGCATCCCTAATATAGCAAGGATTGATAGCACCAATGCAACGATGCCAATGACTCTGGCACTATTTCGGTTCTGCCTGATCAATCGATGGCGATCGTACCGGACAGATGGGAAGTCCGCAAATTCTGCGGCTGTCTCCTCTGCGTGACTTTGTCGGGCCTCATCAATGTTCGGCTTTTCTTTCATGAATGCCGCCTCACTTTCCAAAAGGGTGTACATGTATTTTTTCACCGGCCCTCTTGTTTAACTAAGGAAAACAGTTCCTTGGTGAACTATGGCAAGCGGCCCTTTTGGCTAACCCATTAAAGAATAGCTCTTTCCTGACAGCTCGGACATTTTCCATAAATCTCAAATTTATGCCCGGAAATTCCATAATCACGCAGATCTTCGGATACATCCTTCATCGGGCATGTTTTGATTTCTTTTGTCTTCCCGCAATCCAGACAGATGAAATGGTGATGATGGTGATTATGTGTACATGTGAAACGGAAATGCTTCTCGCCGGAAAGCTCGGTCATTTCGCAGATTTCCAGTTCCACAAACAACGAAAGGTTGCGGTAGATAGTATCAAAACTCATGCCCGGATATTGGTCTCTCATCCGCTCAAGGACATCCTTCGCCGTGAGGTATTTATCGTTCTCCGCAAACAGCTGCAGCATTTCCTCTCTCTTGCCTGTATACTTATATCCCCTGCTTTTCAACAGTTCAAGTGCTTCTTCAACTCTCATTAAAAATCAACTCCTGCCGTAAGAAGGATTGCTTCACCTTGACGTTACTTTCTTAATACTAATGGATATCAACAGTATGACTATGGCAATCATGACAATCGTTCCGCCAGGAGCCAAATCAAGATAGAAGGAGGAGATAAGCCCTCCGACAACCGATATTTCCCCGAAAATAACCGCATAGGCAATCAGTTGCTTGAATCCATTCGCAAAACGCATACCTGCTGCCACCGGAAGTGTCATGAGAGCCGATACCAGCAATACACCGACAATCCTCATTGAAGAGGCAATGACGAGTGCAACCATGACAATAAATACAAAGTGGATATACTTAGCCGGCAGACCGGACGCTTTGGCATGTTCTTCATCAAAACTGAGAAGGAACAATTCCTTGTATAGGATAACAATAGCAGCCAGCACAACAATGGCGACAACGACAATCGTCCACATATCATTGCGGGACACTGCGCTTACACTGCCGAACAAATACCCGTACAAATCGCTGTTGAAGCCATCCGCCAAGGAGATAAAAATGACCGTCACACCGATCCCCCCCGATAGGATAATCGGGATCGCTAAATCCTGGTAGTGTTTGTAAACAGCTCGCAACCGCTCTATGAATAAGGAGCCGATTACTGAGAAGGTCATGCCCATATACAGCGGATTGATGCCTCCCCAGACGGCAAAAAATTTCTTCTCCAGAAACAGACTGAATGCAATACCTGCCAATGTCACATGACTCAGAGCATCGGCAATCAAAGACTGTCTGCGGACAACCACAAATACACCAAGCAAGGGCGCGATGGCGCCGATGATGATGCCCGTAATAAAAGCATTTTGTAGAAATTGATATTGTAATAACCCAGAAATCATCGGAAGCCTCCATAATGTATTACATCTTTAAAATTTATTTCTTGCGGCCATCTGTACCATGAAAACAGGATAGCTCGACATCTGATAGTTGCTGATAGGCGTTCGTATCACCATGAAAATGGAGATGCTTGTTAAGACAGGCCACATGTGTGACACGGTCTTTTACGGCTTCCAGGTCATGTGTCACAAGCATCATGGTGATTCCCAAATCCTTATTCAGATGCCCGACCATTTTATAGAACTGAATTTCATTGGCTGCATCGACACCGACTGTCGGCTCATCAAGAATCAGCAATTCCGGATCGCTGACAAGGGCGCGTGCTATAAAGACACGCTGTTGCTGGCCCCCGGACAGCTCTCCGATGTTCCTTTTGGCGAATTCGGTCATCCCGACTGCCGCCAAAGCCTTTTCGACCTTCGTATGGTCTGTCTTTTTGGCAAAGTGGAATAGTCCGATTTTTTTCGTCAGTCCGCTCATGACCACCTCAGATACTGTAGCGGGAAAACCGCTATTGAAGGAGTTGGCCTTTTGGGATACATATCCGATTCGATCCCATTCCTTGAAATTCTGGATACGCGTGCCGAAAAGCTCGATTGAACCTTCCTGAACTTTCAGAAGGCCCAAAATCAATTTGAGCAGCGTGGATTTCCCTGAACCGTTCGGACCGACAATGGCCAAAAAGGCGCCTTTAGGGATCGACAGACTTATATGTTCAAGTACCTTTTCTTTTGAATAGCGGTACGAGATATCTTCTAATTTTATGATTGTGTCCATTATACCACCCATTTTAAGAATCATTACGATTTACTTTTCGTAGTATACCCTTTTTGAAGGTAGATGTAAAGTTGATAGGATGCAGCAAAATTGATGTTCACTCTTCCTATTCCTGGTCATATGTTAGATGGGAGGGGGGATAATGTGAAATTCCTGGAGAATATCATCAACATGAAATTGAACAGCATCAACAGCCATGAATTGATGGGGCTAGCAAGACAATACGGAATTGCTCTTACTACTCAAGAGGCGGAACAAATTGCATACATGATCAGAGGGAAGAACTACAACCTATTTCATCCTGAACAGAGAAGGATGATTGTACAGCAACTGACGGGAATTGTGGGCAGTCAGCGGGCCATGCAGATCGAGCAGCTTTTTCTGTCCATGACCGGCAGATAATCCCGAATCGGTCCTGTCTGGGCTGCCTTGACCGGCAGTCTCAGCTACCGATCAAGGACAAGCTTCACTAGCATATGACCGACCCGTTCATTCCGGTCATTCACAATCGTTAATGGATAGACTGTATCAAGGGATGACATCGTTTCCTCATTTTCATAGTTCATTTTTTTCAGGATTGCTGATATGACCTGAGGAATTCTTGTGTCTGAGCCGTTAATGATCTTGATGGCGATTCCGACTCTCTCCTTTTTCAGTCCCACAACTAGAACGCCGTCCATGCCGCTTTTGGCAACTATATTCTGATCCGCCAATAACAGGGCATTTACATGCTTAGCGGATGAAATCAATGTATGATATTCGTTCATGAGGGAAGTAACCTGCTTGGCCGCCTTCTGTACCTCCTGGTCATTGATCAAGTCAGGGGAGGCAAGATTCCTGCTGAGGACAGCCAGACTTTCCAAAGGAATGGCCATTACAGGCAAACCACAGCCATCGATGCCCGTTCTTACATCCATAATCGGCATCTCAGCCAATTCCGCAAGCAAACCGGTTATTTCTATCTGCAAAGGATGTTCCGGCTTCCAATACCCTTCTAACGGGTATCCCATCTTTTTACAAGTTGCGATCATCCCTAAATGTTTCCCCGAACAATTATGGAATAGCTTCTTCGCGCCTATCCCCCGTTTGATTACTTCCTCTCTCGCCTGCTTATTTTTGGGGTATGCGGGCGGACAATATAAATCCTTCTCGGATACCGACAATTTGCTCATTAAACTCTCCAGATGGCGGACATGCTGCTTTTCACCATGATGGGAACTGATGCAGAGCGCTGCTTCCTCAGGAGATAATTGAAAGGCTTCCCTGATGCCAGCCATAAAAAAGGAAATCGCCTGAACTGGCTTGGCAGCCGACCGCAAGTATACATATTGACTGATGTCACCGGCCTGAAACAGGACCCCATCGCAATCTGTGCCGCAAACAATCCCCAGTTGCCTGTTTTCTACGAGTTCGCCGCGGTATTCCTCTACCAAAACAACTATATCTTCCATGGTTTCCACCCTTCTGTCATATTGTTTCATACATATATCATCACCCTGACAGGCATAATCATTCCTGTAAACATGCGTATCGGATAAAAAAACAACACCTGGAATGAACTGCCCCTTAAAAGTTAGACACCAATCTAACTTTTAAGGGGCGTTTTTTATATGGCTTATTAAATGCTGATTCAAGCGGTTATAAGATATGTAAAGGGGTTTGAATCCACGAAGGATATTGCGGAAAGTGTAGGAGTAACACGAGTCGTTTTTAAGTGAATGGATTAGACTCTATGAAGAGCAAGGACCAGAGGCTTTTCTTAAATCCTATACAAACTATCCTGCCACGTTTCAAATGGATGTACTTACTTATATGAACGAAACGGGGGCTTCCTCCATTGAAGCAGCTGCGACTTTTAATATCTCTTCTCCAGGAATGCTAAGGGGGATCACTATAGAATTACCTGAAGCATGTCCCAGAAAGGAAATTGCCTGGATAACGCAGTTATTGAAAACTTCTTTGGCTTATTGAAGTCTGAGCTTCTCTATCTCCAAGAATTTGAGAGTATGGAGCATTTTGAGAGGGAACTGGCGGACTATATTCATTATTATAATCACAAACGAATGAAGGCCAAATTAAAAGACCTGAGCCCGGTGGAATACCGGACTCAGGTCCTCAAAGTAGCCTAACAATATTTGTCTAACTTTCTTGGGTCAGATCAGAAAGGACAAGGTGTTGTTTTTTGGCAAATGCTTTTGTTGTGTACTTCCTTTGCTTCTAAAAAGACATCAACTTATGGTCATGAATGGATAAGCAAATCCCGCAGTTTATCATTAAAGACTCCTTGCTTCAGCATCTCTATCTCATGTTTATACGGGGCTTTCTTATTGTTCTTGTCGGTTCCGACATATGGCGTTTCCAAGATCTTCGGCACGTCCGTCAACTGCGGGTGATGGACGATCTTATGCAATGCCTCAAAACCGATATAACCGAAACCGATATTTTCATGGCGGTCTTTACCTGCGCCCCGTTCATTCTTACTGTCATTAATATGAAGAACCTTAATGCGATCGATTCCGATGATTTTATCGAACTCATTCAATACCCCATCAAAGTCACCTACAATATCATACCCGGCATCATGGGTATGGCAAGTATCAAAACATACAGATAATCGGTCATTATGAGTCACTCCATCGATGATCATCGCCAGTTCCTCAAAACTTCTGCCGCATTCCGATCCTTTGCCTGCCATTGTTTCCAGCGCAATCTGCGCCCCTTCATTGGATGTGAGTACCTCATTCAATCCTTCGATGATTTTGCGGATTCCCACCTCGGACCCAGCACCGACGTGGGCACCCGGATGAAGGACGATCTGGTTGGATCCAAGCGCTTCCGTACGCTCTATTTCAGAACGCAGGAAGTCGACTCCAAGCTGGAATGTTTCAGGCTTTACTGAATTCCCGATATTGATGATATACGGAGCATGGACGACGATATCCGTCATTGCATTTTCTTCCATATGAAGCCGACCTGCTTTAATATTCAGTTCTTCTATTGGTTTGCGTCGCGTATTTTGCGGGGCACCTGTATAAATCATGAATGTATTCGCCCCGTATGAGGCTGCTTCCTCACTTGCCCCCAAAAGCATTTTCTTACCGTTCATGGACACATGGGATCCGATTTTCAACATATCCATTTCCCCTTTATATGTGACTGATTACTTTTTCTTTTTTCTGGCATCTAGGCGGCGCTGGCGTTTTTTGTGCGCATCCAGTTCCCATTGCTGCTTCTTCTTATAACCAGGCTTTACTTTATTTGGTTTCTTCAAAATCTGTTTCGCTTTCAGATCTAGCTCTTCTTTTTGTTTTTTCCGTTTTGTCCGTCTGTTACGGTCATCAATCTCGATGAATTCCCCATTGACGAAATCCTTATTAATGAAAGACACGCCCATCTTCTCGATGCGGTTCAGTGCATCCTCATCTGGAAGGTCATAAATTGTCAGCGCAATGCCGGAATAACCTGCCCTAGCCGTACGTCCTGTACGGTGAACATAAAAATCAAGGTCAGATGGCAGTTCATAGTTTATCACGTGGCTGACGCCTTCAATATCGATTCCGCGCGCCGCCAGATCCGTTGCGACTACATATTGGAATTCGAGATTATTGATTTGTTTCATCATTTTCCTGCGCTCACGCGGAGACAGGTTGCCATGCAGCCTCCCTACCTTCAGACCTCTTTGGTTCAGCATATCGGCAACAGAATCAGCCGTTTGCTTCGTGTTCGTGAAAATAAGCGCAAGATACGGATTGAAGGCTGTAACGATATCGTAAACCAACTTATTCTTATCCCGATGGCGCAATGGCACCAAGATATGGTCAATCTTTTGGGCCGTCACTTGCTTCGGATCGACCTGATAATAGCGCGGATTTTCCATATACTTTTGTAAAAACGGCTTCAACTTTTCCGGTATGGTCGCAGAGAAGACGAGCATTTGCAGCTTTTCCTCCATGCGGGCAGCGACATAATCGACATCTTCGATGAATCCCATGTCGAGAATCATATCCGCTTCATCGACGACAATCATTTGTGCAGTGTGTACATGCAATGCATTGGAACTAACCAGGTCCTTAATCCGGCCTGGCGTACCAATGACAAGCTGCGGTTGATTCTTCAGTTTATCGATTGTCCGCTGTTTATCGGTCCCACCGATGAACAACCGGATCTGAATCTGGTTATCTTCCGGAAAATGTTCCGCTATCTTCAATGCCTCTTTATAGATTTGGTCCGCAAGCTCACGGGTAGGCGCAGCGATGATTGCCTGCACTTCGTTTTTGACGGTCAGCTTGTTCATGAGCGGCAGAAGGTATGCATGTGTCTTTCCTGTCCCTGTCTGGGATTGACCGATAATGCTTGTTCCGTTCAAAGTCGCAGGAATGACGCGCTCCTGAATATCTGTAGGGGCTTTGAATCCCCGTTCTTGGATAGCTTTCAAAATATATGGATGAAAGGAAAATCTTTCGAATTGGTTTGACATGTCTGAATACTCCTTAGTTATCTGTTCTTCCAACAGTTACTTGCTTGTCTTATCTTACCCTCTTTATGCCTATTACTCAACAATTCCAACCGCATTATGAAAATTCTTTTTATTCTGTATCATTTATGAACCGATTGTTTCAATGGCGCATACCCTATCCAATGAATCAAGTATTAATATAGGAGGGAGATATGCTTATGAACGGCTACCATCCTCATCATCATTACCAACCCGAACAGCCCCGATACTCTCCTCCCCAAAGCCATAACCAACAGTATATGAGCATGCCTCAGGACCAAGCCATGATGCCGGCCCGAAGACAGCCTGTTCCTCAGCATCATAACCAGCAGTTTCCATACCAGCACGGTCCGATGCCGGCCACTTTCCCACCGGATTATGCCAGGCAAGGGCAACGGAAACAAAAAAAATTATTTAAAAACAGTAAAAGCAGACAATCGGCACCCCAAGACAAAGAAGAGGGCGGACTGCTTTCGAAACTAAAGAGAAAGCCGAAGCAACAATCCGGCACCCCGCCGACCGCAGCGTCCATGTTTTCGTTGCCTTCCAATAGCCAAAGGAACAAAACGGCAGCATCTCAATCAGAAACGAGAGGGGGAATTCTGCAGGCTCTGACCAACCCGGATTCATTGTCGACGATGCTCGACAACACTCAAAAAGTGCTGCAGACTGCCGAATCATTCGGTCCGCTCATCCAGCAATACGGCCCGATGCTGAAAGGGATTCCCAATGTGATGAAATACTTTACAGGCGGAAATGACGGGAAAGGTACAGAGCACTCTGGTGCTGTGCAACAGGGAAATCCGGAACAGCCCGAGAAGAAGCCACCTGAGCCGACACAGGCGTCGCAGCCGGGCTCTGACAGCTTCATCTCAGCCCGGACCGAGCCCCTTCATATCGGAAAAAAGGGAGAAGCACAGGCTAGACAGTCTGCCGCCGCATCAGCTTTTTCACGGGACGGGGAATCAAGGCCGAGATTATTTGTTTGATAGCAATGCCAAACCTAGAATAACTTCTTTGTAAAGTGTTGATTCCTTATATATAATGGTGATAAGTATACTTGCGCCATATTATGAAGGAGGCCTTTATGAAAGTAATTAAAATCTCCCCTCGTGGCTATTGCTACGGTGTGGTCGATGCCATGATTATTGCGCGGAATGCCGCTCTCGATAAAACTTTGCCGCGTCCCATCTATATTTTGGGGATGCTTGTCCATAACTCTCATGTGACCGATGCCTTCCTTGAAGACGGCATCATTACTCTGGACGGAAAAAATCGTTCAGAAATCATTAATCAGGTGAAGTCCGGAACAGTGATCTTCACCGCCCACGGTGTATCTCCAGAAGTCAGAGAAATCGCCAAACAGAAAGGGCTTGTCACGATAGATGCCACCTGCCCCGATGTGACCGTAACCCATGACCTGATCAGGGAAAAGACAGCGGAAGGTTACCACATTGTCTATATAGGCAAAAAAGGGCATCCGGAGCCGGAAGGAGCAGTCGGTGTAGCCCCCCATGCCGTCCATCTCGTAGAGAATTTGGAGGACCTTGAGGCACTTGACCTAACTGATGAAAAAATCATCGTCACGAACCAGACGACGATGAGCCAATGGGATGTACAGGTGCTGATGGAAACCGTACAGAAGAAATACCCGCAGACAGAAATCCATAAGGAAATCTGCAATGCGACTCAAACACGCCAAGAGGCTGTAGCCGAACAGGCAGGGGAAGCCGACCTGCTCATCGTGGTCGGTGATCCGCGAAGCAATAATAGCAACCGTTTAGCGCAGGTATCAGAAGAAATTGCCGGTACTAAAGCATATCGTGTCGCTGATGTTTCTGAAATCAAATCAGAATGGCTCAACGATGTTGACTGCGTTGCGGTGACAGCCGGAGCTTCCACGCCAACACCGATCACCCGGGAAGTCATTGCTTACCTGGAACAGTTCGATCATAATGACCCTGCCACATGGACAGCAGAGAAAAAGGTGCCTCTCAGCAAAATCCTGCCTAAGGTGCGTAAACCGGCATCCACTAAATAAACGGCATAAAGAAAGCAAGGAGACCCCTTGCTTTCTTTTTATGGGTAAAGGCAATGGCAGAATGCCTCAATAGAACTCCATTGCTTTAAAAAAGAGCCCTGCGGCTCTTTTTCCTATTCCAATTCAACTGTTCGGTTCATATTGGCAGGGTCAGATTCATTTCTGGTCATCTTTTTATAGAGATTCACGACATTTTTCTTAATGCTGCCTGTTTCCCAATACTCCGCTGCCTGTGCTTTCACCTTGATAAGGATAACATTCGGATCGTCATAGGAAGTTTCCAGCAGTTTTTCATACATTTTATTCCACAATTCGCGTTTCTTATCCATTTCATTAACGATTTCCGCCCTGCCGCGGATGGATACATATGATTTGCCCGCATAGGCTACATTGACATCCGTATCGTGAAGGATTTCCTGATATTTCTCTGTGTCCTTTTTCGTAAAGAACCACAAATCCCCGTCGAACTCGACCTCTTGGGTTTGCATCGGTCGAGAAACGAGACCTTCTTCGGTCTTAGTGGTGAGCATAGCAACATCCACATCTTTAATTAGTCTTCGGAGCGTTTCCAATTCTTCCGGGTTGTATTTCTCTTTGTTTAACATCCAATCACCTCTTTGTTTTTTTCTCTACCTCATACTTTCCCCATCTTATAGGCACTCAATCATTATGATGGGAAATCAGTCCATCATACATACCCCAAGAAGAAAAGGACAAACCCCGCCAAAAATATATTAATTAAAAAGGCTGTTTTCGCAAACTTTGTTGCCTATGAAAAAGTAGGCTCCAGGTTGC
>JBJFHG010000053.1:0-5997 GCA_051893455.1 Bacillus sp. (in: firmicutes)
AAGATACTCGCGTTCGTGATCTTACTGAAGACGAATTGAACAAAATCCGTGAAGCGATCGATTCATTGAAAGTTGAAGGTGACCTTCGTCGTGAAGTTTCCCTTAACATCAAACGTTTGATGGAGATCGGATGCTACCGCGGACTTCGCCACCGTCGTGGACTACCTGTTCGTGGTCAAAATACTAAAAACAATGCTCGTACGCGTAAAGGACCTCGTCGTACTGTAGCTAACAAAAAGAAATAATTAGTAAAGGAGGTTATTATTCATGGCTCGTAAGCAAAACACTCGTAAACGTCGTGTGAAAAAGAATATTGAAAACGGGATTGCACATATCCGTTCAACATTCAACAACACAATCGTGACAATCACTGACACTCACGGAAATGCAATTTCCTGGTCAAGTGCAGGTTCACTAGGATTCAGAGGTTCTCGTAAATCTACTCCATTCGCAGCTCAAATGGCAGCTGAAACTGCAGCTAAAGCTTCTATGGAGCACGGTTTGAAATCTCTTGAAGTTACTGTTAAAGGACCTGGTTCAGGCCGTGAAGCTGCTATTCGTGCACTTCAAGCTGCTGGATTAGAAGTTACTGCCATCAAAGACGTAACTCCAGTTCCACATAACGGATGCCGTCCACCGAAACGTCGCCGTGTTTAATTTTTCTGTATAGAATTTGTATCTATGTCTATAATGGGATATGATACTAAAATACAGAATGGTTAAATCCTGTTGTTGCGCATAGTCGGGAACAATAACATGGGGAATTTCGGTTGAAACACTTATGTGTCCACCAACCGGGGTTTTGACGTTTTGAAGGAGGGTTTATTAATGATCGAAATAGAAAAACCAAAAATCGAAACGGTTGAAATCAGCGATGACACCAAGTACGGTAAATTCGTCGTCGAGCCACTTGAGCGTGGGTATGGTACAACTTTAGGTAACTCCTTGCGTCGTATCCTTTTATCCTCACTTCCTGGGGCTGCTGTCACGTCCATTCAAATCGATGGTGTGATGCATGAGTTCTCAACAATAGAAGGCGTTGTGGAAGATGTTACTTCCATTATTCTAAATGTAAAAAAGCTTGCGCTTAAAATATATTCAGATGAAGAAAAAACGCTGGAAATTGATGTGCAGAGTGAAGGGGCGATTACTGCTGCAGATATCACGCATGACAGTGATGTTGAAATCCTTAATCCGGATCTACACATTGCGACTGTTGGAAAAGGCGGTCACTTGCGTATGAGATTAACAGCACGTCGTGGACGCGGTTATACTCCGGCAGAGCAAAATAAACGCGATGATCAGCCAATCGGTGTGATCCCAATCGACTCTATCTACACTCCTGTTGCTCGTGTTTCCTATCAAGTGGAAAATACGCGTGTAGGACAAATGACAAATTACGATAAACTTACGCTTGATGTTTGGACTGATGGAAGCACTGGTCCAAAAGAAGCAATCGCACTTGGATCTAAGATTTTAACAGAGCATCTGAATATCTTCGTTGGTTTAACGGACGAAGCACAAAATGCTGAAATCATGGTGGAAAAAGAAGAAGACCAAAAAGAGAAAGTCCTTGAGATGACTATCGAGGAATTGGATCTTTCTGTCCGTTCTTATAACTGCCTGAAACGTGCCGGAATCAACACTGTTCAAGAGCTTGCTCACAAAACAGAAGAAGATATGATGAAAGTGCGTAACCTGGGTCGCAAATCACTTGAAGAAGTGAAAGCGAAACTGGATGAACTTGGTTTAGGTCTTAGAAAAGACGACTAATCAAAGTGAACAACAAATAGATAACAATCAACAAAGGAGGGAATCTCTAAAATGGGTTACAGAAAGTTAGGACGTACTAGTTCTCAACGTAAAGCGTTACTTCGCGATTTAGCAACTGACCTAATCGTTCACGAGCGCATCGAAACTACTGAAGCAAAAGCGAAAGAACTTCGCTCTGTAGTGGAAAAAATGATCACGCTTGGTAAACGTGGTGACTTGCACGCTCGCCGTCAAGCAGCTGCATTCATTCGCAATGAAGTTGCAGATGTTGAGTCTGGTCAAGACGCACTTCAAAAACTATTCAGCGATATCGCACCTCGTTATGCAGAACGTCAAGGTGGTTACACTCGCATCATGAAAATGGGTCCACGTCGCGGAGACGGAGCTCCAATCGTAGTGATCGAGCTAGTATAATAATTACTCAAAAGGGCGGGGACAGTTGAGAACTAACTAGTTCTTGGCCCTTTTTTTAGAATGATTATAGTGCGAATAATCGCATTCGCATGTATAATCCGGAAATACGCAAACAGAGTGGTACGATGGCTGCATACGAAGTATGCTTCACGTCTAGCTCTTTGCGCCCCTCCATACCCGTTATTCGGGGAGCTAAATATGTTTTGCCTGTACAGGCAATAACAAACGCTGCTATCATTCAATTAAGGATTTGATCCTTAAGGAGGGGTGCAGCGTTTTTTTATAGCAAAATAATACTGCATCACAAAGATAGAAATCGACTGGAGTTTAGCTTAGTATAGAGAAAAGAGAAGCCGAGAGTAGGGGGATCAAACGTGGACAGAGAATTAGTCAAAGTGGAACATGTAACCTTCCACTATGAGGGGCAAGAGAAACCGGCGTTGAACGATGTGAATTTCTCCATTAATGAAGGGGAATGGCTGGCAATTGTTGGGCACAACGGCTCAGGTAAGTCGACACTTGCGAAGCTGCTGAACGGCCTTCATTTTCCAACGGTCGGGCAAATCCGGGTGATGGAAAAAGTGTTGAACGAAGCAACGGTATGGGACGTCCGTAAGCTAATCGGGATGGTATTCCAGAATCCGGATAACCAGTTTGTCGGCACAACTGTGCAGGATGATGTGGCTTTTGGTTTAGAAAACAATAGTGTACCAAGGGACATAATGGTTAACCGTGTGCAGCATGCTTTAAAGAGCGTAAAGATGGAAGCTTTTCTTGATCAAGAGCCGCACCATCTTTCTGGAGGCCAGAAACAGAGAGTGGCCATTGCTTCCGTTCTGGCCCTTGAGCCCAGCATTATCATTCTTGATGAAGCAACATCCATGCTGGATCCGAGAGGAAGGGAAGAGGTTCTGGAGACCGTTCGGGCATTAAAGAGCGAAAAAGAGATCACAGTCGTTTCAATCACACATGATTTGGAGGAAGCAGCGAAAGCTGACCGCATTATTGTCATGAATGACGGACTGGTCTATAAAGAAGGAACCCCGGCGGAAATTTTTCAGTTGGATAAGGAACTGACTGATATCGGTCTTGATATTCCCTTCTCGATTAAGTTATCGAAGGCTTTAGCCGCGAAGGATATACCTCTCTCGGATTGCAATTTATCATATGAACAGTTGGTGAAAGAATTATGCAAATTGAACTCAGAGATGTAGAATACCGCTATCAACCGAACTCGCCCTTCGAGAGACGGGCATTGCATGATATTAATCTGACATTCGAATCCGGAAAATATGTCGCCATCATTGGGCATACGGGATCTGGGAAGTCAACTTTGCTGCAGCATCTGAATGGCCTGATCAAGCCGACAAAAGGCGAGGTCCAAATTGGCGATAAGCTGGTTACGGCTAAACAGAAAGACAAGGCGATCAAAGCCGTCCGCAAGAAGGTTGGCATAGTCTTTCAATTCCCTGAGCATCAGCTGTTTGAAGAAACCGTGGAAAAAGATATTTGCTTCGGTCCGATGAATTTTGGGGTACCTGAAGAAAAGGCGAAGGAATTGGCCAGAAAAGCATTAAAGATGGTAGGCCTTTCAGAAGATATCCTGAAAAAGTCACCGTTCGACCTGTCTGGCGGCCAGATGCGCCGGGTAGCGATTGCTGGTGTTCTGGCTATGGAGCCGGAGGTTATCGTATTGGATGAACCGACAGCCGGACTGGATCCGCGCGGCCGAAAGGAAATCATGGATATGTTTGCTGCCCTTCATAAGGAGAGAGGATTATCGACCATTCTCGTTACCCACAGTATGGAGGATGCTGCCCACTATGCTGATGAGATTATCGTTATGCATCAAGGGACCGTATACAAACGGGGAACTCCGATGGAGATTTTCTCACATCCGGAGCAATTGCTTGAATTGGGGCTGGACGTGCCAGAAACGGTCCGCTTCCAATTGACTTTGCAGCAGCATTCATCCTTCCAGTTTGAAGAACCGGCATTGACGATGAAAAGCCTCGTAGACATTATTGCAGAAAAGATGAATAGGGGGTATCCATCATGATGGATAAAATGATCATCGGAAGGTATGTGCCTGGAGATTCGATTGTCCATAAAATGGATCCCCGCTCGAAACTAATTATGGTGTTTTTATTTGTCTGCATTGTATTCATCGCAAACAATACAATCACATATGCTTTGCTTGGGGTATTCACCTTGTTGCTCGTGTTCTTGTCCAAAATACCATTAAGGTTTATTATGAATGGCTTAAAGCCGATACTGATCCTGATTATCTTTACGTTTCTTCTTCATATCATTTTCACCAGGGAAGGAGCAGTCCTGCTTGATCTTGGCTGGCTGAAGGTGTATGAGGGCGGACTAAGGCAGGGGATCTACATTTCCTTGCGGTTCATGTTCCTGATCCTCATCACGACGCTTTTGACGCTCACCACGTCGCCAATATCTCTGACTGATGGATTGGAGCAATTGCTGAATCCCTTTAAAAAAGTAAAAATGCCAGTACATGAATTAGCCTTGATGATGTCGATTTCTCTGCGCTTTATCCCGACTTTGATGGATGAGACAGGCAAAATCATGAAAGCCCAGGCGGCGAGAGGGGTGGACTTTACCACCGGCCCGATCAAAGAGCGTGTTGCAGCGATTGTGCCGCTGCTCGTACCGCTATTTGTCAGCTCCTTCAAACGTGCCGAGGAACTTGCGACAGCGATGGAAGCAAGGGGTTACCGCGGCGGGGAGGGTCGCACAAGGTATCGGGTGCTTAGTTGGGGAATGAAGGATACGGCATTAATGGTATCCCTTCTCACCCTGGCTATTGTGCTATTTTATTTCAGAACGTAGGAGATTAGAGGATGCAACGGATCAAATGTGTCATTTCGTATGACGGGACAGGTTTTTTCGGGTATCAAGTGCAATTATCGGAGCGGACCGTCCAGGCGGAGATTGAAAAGGTGCTCACGAAGATGCATAAACAGGATGTGCGGGTGACCGCTTCCGGCCGGACCGATACAGGTGTACATGCCATCGGCCAGGTTATCCATTTCGATACCTGCCTCAAGCTGCCTGGAGATGCATGGGTACGGGCATTGAATACAATGCTTCCCCCAGACATTTCGGTCCAGTCGGCCGAAGTGGTACCGGCCGATTTCCATGCCCGTTTCGATGCCAAAGGGAAAACCTATCAATACAAAATCGATCTCGGCAAGATTCGGGATCCGTTAAAGAGGAATTATACATTCCACTATCCATATCAGCTCGATATCGATAAGATCAGGGAAGCCATCCCGTTTTTGTTGGGGACCCATGACTTCACAAGCTTCAGTTCGGCCCGCTCTGAAGTGAAGGACAAGGTGAGAACCATCCACTCGATCGATTGCTCCCATTCCGGACAAGAGCTGATATTGACCTATACGGGCAACGGCTTTCTGTACAACATGGTGCGCATTCTGACCGGGACGTTGATCGAGGTCGGTTCAGGAAAGAGAGAGCCTGAGGAAATTCCTGCAATTATACAGAGAAAAGACCGGGCTGCAGCCGGAAAAACGGCGCCGCCGCAAGGGCTGTATTTATGCGCGGTCTACTACTAGAACCGCACTGTAAGTAATTGCAAAACCTCTGCGATATTTTCTTGACAATGAGTATGATAGAAGCTAATATAATATGGTATGTATTTTATTTAAATCCCACGAATAAGCCCCGGAAGAGTTTAATCGTGATTTGAAAATAAACATTAATTTTATTTATGTACTAGGAGGTATAATAATGCGTACGACATTCATGGCGAAAGCAAATGAAATC
>JBJFHG010000054.1:0-224770 GCA_051893455.1 Bacillus sp. (in: firmicutes)
ATATATATTGCGCGACTTTCTTTTCGGCCGGTGTGAAGGAAGATAATTTATTTTTTATTTTTGATAAGGTTGTGATTTCATTCATATGTAGTTCATCCCAATCATATCTGTTTTTTAGCTCCTAAGTTCCGGTCAGCCCGACAGATGAAGGCAAAGACCTCAGATACAGCCTCATACAGTTCTGCAGGGATGGTCGTATTGATATCGAGCTTCCCCACTAACTCGCCGAGCGATGGGTCCTCCTGGATCGGTATTGCATGCGCTTTTCCTGCAACTATGATTTTTTCAGCCATCCCTGCTTCCCCCTTAGGGGCCGAATCCTTCATTTGATCATATTTTATGGCGACTGCCTCTCTTTTAATTTTCATCATACTTTTATCTCCACTCCATTATAGTTGACAGATTGGAAATCAAACTCTTTGCCATCGGTTTTATAGGATAAAGGTTTCTCAAATGCCACATACGAAAGCCGGTAACTGATGAAGGACATTCTTTCTTTCAAGCCTTATATGAACGGGCGGGTCTGCTCTTCCAATGCATCTGCCAGTTCGTTGATAATGGTGATCTTCATCACTTTATTCTGCACAGTCATATCGATACACGTTTCATTGATACAGGTCATTTTCGAGTAAAAGACCACACGGCAGTAAGCAGGATCCATCTGCCCCTTCTTTAACTTCCTGCCGCTCCATTGAAGAAACGCTTCCATCTGCTCCGTACCCAAATGGACAGGGGATTGCGTGACTGCATGCTGCGATGGGCCAGTAGGCTGAGAAAACAATTGTTGTGCCGTTAGCTTATTCAGAATAGCATCAGCTTGATCCCGGATTGGGTATGGTTTACTTTTCCGTAGATGACCTGACCTTTCGTGAAAGAGGAAGAAGGCCGAGTGCCAAAGGAGGAAGAAAGGTTTTGTATAATAGTCGCTGCCTGCACCCCTGTATCCCCCTTTCCCATAATGCTTAGACCGAGCTGTTGTTGATGACGTCTCTTACTGGCGCAAAGCTTCTTCGGTGCCACGGTGTCGGTCCCCATGTGCGAAGGGCCTTAAGATGCGCTTCTGTACCGTAGCCCATGTTTTTCTTGAATCCGTATTGCGGATATTGGCGGTCATAGTCAGTCATCAGTCGGTCACGAGTGACTTTAGCAATGATAGAGGCGGCAGATATTGATACACTCCTGCTATCCCCTTTTATAATAGACTCCTGAGAAATCTTTACCGGCAACTCCATCGCATCGATCAATAGGTGATCCGGCTGCGGTTGCAGCTGACTTAAGGCCTCTTGCATTGCCCGCTTGGCAGCATTATATATATTAATATCATCAATGACATCGCAGTGGACGATACCGACACCGACAGAGATGGCCATTTCCATAATTTCTTCAAAATATTCTTCCCGTTTACGTTCACTGATCTTTTTGGAGTCATCCAAACCAAGGATTTTCGCGCCTTCAGGCAGAATGACTGCCGCAGCGACCACCGGCCCGGCCAGCGGACCTCTGCCCACTTCATCAATCCCCGCAATCAATGTTTTCCCTTGCTCCCTGGCTTTCCATTCGAAGCTGCACATATCGCGCCATTTTTCCTCCAGTTTCCTTTTCCTCCCATAGGCGCGTGCCCATCTGTCCAATAAGTTCTGGACGCCTTTTCGGCTGTCGTTCCGGCACTCTGTCAAAAAGGGGTCATCCGGATCGGTCACCGACTTCAATAACCATTCTATTTCTTTTATGCTTCTGTCTCTCACCTTTTCTCACACTCTCTATGTATGTATTATCGGCTAGCTAAGCCGCATATTTACTTTAGGGCGTCTTGCAGGAACAAAGCGCACATCAATTATACCAAATGCCACGGTTTGTCCGATATTGACAAAACTGCCCAATATAAGACTTTTAACCGGCTCCAATCTGGTTAAAAAGCACTCCTTCTCCCAAAAATAAAAGCCCCAAAAGGAGCTTTTATTATTTTGGTATTTCAACCGGGGGAACTTCAAATGTAAGACGGCCCAAACGTTCCGCCCGCAGTTCCCTTATAATCAATTCGGCTGTTTTATCATAATCGACAAGCCCTTTCGATGCAAGGACCCCGCGGTTCTTCCCGATTTGGTCGAATAATTCAACAATCTCTTCCGGGATCTCAGAAAGTTTATACCTCTCTTTCAGTACTTCTGGATATTCCATTTCCAAAAATTGCAATGCGTAAACTGCCAGATCCTGCTGGTTCAAGATTGTGTCCTTGATTGCACCGGTCACAGCCAAGCGTTTTCCGATTTCCTGGTCTTCGAATTTAGGCCAAAGAATCCCTGGTGTATCGAGCAGTTCCAGTTCCTTTCCGACCTTAATCCATTGTTGCGCTTTCGTGACACCTGGCGTATTACCAGTTTTGGCAATATTCTTTTTGGCCAATCGGTTAATGAATGTCGATTTTCCTACGTTCGGGATCCCGACAATCATAGCACGGATCGCACGGGGTTTGACGCCCTTCGCCTTCAACCTGTCCAACTTATCCTTCAACAGCTCTTTGGAGACAGTCGTTATTTGTGAGAGCCCCGCTCCTGCCTGCGAATTAATCGCAATCGCCGTCATTCCTTGCGACTTGAAATAATCAAGCCACAGGGCTGTTTTTTTCGGATCAGCCATATCTGCCTTATTTAAGAGGATAATCCTCGGTTTATGTTGAATGATCTCATCGATCATCGGGTTTCGTGAAGACAAGGGCAATCTTGCATCCACTAGCTCATAAATGATATCAATCAGCTTTAGTTTTTCAGTTACTTCCCGTCTCGCTTTGGCCATATGGCCTGGAAACCATTGAATCGTCACTGGTATCCACCTTTCTATTTTACAAGTCTAAAGTCCGCTACCGGCCAGTAAACTATGCTCGTTTTTCCGACGATTTCATCAATCGGCACAAATCCGATATGCCGTGAATCTCTGGACTCCCGCCGGTTATCTCCCATAACGAAAACATAGCCGTCTGGAACCGTTTCCTGGCCGTCCGGTATATCTTCCAATGTGAAGGATTCCGTCAGCGGCCCATCGAATACCTGTTCTTTGTATTCATCCAGATATGGTTCTTCCATAGCTTTCCCATTCACGTACAAAGTATCGTCCTTGTATTCCACTATGTCACCCGGGAGCCCGATTACCCGTTTGATGTAATCCTTCCCTTCAACCGCATGGAAAACGACGATGTCGAAACGGTCAGGTTCCCCGAATGTGTAACCAAGTTTATTGACTATCATCCGATCCCCGTCATGCAAGGTCGGCATCATGCTATACCCATCAACAACAATCGGTTCCAATACAAAGAATCTGATGGAGCCGGCCAACAATACTGCGATCAGGAGCGCCTTGATCCATTCCCATGCCTCGTTCTTTTCTTTTGCCATTATTCTCTCACCAGCCCGTACGTAAATATGTTTTTCTGTCCCAGCAGATCATCTTACACGGCTTTTCCTGCCAGAATGCAGATGGACAACTTTCTCCATATTCAGGGACCATCCGTAAACATGATAAGCCTAATTGTCTGTATTCCCTTGTTTCTTCTTATGTAAACTGACAGTAACCTGATGAAGATTTATTAAAAAAGAGCTTGTTAATTAAAACAAGCTCTTTTTCTTTACATTCATTATTAGCGAATCTCTTTAATACGAGCTGCTTTACCGCGAAGGCTACGCAAGTAGTAAAGTTTCGCACGGCGTACTTTACCGCGGCGAACCACTTCAAGGTTTGCAATTTTCGGTGTGTGTACAGGGAATGTACGTTCAACTCCAACTCCGTAAGAAATCTTACGAACTGTGAAGGTTTCGCTGATTCCACCACCACGACGCTTGATGACTACACCTTCGAAAATCTGAATACGCTCACGAGTTCCCTCTACGACCTTAACGTGTACACGTACTGTGTCACCAGGACGGAAAGATGGAAGATCTGTGCGTAGTTGTTCTTTAGTGATATCATGGATTAATTGTTGCATCGTTTTCATCTCCTCCCACAGATGCTCTTGCGTGTCATTTGTATACCGCAGCGGAACATCGTTATACGGACCAGGCTTTATGACCCAAGTCACAAAAGTTATAATACCATAACGAAAAGGCTGTTGCAACTGTTATCGGCCGTTTTTTATCTCTTCAAGCCACTTTTTTTCCTGATCTGTCAATTGGACATGTTCGAGCAAATCCGGCCTGCGTTCATATGTCCTTCTCAAGCTCTCTTTTTTTCGCCATTCTTCGATTTTCTTGTGATTCCCTGACATGAGCGTATCAGGAACTTTCATGCCCTTATAGTCAAAGGGACGGGTATAATGCGGATGCTCAAGCAAGCCGGATGAATAAGAGTCGAGGATCGGTGAATCATCATTGCCGAGCACCCCTGGCAACAGGCGGACAATACTGTCGATCATGACCATAGCACCAAGCTCCCCGCCTGTCAGAACATAATCACCTATGGAAATCTCATCCGTAACGACATGTTCCCTGATTCGTTCATCGTACCCTTCATAATGACCACATACGAAAACGAGGTGTTCTTCCTTCGCCAATTCTTCGGCTTTCTTTTGTGTATACCGTTCCCCCTGAGGGCAAAGCAGAATGACACGGGGACTCGTGCCGCCAGCTTCCTGTTTGATGTAATCGACGGCATCAAAGATCGGCTGGGCTTTCAGCACCATCCCTGCCCCGCCGCCATACGGATAATCGTCCACTGTCTTATGTTTGTTATCGGCAAACTCACGGAAATTAACCACATTGTAGGAAACAGCCTGCTTGTCCTCTGCCTTTTTTAGAATAGAAGAGCCGAACACGCCCGTGAACATTTCCGGGAACAACGATAGAACATCAATTTTCATCATAACAACCCTTCCATCAGCTTAACAGTCACCACTTTGGCCTTTACATCCACATCTTTAACAACATCCTTAATATAAGGAATCAGAATGTCTTTGCCTTTTTGGGCTTTGACGACCCAAACGTCATTCGCGCCCGGTGTCAAGATCTCCTTAATGGTTCCAAGCTTCTCTCCTTCATCGGTCACCACTTCACATCCGATGATTTCATGGAAGTAGAATTCATCCCCTTCCAAAGGGCTTAGGCTTGATTCCGGAACTTTCAATATCCCGCCTTTGAATGGTTCGACCTCATTCACATTGCTGTATCCTTCGAACATGAGCATGTCAAAGTTTTTATGCCTGCGATAGGAGATGATTTTCAGTTCAGTAGGTTGGTCGATGTCTTCGCGGAACAGATGCAGGACGTTGCCCGGCTTATATCTTTCATCAGCAAAATCCGTCCGGGAAATCACGCGGACTTCTCCTTTTATGCCATGAGTATTCACTATCTTACCAACGTTAAACCACTTTTCCATTTTCCGCACCTCTAGCGTATTTCAATTACTTTACCGTCTCTGACGATTACCGACTTCGGCCGGGTCACTTCTTCCCAGTCTGTGCCGACTTCGATATCGACAAGCGCCTGTACCTCTCGTTCCTTCAATTCGCTGCCGATCGGCAGGATTTCGACCTGCTCAACTTTGTAATCGAGCAGTTTCAGTTTTTCAGAACGGTTGCCAATCTCTTTCTGAAAGTGGGCTTTTAGGCTGAGCGGCTGAATCTTTTTCGTTTTTTCCAACTTCTTCATTTCAAACTTCAATTGATCTATTTCTTTACGTAACTGACTGGCTTGATTATGGTATTTTTCAAGAAGCTGATTCTTGCTGTCTTCCGTCAGGACCTGTTTCACATGAATGGTCTGAAGAATCTTCATCTTAAAACCTCCCGATTCCATTACACACAAAAAACCTATGTACAAAGGGTACACCCTTTTTTTATGATACCAAAAAAGGAGGGGTTTAGCCCTCCTATTCGGAAATCTCTAGATAGATTTTCTTTTGCTGTGTTGACCCGGCTGCATAAATGACTGTCCGAATCGCCTTAGCTACACGCCCTTGTTTACCGATCACCTTGCCCATGTCCTCCTTATGGACAGACAAGGTATAGGTGATGCGATCATCATCCTCCATTGTTTGAACGGAAACACTATCAGGATAATCAACAAGAGCCGAGACAATAGTTTTGATCAATGTTTCCATATCAGTTATTACTTGCTGTTTTTAGCGTTGTGGAATTTTTCCATAATGCCTTGTGAAGACAACAAGTTGCGAACTGTATCAGATGGTTTCGCTCCATCTTGAAGCCATTTAAGAGCAAGCTCTTCATTGATTTTTACTTCAGCAGGTTGCGCAACTGGGTTGTAAGTCCCAACTACTTCGATGTAACGTCCATCACGTGGTGAACGAGAATCTGCTACTACAATACGATAAAAAGGAGATTTTTTTGCTCCCATGCGTTTTAAACGAATTTTAACTGCCATTTTAATAAGCACCTCTTTTTTTAGTTTCCACAAGATAATATATTATCAAAGGGTAATATGGTTTGTAAAGGTTTTTTTCTTAACAGTTTAAAAACCTTACATGAACGGGAATTTAAAGCCTTTCTTCTTCCCTTTTTGTTGCATGTTTGTCATCTGTTTCATCATCTTCTTCATTTCGTCGAACTGCTTGAGCAGTCGATTAACTTCCTGGATGGAAGTGCCGCTGCCTTTAGCGATCCGGCGTCTTCTGCCGGCATTGATGATTTCCGGGTTTGTCTTTTCGGCCGGGGTCATGGAACGAATGATGGCTTCCACATGCCCGATCTGTTTTTCATCGATCGAGAGATTATCCAAACCCTTCATCTTATTGGCCCCAGGCAACATTTTCAATAGGTCATCTAGAGGACCCATGTTGCGGACCTGACCCAATTGTTCCAGGAAGTCATCCAAAGTGAAAGACTGTGTTCGCATCTTATGCTCAAGCTCTTTCGCCTTGGCTTCATCGACATTCATCTGGGCCTTCTCGATCAGTGTCAACACGTCGCCCATACCGAGGATACGGGATGCCATCCGCTCAGGATGGAATACTTCCAGCGCGTCCAGCTTCTCGCCCATACCGACGAATTTAATTGGCGTGTTCGTAACGGAACGGATGGACAAAGCCGCTCCGCCTCGCGTATCGCCGTCCAGCTTCGTCAGTACGACACCCGTGAGGCCAAGCTGATCATTAAAGCTTTCAGCGACATCAACGGCGCTTTGCCCAGTCATGCTGTCGACAACAAGGAATATCTCATCCGGCTTGGTGACTTCTTTGACTTCCGCAAGTTCCGTCATCAGATTTTCATCGATATGAAGCCGTCCGGCCGTATCGATCAGGACATAATCCAAATGTTCCTCTTTTGCCTTTTCGATGGCCCGTTTGGCGATTTCAACCGGGCTGACCTGGTCCCCCATTGAAAAGACCGGCATGCTAAGTTGTTTCCCTAAGGTTTCCAATTGTTTGATTGCTGCGGGCCTGTAGATGTCCGCTGCAACCAACAACGGTTTACGATTATATTTTTTTCTCAGCAGATTGGCGAGTTTTCCGGTTGTCGTTGTTTTACCGGCACCTTGAAGCCCCACCATAAGGATGACTGTCGGCGGACGCTTGGCTGCAGCGATTTTGCTTTCCTCGCCGCCCATCAGCTCCGTCAATTCTTCCTTTACCACTTTCACAACCTGCTGACCAGGGGTTAAGCTTTTGAGAACCTCCTGGCCCACTGCACGTTCACTCACACGTTTAACAAATTCACGGACAACCTTGAAATTGACATCGGCCTCCAAGAGAGCGAGTTTGACTTCCCTCATCATCTCTTTTACATCAGCCTCATTCACTTTTCCTTTTCCGCGGATTTTTTGGATCGTTCCCTGCAGTCGGTCGGCTAATCCTTCAAATGCCATGTATGCCGCCTCCTAATCTAATTTCTCGAGCTCAGCAATCATTTCAAGCATTTTATTTTGTTCAGACATGGAAGCTTCCACTGCTTCTTTTAGCTTTTCAATTAATTCACTTCGCTTTTGAAACTTTTCAAATAACAGAAGTTTCGCTTCATACTCTTCCAGCATAGCTTCTGTTCTTTTTATATTATCGTAAACTGCCTGTCTACTCACATGATACTCTTCTGCGATCTCTCCGAGTGAGAAATCGTCCAGATAATAAAGCGCCATATAACTTTGCTGCTTTTCAGTCAGCAACGATTGATAGAAGTCATATAGATAGTTCATTCTGGTCGTCTTTTCGACTGTCATCAGCAGCGCCTCCCATGTTAAGTAAATCACCTTTACATTAAACAGTTTACAGTCAAGCCCACTCGATGTCAAGAACGAAAAGAATATGTATCACTTTTGCCCTGTACGGTTCCGAGCCCCTCTGCAAAAAAGGCCGCCCCCCTTAAGAGAAGCGGGCTCTTTTTGCCGTTCATTATTCTGTTTCCAGCAGGTCTGCAAATAAGCCATAAACATATTTCTCGGCATCGAATTCCTGGAGATCATCCATCTTTTCTCCAAGTCCGACGAACTTGACAGGAATCTGAAGTTCATTTTTGATTGCCAAAACAATGCCGCCCTTCGCCGTTCCATCCAATTTGGAAAGGACGATGCCTGTCACATCTGTCACTTCCTTGAACATTTTGGCTTGCACAAGCGCATTTTGTCCTGTGGTTGCATCAAGCACTAGCAGCACTTCATGAGGAGCCCCCGGAATTTCCCTCTCGATGACCCGCTTCACTTTCTGAAGCTCATTCATCAGGTTGACCTTGTTCTGAAGACGTCCGGCCGTATCACACAGCAATACATCGACTTTCCGCGAACGCGCTGCCTGGACAGCATCAAACATGACTGCTGCCGGGTCTGACCCTTCTGCCTGCTTAATGACACTGACCCCTGTCCTTTCACCCCAGACTTCCAATTGGTCGATAGCACCGGCACGGAATGTATCCCCCGCAGCCAGCAGAACACTTTTCCCTTCCGACTTGAATTTATGGGCAAGCTTCCCTATTGTCGTCGTTTTTCCAACGCCGTTCACACCAACGAACAGGATGACGGTCAAATCGTTTTCCTGCATATTCACCTTCTCATCGGTATCCCGGTCATTTCGGTAAATATCCACAAGCTTTTCGGAAATGACTTCGCGCACTTCTGCTGATTCCTGGATATTGCGGCGTTTAACCTCCATTTTCAGCTCGTCGATCAATTCCATCACCGTACTGAAACCGACATCGGCCGTAATCAAGATTTCCTCCAATTCCTCAAAGAAGTCCTCATCGACCTTACGATAGCGGGCAACAAGGTCGTTTACCTTGCTTGCGAACGAGTTACGGGTTTTCGATAACCCCTCTTTGTACTTGTCTTCCGATTGGTCCTGGGAAGACGTGAATTTCTCTTTCAGTTTCTTAAAAAAGCTCATCATTTCACTTCCTATTTCATTTCTTTGGCAAACTCTTTATCGTCTAGTCGGACGGAAACAAGCTTCGATACCCCTGATTCCTGCATCGTGATGCCGTATAGGACATCGGCTGATTCCATCGTGCCCTTCCGGTGTGTAATGACAATGAATTGCGTTTCTGTGCTAAATTTCTTCAAGTATTGACTGAAGCGTTGGACATTCGCTTCGTCTAATGCCGCTTCCACCTCATCAAGGATGCAGAAAGGAACCGGTCTGACAATCAGGATCGAGAACAGCAAAGCGATTGCTGTCAACGCCCGCTCGCCTCCGGATAACAGCCCGAGATTCTGCAGTTTCTTCCCAGGAGGCTGGGCAATAATGTCCACCCCTGTATTCAGCAGATCATCCGGATCTGTCAATTTCAATTCCGCGCGCCCTCCGCCGAACAATTCGCAGAATACATGCTCGAATTGACTGCTGATGGCATGGAATGTTTCAGAGAACCGGCGTTTCATTTCCTCATCCATCTCATCAATGACCTGGAATAACGTATCTTTAGCCTCGATCAAGTCCTCTCTCTGGGCCTTGAGGAATGTGAATCGCTCATAGACACGCTCGTACTCATCGATCGCCCCTAAGTTCACCGTGCCTAGTTCTTCGATGGCCAGCCGGATCAACTTGACTTTCTTCATCGTTTCTTCCGGGGACCATCTCAGCTCATATTTCTCCTTGGCTGCCTCAAAAGTGAGCGCGTATTCGACATGCAGATGGTTGAGGTGATTGTCCAACTCAACGTCCAGCCTATTAATCTTTATTTCCTCGTCTTTAATTGCTTCGCTTAGGCCTTTATGGTTCCTGCTCAGCTCTCTCAGTTCGCGTTCTTTATCTTCCACTTCAGCTTGCAGCTTGTTCCGTTCACTGCGCCTTGTTGCGATTAGCCGGATGGTTTCTTCCTTATCTTTCTGCTTCTGCTTGGCGGCATCCTCGAGTTGCTCTTCGCCATTCTGATTGCTTTCCATATCGGTGAATAACAGAGCCATGTCCTCTTTAGCTTCTGCTTCCTTCTTCTCCCAGGATTCCAGTTCGCTCTTAATCCGGTTGTAGGTATTCTGGATATGCTGAAGCTTTTCATTTTCCCCTGCGAAAAGGATCTTACATTCGTTCAGCTCGACGGATATACTTTCTTTGTTTGTCTGTTGCATTTGTTTTTCCTTGGACAGATGATCGATCCGCTGCTTCGCTTCTTCCAATTCACTTTTGGCTTTGGCTAGATGCTCGTTCAGTTCCTGGATTCTGCCCTTCTTCTGAACGTATTCTTCCAGAAGCCCTGACTTTTCCTGATCGTACATTGACAACCGTTCATTCATATTCCGTTCTTCCATTTCAACTTCACGGAGATCGGCTTTCAGGCTCTGATGTTTGAAGCGCAGATCTTCCTGGGACTTGCGCAGCGTTTCCAGCGATCTGGTCAGCTCCGCCAATTCTTCTTTGGCCTGTTTCACTTCTATTTCAAGCGCTTCTGTCTTCTTCTCCATGAGCGGCAATTTGGCCGTCAGGTCATCCAGCTCCGCTTTCCGGGAAAGCAGCGAGTAGTTCTTGCCCTTTGTCGCACCTCCGGTCATGCTTCCGCCAGTATTGACAACATCCCCCTCCAGGGTAACTATCCGGTATCTGTAGCCGATTTTGCCTGCGAGCTCGTTTGCCCCCTTCAGGTCACGGGTAATCAGGACAGTCCCCAACAAGTTCGTGATGATATTGCGGAACTTCCCGTCATATTTGACTAGATCGGAGGCTACGCCGATGTAGGAAGGGTGACCTTCAACAACCGATAATTGATGCTGCGGGATGCCTCTCTCTTTAATGACGCTAAGCGGAAGGAAAGTAGCCCGCCCATACGCGTTCATTTTCAGGAATTGGATAGCCTTGCGCGCATCTGCCTCTTCCTTTACCACGATATGCTGTGTCGCGGCCCCTAAAGCTGTTTCAATTGCAAGATTGTACTCTTTCGGAACCGTAATCAGTTCAGCTACAGCACCTTCTATCCCAGTTAACTGCTTGGATTTCAGGACTTCCTTTACTCCCTGGAAAAAGCCTGCATATTCGTCTTCCATTCCTTGAAGGATATCCAACCGGGATTTTGTTTGCTGGACAAATTGATAGGCTTTGTATAGTTTCGCCTCTTTTTGTTCATAATCCCGCTGAAGCTTTTCCAGCCGGGCTTTCTTATCGAATGTGCCTGAAGCATAGTCATCGACTTTGCGTTCGAGCTCGGCCAACTCTTCCGTGAGTCCGGACCTTCGCTCATTGATTGCCGTGCGTTTTGCAATAAACCCTTCATTGTCCCGATCGAGCCTGCTTCTCCGATGGCCGATTTGTTCGAGCTGTTGCTTCAGCATCTGAAGTTCATTGTTTGCTGCAGCCTGGCCATTAAGCATCTCTATGTAGTCACTCTTCAATGACTCGATTTCGGCTTCCATATCCTCGCTGCAAGCGGCCAGTCGTTGCTCGTTCTCTACTAATTTGGCTTTTATCCCAGCCACAGACAACCTTGCTTCCTCGAGTATCCGCTCCTGTTCGTGCGTTTCCTCTTTCAACAGGCGGATCCGTTCCGCTGATTCTGTCACCGTTTGTTCCAGTTGCTGTTTGCTTAAGGAAGCATTCTTTTTCCTTTCCTGAAGGACGCTTTTTCTTCCTTCCAGTTTCTCCAGTTCTTCTGTTGCCTTCAGCAACACTTCCTGTAGATCTGCAACTGATTCATCCAGAGCCATCATCCGGTCCCTGCTTTGTATGATGGTCGCTTCCTTCTGATGCAGTTCACTCGAGAGCTGGGCTTCCATCCGACTGTGCTCCTCATGCTGCCTCGATAACGACTGCCATTGCTCGTGGAGTTGTTCGATCTCATAAACCGTCAAAGCCACTTCGTATTGTTCCAGCTCCGCTTTTTTCTCCAGATAGTCCTTTGCGATGGATGCCTGAATCTGCAGCGGCTCCACCTGACCTTCCAGTTCATGAAGGATATCCAGCACCCTGTTCAGGTTATCCTGGGTTTCCGTCAGTTTTTGCTCGGCTTTCTTCTTACGCGTCTTATATTTGAGCACACCGGCAGCTTCCTCGAAAATTTTGCGGCGTTCCTCCGCTTTGCTGCTGAGGATTTCCTCGACTTTCCCCTGGCTTATGATGGAGAACGCTTCGCGTCCAAGCCCTGAATCCATAAACAGGTCGACAATATCCTTAAGGCGGCATGCCTGCTTATTGATGAAGAACTCGCTCTCACCTGATCGGAATACCCTTCTAGTGACACTGACCTCATGGAAGTCAATTGGCAGGAAGTGATCTTCATTATCCAGAGTCAATGTCACTTCAGCAAAATTCAGCGATTTTCGGGAATCGCTTCCCGCAAATATGATATCTTCCATCTTTGAGCCCCTGAGAGATTTGGCTGACTGCTCCCCCAACACCCAGCGGATCGCATCGGTAACATTGCTTTTCCCGCTTCCGTTCGGGCCTACGACTGCCGTCACCCCGGGTACAAAATCCACCGAAATCCTTTCGGCGAATGATTTGAATCCAATAATGTCTAAACGTTTGAGGAACAAATGAATTCCCCCCTTCAAGCTTTATTATGTCTTATTTGTCTGTCTTCAGGCTGATCAAAGCTTGCTGGGCCGCACGCTGTTCAGCTTCTTTTTTGGAACGGCCCGTGCCTGTTCCTTTCATTTCCCCGTTTAAGAAGACGTTGGAAATGAACTCTTTATTATGGGCCGGTCCCTTTTCCATCTGTATTTTGTATTCGATCAAGCCTGCGGCGTCTCTTTGAACGAGTTCCTGCAGTTGGCTCTTATAATCCATCACATGAGAAAAAGCACCTTCATCAATCTTAGGGAAAACCGTCTTATGGAGGAATTCATTGACTTTGTCCATGCCTTGATCCAAATAAAGGGCCCCGACAAAAGCCTCGAAAACGTCTGCCAGCAATGCCGGCCTTTCCCGGCCCCCGGTCATCTCCTCCCCTTTCCCAAGCAGCACAAGCTGACCGAAAGAAAGTTCATGGGCGAATGTCACAAGCGAAGGCTCGCAGACAATTGCCGCGCGCATCTTGGTCAGTTCCCCCTCGCTCATCATAGGGTATTTCTTGTAGAGATACTGGGAAACGGTCAACTCCAAAACGGCATCCCCCAAGAACTCAAGCCTTTCATTATCCTCGTAAGGCTTGCGACGATGCTCATTCACATACGATGAATGCGTAAATGCTTGTCTTAATAGTCGTTCGTTAGCAAAATGAAGATCGGTATTCTCCTGGAATTGCCGAAATTTCAGATTTGTGTTAGAAAACTTCTGTTCCTTATAGTTCTTCCGCATAGCACCCTCCGTACTGCATAAGTGTTGCAAGTGATGTGTATACACAATTGCTTTTAACAAGATTATCGGTGTTTCGACATAATTTAGTATATAAAAACTTCCCATAAAAAGAAAATAAATTTCGGATGCGAGGACAGGTTCTTTCCTGTTTGTGGGCACCGCAAGAAAAAAAGCTGACCTTAACGGACCGGACAGCTTGCAAAAGGCCTTTGTCAGACATCCTGCAACCCGTCCCTCCCACCAGGTCAGCTCCGTATGCGTACATAACGATTACATATTGCTTTCTATGTAATTAACGGCATCTCCAACCGTTGAGATTTTCTCAGCATCCTCGTCGGAAATTTCCATACCGAATTCATCCTCAAGCTCCATCACAAGCTCCACAACATCCAAAGAGTCCGCACCCAGATCATCTTTGAAGGAAGCTTCCAATTTCACTTCCGATGCTTCGACTTCCAAACGGTCAACGACGATTTTCGTGATTCTGTCCAAAACACTTGCCACAATGTTCACCTCCCTTCAAGATATTATATTTCATTTGCGATCGAGAATAAACACGTTTTCTGAAACAATACCAGTTTTCTTCGCCAAAGTGCAACCAAACCTGGTTTTCCTTCGGCTTACATAACCATTCCGCCGTCTATTGCCATGACCTGCCCGGTCATATAGGAACTGTCATCAGATGACAGGAAGAGGACTGCTTTCGCGATATCAGAAGGTTTGCCGAAACGGGCGAGAGGTATTTGCGACAACATCGTTCCCGTGATATCGGCAGATAGCTTTTCTGTCATATCGGTCGAAATAAAGCCGGGTGCGATTGCATTTACATTTATGCCCCTTGGAGCCAATTCCCTTGCCGCGGTTTTTGTCAGTCCGACGATCCCCGCCTTCGCAGCCACATAGTTGGCTTGCCCTGCGTTTCCGGTCAATCCAACCACACTTGCGATATTGACGATTTTGCCCTTCCTCTTTTTCATCATCATCCTCGCGACTGCCTTCGTGCACAGGAAAGTGCCTTTTAGGTTTGTGTCGATCACCTGGTCCCATTCCTCTTCCTTCATACGCATCAACAGATTATCCTTCGTGATGCCGGCGTTGTTGATCAGGATATCGACCGTCCCCAATTCCTCGCTGACCTGCTTCATCATTGCTGATACTTGTTCAGAGTTCGAAACATCGCATCGGATCGCCACTGAATTCCTTCCCAGAGAGCAGATCTCGTCAACCACTGCTTTTGCCTTCTCCTCACTGCCGGCGTAAATGACGGCTACATTCGCACCTGCGTTGGCCAATTCAAGGGCTATCGCTCGGCCGATCCCTCGGGAGGCCCCTGTTACGATTGCTGTCTGTTCAAGCAGCTTCATAATATTTCCTCCTTTTTAAGAATGGTAATCGCCTTCTGGACCTCATCCTCATTTGAAACGGATAGAACACGCGCTTTCCTGTTGATTTTTCTGATCAATCCGGATAACACACGGCCGGGACCGACCTCAACAAATGTATCCACACCAAACCCAAGCAATGTCTGGATGCACGCCTGCCATTGGACAGGGGAATAAAGCTGCTCGATCAGCAGTTCCTTGATTTGCCCGGACGAAGTATGGGGCTGCCCATTTACGTTCATGATGACGGGGATTTCAGCATCCTTCCATACAACATGCTGAAATGCCGCTTTGAGGTCCACCGATGCCGGCTTCATGAGTGACGAATGGAAAGGACCGCTCACATCAAGAGGCAGCACTCTTTTGACGCCAGCTTCCTTGCCCTGTTCGATGACCTTACGGACCCCTTCAGCTGTCCCTGATACGACAACTTGTCCCGGACAATTGATATTAGCCAATTGAACAAGGTCCCCCTCTTTCGAAATGCGTGCAGCCAGCTGCTGTAAAATATCCAGTTCCGCACCCAAAACAGCGGCCATCTTTCCTTGTCCTGCCGGGACAGCCTCTTCCATGAATTCGCCCCTCTTGTGGACGACGGATACCGCATCTTCAAAGGACAATACACCTGCTGCTACCAATGCACTGTATTCGCCCAGGCTATGCCCCGCCACATAATCAGCCTGCAATCCCGATTCAGTCAGCCTCTTCAAAACAGCGATGCTTGTCGTCAGCAATGCCGGCTGCGCATTGGCTGTCTTTGTCAGTTCCTCCTGCGGCCCATTGAAGATCAATTGGCTGATCGGAAAACCCAGCACATCCTCAGCTTTTCGGTAATACGCTTGGACTTCCGGAAATTCATCGCTCAATTCTTTGCCCATTCCGACAGTTTGCGCTCCCTGACCCGGGAAAACAAAAGCTATTTTCGTCACGAGACCCTCTCCTTTTTACTCGGCTTTCGAGTTGAAATCTACTATATCCTTCTGTATGGTAGGAGCCACCTCATGCTGTATCATAATTCGTGTTTGCCTGATAGCGTTATAAATTGCGTTTGCGTCTGATGAACCATGGGCTTTGATGACCGGCGCCTTAAGGCCGAACAGTCCCGCCCCTCCGTATTCGGAGTAATCCATCTTGTCTTTGATTTCCTTCAATTGCGGCTTCAGAACAGCAGCAGCTAGCTTGCTTTTCAGGTTGCTCATCAATGCCCCCTTGATCATCTTGAACATGGAAAGCGCTGTGCCTTCCACAGTCTTCAAAACCATATTACCTGTAAATCCGTCTGTCACGATTACATCGGCCACATTATTCATCAGTTCACGGCTTTCCACATTGCCGATGAAATTGATTGGGGCTTCCTGTAAAAGGGTGAACGCAGCTTTCGTCAATTCATTCCCTTTCTTTTCTTCTGTCCCGATATTCAGCAAACCAACTCTCGGTTGTTTGATGCCCCTGACTTTTTCTGCATATACAGAACCCATGATCGCAAATTGCAGAAGGTGCTCAGGCCTTGCTTCAGCGTTAGCCCCGACATCCAATAATACGAATCCCTGACCATCCAATGTCGGCAGTGTCGGCGCAAGCGCGGGACGGTCAATGCCTTTGATGCGCCCGACGACGAACAGGCCTGACGCCATTAATGCACCTGTATTTCCAGCGGAAATGCAGCCATCCGCTTTTCCTTCGGCGACCTGCTGGGCTGCAAGCACCATGGAAGCCTGTTTCTTTCTCCTTACAGCACGGACAGGCTCATCAGTAGGCAAAATCACCTCTTCTGTATGTAGAACCTCAATCCGTTCTTTATCCGTCAAGTATGTATCAATCTGTTTTTCGTCGCCGACCAAGATCAGTTCCAGGTCATCGAATGCCTGAACAGCTTTCATGGCCCCTTCAACGATTTCTTTAGGGGCATTGTCCCCGCCCATTGCGTCGATTGCTATCTTCATTTGTATTCATCCTTTTTTTCTGTATTGGTCCTGAACATCTCGAACACCCCTTTAAACACAAGGTCTTCTTGCACGAAACTCTCAACTTCGACAACCGATCTGTTCAGAATTTTTTCCTGGTGTAAGACTTTTGCCTTGGCAATGACACGCTCGCCTTCTTTCACCGGTTTGGTGAAAACGATCTGCGCCTTGGCAGTCAGAGTGAAATCTTCATTCATGACAGCTACGGCCAAGGAGTTCGCCTGGGCGAAAAGATGATGTCCCCGGGCGATCCCATTCCGAGTGAATACATGCTCGGCCTTCACATCGAAAATAGAAATGGCGTTGGAATCAAGCTGTATGTCTATTATGTCTCCTATGACTTCTTCTATCGGTAGCGCCTTAATTTCATCACTGTAGTTTTTTTCGGCCACATGCTTGATCCGTTCCCTCAATTCAGGGATCGATAGTTCCATACGGTCCAGGCGAATCGTTTGGACACTCACCTTAAACCGTTCGGCCAGTTCTTCGTCTGTCACAAATGGATTGGTACGGATTGTCTCCGCCAATTGTTGCTGACGCTCTTTTTTATGTAGCTTCATGAATGTTCACCATCCGTGTATTATGACTAGGTACTAATAGTAGTATATATATATTAAAATAAGATTGCAAGAAATTCTCCGAACTCTTGCAATCTTTGTTTTCATGCACATTCTATTGTCTGTGTTTCCCATTCACCGCACCTTAATGGCGACAAGTGGGGTATACGTAAGTAGCAAAAGAGGATCATGAGCAGATCATCTAGTCTTGCAATCTCACAAAATGAAACTAATCCAGTTTATCATTGCGCAGCTCTTCGACCGTATCCAAATACTCGCGCAAAGGACTATATTCCTCTTCCGTCCAGAAGGCCTCAGACTGGACAAGCGCTGCGGCATCTTCACGGGCAACTTCCAGCATCCGATAATCATGGATAAGATCTGCGACTTTAAAATCAGGCAATCCACTCTGTTTTTTGCCGAAGAAATCACCAGGCCCCCTCATTTCGAGGTCCTTTTCCGACAGCACAAAACCATCAAACGTTTCCGTCATGATACGCATCCGTTCTTTCCCGGTTTCGGACTTAGGATCGCTTACGAGAATGCAATAGGACTGATCGCTCCCCCTGCCGACGCGTCCCCTTAATTGGTGTAACTGCGACAGACCGAATCTTTCAGCATCATAAATAAGCATGAATGTGGCGTTCGGTACATTCACGCCCACCTCCACAACCGTCGTCGATACAAGTACCTGCATATCGTTACGGCTGAACAATTGCATCACTTCGTCTTTTTCTGAAGGATGCAACTTGCCATGCATAAGCCCGACCTGGTATCTCCCGGCAAAATACTGAAGCAACATTGTATGTACCTCAAGCGCGTTCTGAAGATCCAGTTTTTCCGATTCCTCGATCAATGGGCAAATGACATAAGCCTGCCTGCCCTTCTGGAGTTCTTTTTCCATGAAACCAAGTACACGATCCATCATGTTATGCCGAGCCCAATATGTCTCTACCTGTTTGCGCCCAGCCGGCATTTCATCGATGATGCTGACGTCCATTTCCCCGAAAGCCGTAATAGCCAAGGTGCGCGGGATCGGAGTGGCGGTCATGAACAGCACATCCGGGTTTTCACCCTTTTCACGCAGAATTCTCCGCTGTTCGACACCAAAACGGTGCTGCTCATCGGTGATGACTAAACCAAGGTTGTGAAAGAACACCTCATTGCCAATCAATGCATGCGTACCGATCAAGATGTCGATTTCCCCGTCTTTTAATGCCTGCAGAAGTTCTCTGCGTTTTTTCCCTTTTACCGAACTGGTGAATAGGGCGGATTTCACGCCTGTATCCTTTAATAACGACTCAATCGATGCCGCATGCTGCTCAGCAAGGATTTCGGTAGGAACCATCAAGGCGCCTTGGTAACCTGCTGTCACGGAGGCATAGAGGGCAATTGAGGCTACGACCGTTTTGCCCGAGCCCACATCTCCCTGCAGCAGACGATTCATACGATGAGGGCTTTCCATATCGCCAAGTATCTCCTTCACTACCCGTGATTGGGCATTTGTCAACGGAAACGGGAGTTTTTTCACATAGTCACGGATAACCTCTTGGTTAATGGGATGGTTAATTCCTTTGGAAGACTCCCGCTGAATCCGCCTAAGGGCCTGCATCTTCAACTGGAATAACAGCAGTTCTTCATAGGCCAGCCGTCTGCGGGCCTGCTTGAGATCTTCCGCCCCTTCCGGAAAATGAATGGCCCTTAGGGCATCACGCTTAGACAACAACTTATATCTTGCCCTGATTGCTGCCGGAAGATTATCGGGAACGTCATGCCCGTATCCGGCAAAAGCAATCTGGATGAATTTCCTGAGCGACTTAACCGTGATGCTGCCCTTTACAGAATAGACAGGTTCAAAATTATGCTGTTTCTTATTTTGCCCGATTTGGTATTCGGTCGCTGTGATCGTTTGCCTGTTCCTGTCCCATTTCCCGCTGATTGTGACTGTCTCCTGCAATGCAAACTTGTTCTTTAAGTATGGCTGGTTGAAGAAAACGACCGTCACTAAATAGCGGTCAACGAGCAGTTTGAATGTCAGCCTTGTTTTCTTTTTACCGAAATACATAACTGCAGGCGGACTATGGACAACCCCTTCTACAGTCACCCTTTCGTCCTGCTCGGCCGATTCCAGATCCTTCAGGCGAAAATCATCATACCGAAACGGATACTGCTCCAGCAGATTCTGAACGGTCCTGATGCCCATGTCCATAAGCGCACTTTCCGTTTCTGCCCCGATGCCTTTTAAAGCAGAAACGGGATCATTCCAATTTGGCATTATTGCTTATTTACAGACAAGCCAAAGATTTTTTGTTCGAGCATTTTCCCGGTAGGGGTCGCCGCCAAACCACCAAGTGCCGTTTCACGAAGGGCTGAAGGCATTGACTGCCCTATTCTGTACATGGCATCGATTACTTCATCACACGGGATGCGGCTCGTAATCCCCGCTAATGCCATATCAGCAGCTACCACCGCATTGGAAGCCCCCATGGCATTCCTTTTCACACATGGCACTTCCACAAGCCCAGCCACCGGATCACAAACAAGCCCGAGCATATTTTTCAATGTGATTGCCATCGCCTCTGCACTTTGCTGCGGAGTGCCCCCCGCCATCTCAACTATAGCCGCTGCAGCCATCCCGGCCGCTGAACCCACTTCAGCCTGGCATCCGCCTGCGGCGCCCGAAATGGACGCATTATTGGCCACTACATAACCAAATGCGCCGGACGTAAACAGGAATCTCACCATTTGTTCCCTTGTAGGCTGCAGTTTTTCCTTGAGCGCAAACAATGTTCCCGGCACAACGCCTGCCGACCCTGCTGTCGGTGTTGCGCAAATCGTGCCCATGGCGGCGTTTACTTCATTTGTCGCCACGGCCTTGCTGACGGCATCAAGTAGCACATCTCCAGCAAGACTTTTTCCTGTAGCGATGTATTTCTGCAGCAGTACTGCATCGCCTCCTGTTAACCCAGAATGCGACTTCACACCTGCCAAGCCTCGTTCAATCGCTTTCTCCATCACTTCCAAGTTCTTTTCCATCTTCGCCATGATTTCTTCTTTTGAAAGGCCCGTAACCTTCATTTCCTGTTCGATCATGATCTCTGAGATTTGTTTATCTTGGCTTGCTGCCAGTTGCACTAACTCTTTGACATTTCTAAACAATAGAAACACTCCTTACACTACCTGTTTTTTCAATCGTTTTCCCTTCAACACGGATCGTCTTAATCGACGATTTTCGTGACCGCGATCATGTTCGGGAGCTTTTCGATTTCTTCCAGGATTGTATCTTCAATATTTTGATCGACTTCAATCGTCATTAAAGCCTTCTGGCCTATATCTTTACGGGACACTTCCATATGCCCGATGTTTATTTCGTATTTGGCAAGTACATTAGAAACGCTGGCTATGGCGCCGAAACGATCAGTATGTTCAACTAGGATGGCCGGATGATGTCCCGTTAATCGCAGCACAAACCCGTTCAATTCGATGATTTCAATCTTTCCTCCCCCGATCGAAACCCCGACCAGTTCCAACTCTCCTTCCTCATCCCCCAAGTTCAACTTCACTGTATTAGGGTGTTCGGTCACTGCCTCTTCTTCTATGAACCTTATCTTCATGCCGTCTTTTTCCGCTATCTCGATTGCATCAATAATCCGTTCATCAAATGTATCAAAATCAAGGATTCCGCCTACAAGCGCTACATCAGTGCCGTGCCCTTTATACGTTTTGGCAAATGAGCCGTACAAATGGATATCCACCCATTCCGGCTGTCTGCGGAACAGACTCCTGGCCACTTTGCCAATCCTTGCTGCCCCGGCTGTATGGGAACTAGAGGGCCCAATCATTATGGGACCGATCACGTCGAATACACTTTTAAATTTCATAAGCTTTCCTCACTCTTCTGAGTATTAAGGCGACCTGCGTCGCCGGTTCACGCCGGCAGTCTACAGTTCATCCACCATATTATATTACAGATTCTAGCATAACTCACCTAAACCGGCGCCTATTAAACATTACCATTTTTTAAGTCTTGGCGAAACAGGAAGTACCGGTTTTCAAAGCATATATCTTTATATAATATAAAAAAACAGGAACAGAAAATAAGTTTTCTGTTCCTGTTTGTTGCTATATTATTCCACTGCCAATATGAATGAATAAAGCGGTTGTTTCCCATCGTGGACTTCGACTTCGATGTCCGGATAGTGATCTTCACAGAAACTTACCAACTCATCCACTTCGGCCTCCCCGACGTCTTCACCATAAATGATCGTCAGAATTTCGGAATCTTCATCCAGCATATTTTCAAGCAATTCTTTTGTTGCTGTCAGCTTGTCCTTGTTCTTGTTGGTGATTTTCCCTTCAGAGATACCCATGAAATCGCCATTTTCGATTTCTAGGCCATCAATGCTCGTATCCCTGACAGCAAACGTAACTTGGCCGCTCTTTACAGCTGATAAAGCTTCATTCATCGCCGACTCATTCGCTTCAGCATCAAGTGAAGGATTGAATGCCAACAATGCACTCATGCCTTGAGGTACCGTTTTAGAAGGGATGACGATGACGTTTTCCTCCACAAGGTCTACAGATTGCTGAGCTGCCATGATGATGTTCTTGTTATTCGGCAGGATGATGACGTTCTTGGCGTTCACTTCTTTAATTGCCTTAACGATGTCCTCTGTGCTCGGGTTCATCGTCTGTCCGCCCTCAATCACGGCTTTTGAACCGATGCTCCTGAACAGGTCAGCCACACCGGCACCCATCGCTACAGTCACAATGCCATATTCTTCTTTCTTTTTGGAAAGGTCAGGGACAGCTTGCTCAGGAGATTTCTGCTCATCCCCATATACACCTGCGAACTGCTCCCTCATATTATCAACCTTGACCTTGATCAGGCTTCCGAACTCTTGGCCGTAACTGATGCATTCGCCTGGCTTTTCGGAGTGAATATGGACCTTCACGATTTCATCGTCGGAAATGACCAGCAAGGAATCGCCATAATTGTTCAGGTGATTTCTGAAGCTGTCTTCATTAAATTCTTTCTTGCCCTCTTCAAAACGGACCATGAATTCTGTGCAATACCCGTATGTGATGTCTTCAGCCGAGATATGCTCCGTAACATTCATATGGTGCTCGGCACTAACCAATTGATCCATGGAAGGAGCCGATGAGAGGCCTCCCCCTACTTTTTCACCCTTCAATTGAGCCAAGAAACCTTCATAAACGAATACGAGCCCTTGGCCTCCGCTGTCCACAACCCCTACTTCCTTAAGGACTGGAAGCAATTCCGGAGTCCTTTTCAAAGAAGCATTTGCTTCCGTGACGATATCTTCCATAACACGTACGATGTCGTCATTTTGTTCAGCTGAAGCCACAGCCGCTTTGGCAGCATCTTTGGCCACTGTCAGGATTGTTCCTTCTACAGGCTTCATGACTGCTTTATAAGCCGTTTCGACCCCTGCCTGGAAAGCGGCAGCGAATCCTTTGCTGTCAATGCTCTCTTCTGCTTCGATTTTTTTTGAGAATCCACGGAACAATTGTGACAGGATTACACCCGAATTGCCGCGCGCACCCATCAACAAACCTTTGGAAAGCGCATTACCCACTTTACCGATATGGTCATGTATATTCGCTTGAACTTCCTTAGCTCCGGAAGTCATGGATAGATTCATGTTTGTCCCAGTATCTCCATCTGGCACCGGAAAGACGTTCAGAGCATCTACGAATTTGGCATTCGCAGACAGTTGGTTCGCACCAAGCAATACCATTTCGGCAAAACGCTTTCCATCTAAATTTGTTATTGACACAAAAGTTTCCTCCTTACTACGGGTTCGTCACTCGGACTCCCTGTACAAAAATATTAACGGAATCCACAGCTAATCCAACCGTCTTGTCCAGGGTATATTTCACTTTTGATTGAACATTGTGGGCAACTTCCGAGATTTTCGTTCCATAGCTCACGATGATATACATATCAATATGTACGTTGTCCTCTTCCTGACGGACAATGACTCCCTTAGTGAAATTTTCTTTTCTCAGAATTTCGGCTATACCATCCTTCAATTGTTTCTTACTTGCCATACCGACAATGCCATAGCAGTCCACTGCTGCTCCTCCGGCAATCGTCGCGATTACATCATTTGAAATATCGATTTGTCCGAATTTAGTTTTCATTTCAATGGACATTAGTTATTCCCCCTTCGGAAATACAGCTTGACTTTAACCATTTTACTATAACGCAATCGTTTTTAAAAGTTTTTCTCTGTTTATTATAAAGCAATACCATATCCTTTATGTCAAGGTTTTTTTCTTGAAAGCTTTTCTATCAACTATTGCAATTCCATTTTAGGTATGATACATTATTTAAGTATTTGAGTATGAGTATGAAACTATTGATACGAAAGCTCGCTGTAGTAAGGAGGGAATTCATAATATGGCACGTAAATGTGTAATCACTGGAAGAAAAACAAGCTCTGGGAACCACCGTTCTCACGCTATGAACGCTAATAAACGTACTTGGGGTGCAAACCTTCAAAAGGTTCGTATTCTAGTTAACGGCAAACCGAAACGTGTATACGTTTCTGCTAGAGCGCTTAAATCTGGCAAAGTAGAACGCGTATAATGCAAAAGGCATCCCGCTCGAGAGGATGCCTTTTCTGCTTGCGTATTCGCATTACATAAAAAAACAGCCTCCCAAAAAATGAGGCTGTTTTTTTCTCAACCCTTTTTGAATGCCCCCAGCATAGCCCTTACTAAACCGCCAAGGATGCGCGGGAGTTTGATCGTATAAAACTTCATAGTAGTACCCTCCTCATTAAACAAGCTCCAATATCGAACATTCATTTTATCAAGAACGAGTCATGCATGATTACAAAGATTTATCAGTACTTCTTACCACTAATAGTATGCCGGTATCAAATGAATAAGTACCAATTTCCGAAATTAGTTCATTGCTGATGCAGAGGGTAGAACCAACCGGCAGACGGTGGTTGTCCAACGGATAACGGAAGCCCTTCAATGTAAGTCCTGTCACTTCTCCCCCCATCGGGAAGAAAGAGATGTACTTGAAGTTCCTGTCCTTTTCAATCGTATGGACGCCTGATTTGGAAGCAAAAATTACATTCTGGGAGTCGAGCAAGCAGACTGTCGTCCGGCTATTAAGCACATTGTCTGATATCAGCAGCTGAATTCCGCCAAGGGTGTGGTCCATTCTGCCGCCGGTATTGCCGAAAATACGGATTAGATCCGGTTCTTTCTTGCAAGCCCAATCAAGTGCAAGTGCAAGATCGGGATCATCCTTCTCCGCAGCATACCGGTGAACCGGGAAGTCGGCATCTTCGAGAATCCAGCGATGTGATTCATCTATGGAGTCGAAATCGCCGAACACCGCATCAGGCTTGATGCCCAAGTCCAGCAATGTGCTGACGCCTTTATCGACCCCTACCCAAATATCCGGGGCCGGAATCCGCTTTATATCCGGCAAAAATACAGACGGCCCGCCTGACATAATATGAATCGTTGTCAATAAAATTCACCTCTTTTTTTGTATTTCCGATATAAGGTCACAGGCCTCGGACACCTGCCAAAAGATAGATGTCCACGCTTTCAGTCAGATAAGTATTCGGCAATGGAGTGGAGCCGGCTGACGTATTCCATCAGATCCGCTTCCATTGCGTAAAAAAAGCCGGCAAGAAATTGCCGGTTCCATTCATTTGGTCCCCTAACAAACCAACCACCTATAGGCCGCGGATCTCTTCGATCGCCTGCTTCCGGTCTTCTTTGTTGTAAATTGCAGAACCGGCCACAAGCACGTTAGCGCCCGCATCTACACATAGTTTAGCCGTTTCACTGTTGACACCGCCGTCAACCTCGATTTCAAGATCCGGGTTCACCTGATCCGCCAGTTTTTTAACTTCGCTTATCTTGGTGAGCACTTCCGGGATGAAGGATTGCCCGCCAAATCCAGGGTTTACGCTCATCAGCAAAACCATATCAAGCTCTTTTATGACATGCTTGATCATCTGCACTGGTGTCGCCGGGTTTAATACAACGCCTGCCTTCACCCCATACGATTTGATCAAGGAGATGGTTCTGTCTAAATGGCGGCAGGCTTCCACATGTACCGTTATATAATCTGCACCTGCATTGGCAAAAGCTTCAATATAACGATCAGGATCCTCAATCATCAAGTGAACATCCAACGGCAGCTTTGTGATCGGGCGGACTGCTTCCACAATCAACGGACCGATGGTGATGTTGGGAACGAACTGGCCATCCATGACATCAATATGGATATAGTCGGCTCCCCCTTTTTCAACGTCTTTGATTTCCTCTCCCAATTTGGCAAAATCCGCAGAAAGAATGGATGGTGCTATTTTAACCATATCAGTACCTCGGCTTTCTATCTTTTATTTCAGTTATGAAATTCAAATAATGTTCGTATCGCCAGCTTTTGATTTCGCCAGCTTCAACAGCTTCTTTGACTGCGCACTTTGGTTCCTTCACATGCAGACAGCCCCGGAATTTACAGTCATGGCTGCGTTCCCGGAATTCCGGGAAACAATAGGACAGATCTTCCTCATCCAGTGTGAAATCCAATGAAGAAAAACCTGGCGTATCTGCAACCAGACCATCTTCAATCATAATCAATTCCACATGCCGAGTCGTATGTTTTCCCCTGCCGAGATGAGAAGAGATATTGTTTGTCTTCAAATCGAGCATCGGGTCTAATGTATTCAACAAGGTTGATTTTCCGACCCCTGATTGGCCGGCAAAGACACTGATTTTCCCTTTCAGATATGGGAGAAGCTCCTTCATCCCTTCCTTTGTCGCTGAAGAAGTCGTGATGACCGGATAACCTATTTTTTCATAAGCCTTCTTATACATCTCTATTTCTTCTTGCTTCTCTTGATCTTCGACAAGATCGATTTTGCTGATGACGATAAGGGCATCAATGTCATTCTCCTCGATGAGGACCAAGAAACGATCCAACAGGACCGGACTAAACGCCGGCTCGACTGCTGAAAAGACAAGGATGGCCTGATCTACATTGCTGATGGGCGGCCGAACCAATTCATTCTTCCTTTCGAGGATGTCGACGATTGTCCCTTCTCTTTCGCGTTCATACTCAAACACAACACTGTCACCGACCAAAGGGGTAATCTTCTGCTTGCGGAAAACTCCTCTTCCCCGACATTGGATGGTTTTATCTCCATCCATGACATAATAGAAACCGCTTAAAGCTTTAATGATCTTTCCTTCAGGCATAACACCTCTCCTAAAAAATTAATAATATCCTGTACCCATCATCCATCGTAACAAATGCCCGGAGAATTGGAAGAGGCCCGATTTGAACAATTCAGCAACACTGGTCATTCAGCACTATAAGGGATCACTTCTTCAGAGAGCACCTTTCCATTGCTGATGATTTTGTAGGCTGCTTTACTGTTCGGCGCAATCGTGAACTCCAGCTTTTTCGTGATGGATTCGGTAATATTCAAAGTCTCGAACGGCTCAATCATACTGCCGTTCATATCATCGATATAAATTTGGACAGTTTGTTCTTCACCGTCTACACCCTCATATGGGATCGTCACTTCACGCTGCTCGGCCTTCGGCGGCAATTCCTGCTTCCCTTTTGACATCACCACTCTCACCGTGTTGCCTTTCTCCAATTTGGTATTGGCTGCGGGATTTTGCGAAATGACACGCCCTTCCTCGATGCTGTCGGAATACTCTTCCCCGGATATAGAAATGGATAAGCCTGTCTGTCCTTTATACGTATCTAGATCACTTTGGCTGTATTTCGTCAGGTCTTTCAGGGAAATCAGATTGCCTCCTCTGCTTACGGTGAACGTAATGACCGTCTCAGAGGGGATCACCTCCGTTTTCGGAGCCGGATCCTGGCTGATTATAATCCCTTCATCCACCTCATCATCATATACTTCTATCACTTCAATGTCTTTAAATCCTCGGTCTTCAACTAATTCTTTTATGCTGTCAAAATAGCGGCCTGTATAATCTCTGATTTCTGTCTTTTCTTTTCCTGAACTTATATATAAATCGACAATTTGCCCTTCTTTGACTGTTTTCCCGACTTTTGGGTCGCTTCGGATGACTTTCCCCAGTTCTATCTCCTCATCGGCTATCTCGCTCGTTTCACCAAGCTTCAGCCCATTTTCGAGCAACAGGGCAATGGCATCATCACGATCCAGGCCCTCTAAATCGGGGATCTGCACATCTTTAGGACTCTTCAGGCCTGGGATGAACAAGGCTGCCGCAGTCCCTGCACCGGCAAGTAATACAATTAGCAAAAGCCAAATGAGCACTTTCTTTGATTTCCCCCCAGGCTTTTTGTCCTTTTTCTTTTGCGTTTTGGCTTTGGTCTTTGCTTTCTTCTTCCCTTTCTTGCCTATCCCTTCTTCTTGCCGTGGTTCTTCATCTGTCTTCGTATCCTGATGACTGAGCACGATTGTGTCCTCTGCTTCCGGCAATTTCATATCCTTCGTGATGATTGGCATCGCTTTTGTCGCATCCATATCGACAGGGACGACAAATGGTTCCTCATCGGTCCGCGCTAAGGAAGTATGAAGGGCAGCATTCATTTCTTCCGCACTATCAAAACGATGGAATGGATCTTTGGCCGTCGCCTTGAGGACGATGTTCTCCACACTTTGGGGAATATCCGGATTCCAGCGTTTCAGGGAAGGGGTTACAGATTGCAGATGTTTCAGCGCTATAGAGACAGCAGATTCCCCGGAAAAAGGCAAACGTCCCGTCAACAGCTCGAACATGACAATTCCCATCGAGTAGATATCAGATTTCTTATTTGCCATACCCCCTCTCGCCTGTTCGGGAGACAAATAATGGACTGATCCGAGTACAGCGTTGGTCTGTGTGATGCTCGTTGCTGTAAGTGCGGTCGCAATTCCAAAGTCTGTGATTTTGACCGTTTCATCCTCGTCTATGAGTATGTTCTGCGGTTTTATGTCACGATGGATAATCCCGTGCTGATGGGCATGAGAGATAGCTGAAGTGATCTGTTCCATAATGCGTATTGTTTTCTCGGTCGGAATCGTTTCATGTTGCTGTATGTACTGTTTCAAGGTCAGACCCTTCACATACTCCATAACGATAAAATAGATATTGTCCTCTTCTCCGACATCATAAATGCTTACAATGTTCGGGTGGTCCAAGCTTGTTGCAGATTGCGCTTCCCTGTTGAATCTCTTAATGAACTCATCATCGTTTGAAAAATCCATGCGCAAAATTTTTACGGCGACTTCTCTTTCGAGAATCATGTCTTCCGCAAGGTAAACATTCGCCATGCCGCCCCCGCCTATCATGGCAGTGAGTTTGTAGCGGCCATATATGCGTTTGCCTATTAACATGGATTTCACCTGCCTTCGCTTTCTTCTTTGCTGTATCGGACCAATACCAGAGTGATATTATCTTCCCCGCCATTTTCATTCGCGGTTGCGACCAGTTGTTCCGCTTTTTGTTCTAGGTTTGTTTCCGACTCGATGACCCGGATCATCTCCGGCTCCGGCACTTTGTTGGAAAGGCCGTCTGAGCAAAGCAACAGCATATCGCCTTCCTCAAAGATGAATGTCCAAATATCGGCTTCGACTTTAGGCTCTGAACCGAGCGCGCGGACAATCACATTTTTACGCGGGTGGTGAGCCGCATCCTCTTTACTGATCTGTCCTGTCCGCACAAGCTCATTTACTAATGTATGGTCCTCCGTGATCTGCTTGAACCCTGTTTCATTATGAAGATAGCATCGGCTGTCCCCAATATTGGCAATCGTCATGAATCGATCCGTGCACACGGCGGCGACGAGGGTCGTTCCCATCCCTTTGCACTCTTCATTCTGTTCGGCATGATCATACAGAAGACGGTTCACCTCGACAATCTGTTCAGTCAGCCATCTTTCCGCTTCTTCAGCCCTTTCGATGAACGGAGCCTTGGCCCATCTATCCTGCAGATAGGCAAGGGTCATCGCGCTGGCAACATCCCCGGCACGGTGACCGCCCATTCCGTCTGCCACTAGCACAAAGATGCTGTCACCCTTACGAAAAATACCGCCATTATCCTCATTGTGGCTTCTTACTTTTCCTCGGTCAGTCCTGAAAACAGCCTCCAAAAACCGTCACCTCGTTTCTTCTTTTCTCTCTTTCGCCCGAAGTTGTCCGCAAGCCGCATCAATATCATGCCCTTGTTCCCTGCGGACCGTCACATTGACCCCTTTATCTTTCAGAGTTTTTTCGAACAGCTTAATCTGCTCTCTCGGTGTTCTGACATAATTCCGTTCAGGTACATAATTGACCGGTATCAAATTCACGTGGCATTTTAATCCTTTGATCAAGTCAGCCAATTCAAGTGCGTGCTCGACCTGGTCATTCTCCCCGCCGAAGAGGCCATATTCAAACGTGATGCGGCGGCCGGTTTTTTCCGTGTAGTATCTCACTGCTTCCATCAGCTTTGGAAGACTGTATGCACGGTTTATCGGCATCAGCTTGCCGCGTAATTCATTGTTCGGCGCATGCAGGGAAATGGCGAAATTGATTTGCATATTTTCATCCGCGAATTGGTAAATCTTCGGCACAATACCGCTTGTCGATACTGTAATGTGTCGGGCTCCGATGTGAAGTCCCTTTTCACTATTGACGATTTTCAAGAACGCCATCATGGCATCATAATTGTCGAATGGTTCCCCGATGCCCATGATAACGATTGAGCTGACACGTTCATCCATTTCATCGAGCGCCTGTTGTACTTTTACGACCTGGGCAACGATTTCTCCTGCTTCTAGGTTTCTTTTTAATCCTCCAAGTGTGGATGCACAGAAGGTACATCCGATCCGGCAGCCGACCTGTGTCGTTACACATACGGAATTGCCGTACTCGTGCTTCATCAGCACCGTTTCAATCGAATAGCCATCATGCAGCTCGAATAGGAACTTCATTGTCCCGTCAGCTGACGTCTGCTGAATGAGCGTTTTCAGTGTGGTCAAATTGAAGCTGCCTTCCAGCTTTGCGCGCAAGTCTTTAGAGAGGTTTGACATTTCTTCGAAGCTTGACACTCTCTGCTTATAGAGCCATTGCAGGATTTGGTCAGCACGGAATGGCTTTTCACCGTTTTCTGTGAGCCATGCCTTCAGCTCCTCCGGCTGAAGAGAATAGATAGATGGTTTGTCGGCAACTGTTGTATTGTTTTGAGTCATGTTATTTTTCCTTCTTTCTGAAACAAGCGATATAGAACCCATCGCTCTGTATGTCTTGCGGGAATAGTTGTAGATCATATTCTGAGACGAGCGGGCGGACAGCTTCCGGCATTCTCTGCTTCAATCCGCTGTCCATACAGTAATCCGGATGCTCAGCCAGGAAGCGTTCTGCAACACCCCGGTTTTCCTTCTGGTCAATTGTACACGTACTGTAGACAAGAGTCCCCCCTGGCTTCAGCAAATCGGCGACCGAAGAAAGGATTCCATATTGAATATCGGAAAGATGGGCAACATCTTCTGGTGTCTTTGTATACTTCATATCGGGTTTTCTTCTTATGACACCCAGACCGGAACACGGGGCATCGACTAAGATACAGTCGAAATATTCTTTTTGGAAAACATCCCTTGCTTTTCTGGCATCCAGAACGGTCGTCGTTATGTTAGGAAGGTCTAGTCTGTCCGCTTGTTCTTTAATCAGCTTCACTTTATGTTTATGGAGATCGAGCGCGACCACACTGCCGTTCTGCAGCTTTTCAGCGATGGCAGTCGATTTCCCTCCTGGAGCGGCACAGCAATCGAGTACCTGGTCACCCCTATGTGCTCCAAGCGCATGGGCAACCAACATGGAGCTCTCATCCTGAATGGTCAGCAGACCTTCCTTAAATGCTTTCGAATGAGCGAGGTTTCCCTGAAGGCAGATGATGGCATCGGGGATTTCCGCACTTTCCTGTACTTGATATCCTTCTGATGAAAGTCTGTCGATAAGCGCTTGCCGTGTCGTTTTTGCCTGATTTACCCTAGCTGTCTGCTTCGGAGCCTTCAAATTGAAATGACACATGTCCCTAGTCTTATCTATGCCATATTGATCGGACCACCGCTGCACGAGCCATAATGGATGGCTCGTCTCGATAGACACACGCTCTTCTTCATTTTCAATCAGCTCAAAAGAAGGCACGCCTTTTCGCTGGATATTGCGGAGAACGCCATTCACCATGCCGGCTATTCCCTTATGCCCCCGCTTTTTGGCGATCTCCACTGCTTCGTTAATAACAGCATGGTCAGGAATCTTATCAAGATATACCATCTGGTATACAGAAAGACGCAACAGATGGATGACCCATGATTCAATTTTTTTAGCATTGTTCAGGAAAGGACTCAAGAAATAATCCAAAGTCAATTGCCTCTGGATCGTTCCGTAAGTGATTTCGGTCAAAAGCCCGCTGTCTGCCTGTGAGAGGTTATGATTATTGATGACATTATTGAGCAGCAAATTGCTGTAGGATTGATTTTTATCGACGGAAACCAGCATATCAAGCGCCAGTTCCCGTACGTTCTTTTGCTTTTTATTACTCATGCTCAGCACCCAGTCTTACGCCTCTATCCAAGCCTGATCCTGCGCCTCTCAAATAATCGAACGCGCTCATCTTCTTCTTGCCGGCCGGTTGCAGCTCCGTTACCTTGATGGCTGTTTCATTGCCGGTTGAGACGATGAAGCCGTCCTCTTCAATGGCGAGGACTTGACCTGGATTAGCTTCTATGTCTAAATGGCGTTTTTCTGTTTTCCATATTTTCATGACCTTGCCGTCCAAAGTTGTATAAGCGACCGGCCAAGGATTCAAGCCCCGTACCTTGTTATAGATTTGTTCCCCGCCTTTTGACCAATCGATTTTTTCCTGCTCGCGCTTAATATTGGAGGCGAATGTCGCTTCCTCATGGTTTTGCGGAATCGGCGTCAATTCCCCGGCAATGAGTTTCGGCAAAGTCGCAGACAAAAGCTCTGCGCCCGCTTCGCTCAATTTATCATGCATCGTACCGACATTATCGTCTTCTTCGATTGCTACTTCCGCTTGTGTCAATATATCACCAGCATCCAGTTTTTCTGCCATATACATAATCGTAATGCCTGTTTTCTCTTTTCCTTCCATAATCGCATAATGAATTGGGGCCCCGCCTCTAAGTTCCGGCAATAGCGATGCGTGGACATTAATGCAGCCCAATTTAGGCGCTTCCAGAAGCTCTTTCGGCAGTATTTGGCCGAATGCTGCCGTAATGACTAAGTCGGGCTGCAACGCCAAAATTTTGTCCAAATCTTCTCTAACCCTTAGTTTTTCAGGCTGATAGACCGGAATCCCCTGCTTGATCGCCTCCACTTTCACAGGAGGGGGAGTCATCACTTTTTTTCTGCCGACAGGACGATCAGGCTGTGTGACAACAGCAATCACTTCATAACCGTCCTGTATCACTCTTTGTAGTACCGGTACCGAGAAATCCGGCGTTCCCATAAATACGATTTTTGTCATTGTTCTTCAAACCCTTCAATTTCTTCTTCTTTTAAGTAACGCGTCACTTTACTCGTGAATAATATTCCATCGAGATGATCGATCTCATGTTGGATGGCACGGGCAAAATAATCTTCTGCCTCCAATTCATAATGGTTACCTTCCCGGTCCTGTGCCCTGATTTTCACATAATAGGCCCGATCAACTTCGCCGTAAAGCCCCGGCAAGCTTAGGCATCCTTCGATATCGCTTTCCTTGCCTTCCCGTGCCACAACGACCGGGTTTATCATTTCCAGCGTGCCTTCTTCTTCATCTATTTCAACGATAGCGATCCGCTTTGCCACGCCCACTTGAGGGGCAGCCAAACCGACACCATCCGCTTCTATCATTGTTTCGTACATATCATCAAGCAGCTTTGCAAGCTTATGATCGAATACTTTCACTTCTATACATTTTTTCTCCAAGATGGCATTCGGATACTTTACAATTGGTAAAACTGTCAACTTTCTTCCTCCTATACGCCCGCCCTACATCATCATATGAGGGTTGGGGTCAACGACGATCTGCAAATCTTTATGGGCTTTATCCCTCTGAAAATGATCGATTACATGCTTCAGCCTGTTTTGTAGCTCGGGTTCTCGCTTGTATTTTATCAAACATTGGTATCTATATCTATTATTGATGCGGGCTAATGGCGATGCGGATGGTCCAAGGATGATCGCGTTGGCTGATAAGCCCGTCCTGATGTAATTTGTTATCTTCTCTGTGACCCCTATTGCCGTCATAAGATCCGGATGGGAAACGGTGACGAGCGTCACATAATAATAGGGCGGATACTGGCTTTGCCTACGCATCATCATTTCATGCATATAGAACTCATTATAATTCTGTTTTGCCGCTAGGATAATTGAATAATGCTCAGGTGTGTATGATTGGATGACGACTTCGCCTGGCAATTCATGGCGGCCTGCCCTGCCGCTTACCTGTGTGAGCAGCTGGAATGTTTTCTCGGACGCTCTGAAATCCGGCAAATGCAGCATTGTGTCGGCAGACAGGACACCCACCAGCGTGACATTAGGAAAATCAAGCCCCTTTGCGATCATTTGCGTCCCGAGCAGGATATCGGCCTGTCCGTCCTGGAACTGCTGCAGCAGTCGTTCATGGCTTCCTTTTCGGCTGGTCGTGTCGACATCCATTCGAATCACACGTGCCTCCGGAATAAGCTTCGTCAGCTCCTCTTCGACTTTCTGGGTGCCTGTCCCAAAATAACGGATAGCATCGCTTCCACATGCTTTGCACTCCGCGCCCAAATGCTCTTCATGCCCGCAATAATGGCATTTCAGAATATTGTTGTACTTATGGAACGTCAGGGAGATATCACAATGCGGGCACTGCGTCACTTCTCCGCAGCTGCGGCACATGACGAAAGATGAATGGCCCCGCTTATTGAGAAACAGGATCATCTGCTGATTTTTTTCAAGACGGTCGTGGATTTTCTCCATCAGGACCTTTGAAAAAACTGAACGGTTCCCGCTCCGGAGTTCTTCCCTCATATCGACGATTTCGACCTCAGGCAACGGACGTTCATTCACCCGTTTATCGAGAGTGAGCAGTTTGTAAACACCTTTTTGAGCTCGCGCAAACGTTTCGAGCGTCGGAGTAGCGCTCCCAAGTATGACCGGGCATTTATGGTGCCGGGCCCTTTCAATCGCCACATCCCTTGTATGGTACCTCGGAGTCTCTTCCTGCTTATAGCTTCCTTCATGCTCTTCATCAATGATGATGATCCCGATGTTTGTGAACGGCGAGAAAATTGCCGATCTGGCTCCGACCACCACCTTGACTTCTTTTCGGTAGATACGGCGCCATTCATCGTATTTTTCACCAACCGACAGGCCGCTATGGAATACCGCAACGCGGTCACCGAACCTTTGCTTGAACCGCTTCACCATTTGCGGTGTCAGTGATATTTCCGGAACGAGCATGATGGCTTCTTTCCCTTTCCTGAGCACGAGGTCGATCGCGTGCAGGTAGACTTCTGTTTTTCCGCTACCCGTTACGCCATGGAGGAGGAAGACATCCTCCTTCTCTTCCTCGATGCTTTGTCTGATCGGTTCATAAACCGCCTGCTGTCCTGGTGTGAAGGCGAGATGGGATTCCTGTTTGAACTCCCTGTCCTTGAACGGATCACGGTAGACCTCTGTTTGTATAATCTCAAGGACACCTTTGTCCGCCAATGCCTTTACGGTTGCATCACTGCAATTCGTATTCTGCATCAATCGTTTTACCAGCACTGTTTCCTGATGATCTATGAAATAATCGATCAACCTGATTTGCTTACGGGCATTCTTATTGAACGATTCCTTCATCTCCATCAATTCCGCCGGGTTCAAAAGCACCCTCACACTTCTCTCCGTTTTCTTCTCCAGCTTGTTCTTCACTTGATAATGAACTTCTATATGCCCTTCATGGATTTCCTTTTGGAACAACGGGGCAAATGGATGCTCCATCGCCGCTTCGAAATCGACCGTTTTACCGTCCGAAAAATAGGGGCGGAGTTCTGGACGGATATCGTCCAATGATCCGGTCAGACGCAGCCATTTCTTATATTTAGCTTTCAATGCTGCTGGAAGCATCGATTGTAAAGCTGTGATCTTCAGGCAAAGCGTTTCCTTCGTCAGCCAGTCGGCAAGCCGCAGCAATTCTTCATTCAGTACCGGTTCCAGATCCATGAGGGCATCGATCGCTTTCAGCTTTTGAATGTCTGTTGCCTGCTTGACTCCGGTCACAAAGCCTTGCACCCTCCTTGGACCGAAGGGGACAGCGACCCTGGTTCCGGGCACGACCATTCCTTCCCACTGCTCGGGAATCAAATAATCATATGTATTATCTGTCTGCCTTGCTGGGACATCCACTATGACAGATGCAATTTCCATTTCCATCAATCCTTTTTAAGCATACTGGCCACTTCTGCAAGTATTCGTTTGGCGACTTCATGTTTGCTCATCTTCGGCAAAGCGAGATGGTCTCCGTCTTTTTTAAAGATGGTGACAATGTTTGTGTCCGTTCCGAATCCGGCTTCTGAAGAAGCGACGTTATTGGCAACAATCATATCGGCATTTTTCTTTGCCAGCTTTGTTCGTGCATAATGCTCGACATCCTCGGTCTCAGCGGCAAATCCGACCAGCAATTGGTGCTCCTTTTTCACACCGAGCTCCATCAGTATATCGTTTGTGCGTTCGAGTTCGATGTTCTTAGCGCCTTCTTGTTTCTTCATCTTCTGCTTATGGACGGTCTTCGGCCGGTAATCGGCGACGGCAGCCGTCTTGATGATTACCTGCTGATCGGATGCCCGCTCCATCACAGCTTCGTACATATCCTTTGCCGATTCGACAGGAACTACCTTCACCCCGACGGGAGGGTCGATATGGACTGGACCGGATACAAGTGTGACGTCAGCCCCCGCCTTAGCCGCTTCTTCTGCAAGCGCATAACCCATTTTTCCTGTCGAGCGGTTCGTGATATAGCGTACCGGATCGATTATTTCCCTCGTTGGTCCTGCTGTGATGAGAATTTTTTCTCCTTTATGGAAAAGGCGTTCTTCACCCCGCATTTTTTCATTCAAGTAAGACACGATATTCTCCGGTTCTTCCAATCTGCCCTTTCCTGTATAGCCGCAAGCAAGATAGCCTTCTCCCGGCTCAATGAATTCGTATCCAAAACTCGCCAAAGTTTTCATGTTGTTCTGCACGGCCGGATGTGCATACATATGGACATTCATCGCCGGCGCTATGAATACCTGTGCTGTTGTGGCAAGCAGAATTGTAGAAACCATATCATCTGCGATGCCGTTAGCCAATTTTCCGATTATATTAGCGGTAGCGGGTGCAATCAAGACCGCATCTGCCCAATCAGCCAGGTGAATATGGGCAACAACCTCCGGATTATTTTCCTGAAACGTGTCCGTAAACACTTCATTTCGGGATAAAGCCTGAAAAGTAAGAGGAGTCACAAATTCAGCTGCTGATTTCGTCATCACAACTTTGACCTGAGCCCCTGCCTGAGTCAATTTGCTTGTCAGCGCAGCAGCCTTATAAACGGCAATGCCGCCCGTTACACACAAAAGTATCTTTTTGTCAGTAAGCATGATGCTTGCCTCCCGTTCAAATAAATATAGCTCCTATTATGAATGAATCTTCGACTTTTTTCACTCTATTTCAATCGCGAGGCCTAAATCGAGGAGGGTCCTCTATTTCTTTACAAACAGAAAACCTTGTCCGTTGCGACAAGGTTCCTGAACTAAATTCTTATGCTTCTTTGCTGTCTGTTGTAGCGTGTGTGTATGTCAGGATTCCGGCATTGATCTCTTCTAATGCTTTGCCTACACACTTATGGGAGACAGGTTTAGCGATCTTTTGGTCATCAGCCAGCTGCATTTTCCGTGCGCGTTTCGCCGCAACGGAAACCAATGAGTATTTTGAATCGATTTTATCAAGTAATGAGTCTATAGATGGGTATAGCAAATCAATCAACCTCCAGCATTTTTAAGTATCTTTTTGCCACTCGTTCTCTTCTGCAGTGTTCTGCGACAACGATTGCTTTTATTTTATCACAGGCATTTTCGACTGTATCATTCTCAACGACATAATCATACAGGTCCATCATCTCGATCTCTTCCTCAGCCGTTTTCAGTCGTTGCGCTATTACTTCATCCGTCTCGGTGCTCCTGTTGACGAGACGGCTCTTCAGCTCAGACAAGCTTGGCGGAGCCAGGAAAATGAATAATCCTTCCGGGAATTTCTCCCTGACCTGACGCGCTCCTTCTACTTCTATCTCCAAAAAGATGTCACGCCCGTCATTGATCGTCTCACGGACATAATCGACCGGGGTTCCATAGTAATTATCGACGAATTTGGCGTACTCAAGCAGTTTCCCCTGCTCAATCAGTTCCTCAAACTCTTCATGCTTTTTGAAGAAATAATCGACTCCGTCAATTTCCCCTGCTCGAGGCTGTCTAGTCGTCATACTGATCGAATATTCGAATGCAGTGTCTTCCTGGGAGAACAGTTCTTTTCGGACAGTCCCTTTTCCCACTCCGGAAGGCCCCGACAAAACGATGAGCAATCCTTTTTCCTTCATTTCCTTCACTTATCCTTCCTCAACACTTTCTTCCTTGTCGTTCAGCCTTGATGCGACGGTTTCCGGCTGGACCGCTGACAGGATGACATGATCGCTGTCAGTCACTATCACTGCTCTTGTCCTTCTTCCGTATGTGGCATCTATCAAAGTACCGTTATCCCTTGATTCCTGGATGATTCTCTTGATGGGTGCGGATTCCGGGCTAACGATGGAGATGATACGATTAGCCGCGACAATATTCCCGAAGCCAATGTTAATTAATTTGATTGACATGGCCTGCCCCCTTGATTATCAGTACTAGTTTTGCCCTCGCATTATAGCTGTAAACAATCTTCATTCAATGTTTTGTATTTGTTCTTTCATTTTTTCGAGCAGACTCTTCATCTCAACCACTCTGGCGGCAATCTGTGAATCATTGGCCTTCGAACCGATTGTGTTCACTTCCCTGTTCATTTCCTGAACAAGAAAATCCAGCTTCCGCCCGATTGCCTCCTCACTTTCGAAAGAAAGCATCATCTGATGGATGTGGCTGTCAAGCCTGATCAGCTCCTCATTGATGTCCGCCTTATCGGCAAAAAGAGCCGCTTCGGTAAGCAATCTCGGTTCATCCAACTGTCCAGCTGCCCACTCCGTCATTCTCGCCTTCAGTTTATCTTTGTATTGAACAATGACTAGCGGCGCCCTTTCCTTCACATCGGTGACCGATTGTTGCAGTTTCGCCAATTGGTGATTCAAATCTGCTTTTAACCTTGCTCCTTCGCGTTCCCGCATTTCCTTCAGCTCGGTTGCAGCCGCTTGGACTGCTTCTAGGATGAACCCTTCCACTTCCGTGAAGTCCACCTGCTCATCACGGATAAGAAAGACATTTTCCAATTCCAGCAGCTCATGAGGAGAACTTGGCGGATGCAGATGATATCTTTTGGCCATCAGTTCGATATTCCCCATATATTGATCTAACAGTTCCCAATCGATATGGAGATGTTTATGCACCAAGCCATCACCTTCCACTGTGATAAACACTTCGGCGCGCCCCCTCTTTATGTATGAGGAAAGCTGCTTTCTGATTTTGTCTTCCAACGCCAGCAGCTGTCTTGGCATCCTGATCTGATACTCACAGAACCTATGGTTGACTGTCTTGATTTCTGCAAGGATACGGAATTGCTCCCCTTCTGAGGAACCTCGTCCATACCCGGTCATGCTCATAACCATAACATCACATCCAGTTTAAGACACTTATACAGATATATAATTTCTGGACCCCCGGTCGCCCGGTAGTGCCCGCCTGCATACAGAATAAACAAAAAGGTAATAGACACAGTCTATTACCCTTAGCATTATAGCACAGATCACTTCGTTTTTCTTATTAAAAATGAACCTGCTAGCAAAAAAGTTGGCAATGCCGACAATCCGATAACCAGCAGCCAATCAGCCGGCCGGATCGCAACCGTATCAAATATGGACTGGAACGGCGGATAATAAATGACTATAAGCACCATGACAAGTGAAATTAATACTGACCAGACGAGAAATAGATTGCCGAACGGATTGCGCGCGAATATATTTTTTTCGCTACGGCAATCGAAGACATGAATCAGCTGTGCAAGACAGAGGGTCATGAAGGCAATCGTCTGAGCATAAGCAAGATCATCCGGGTACATATTCAAAGTGGTCACAAAAGCTGCAAGTGTTGCACTGCCGATAAGAAACCCGCGAGAGATAATCTTCCAGCCCAGGCCTCTGGCAAATACGCCTTCCTTTGGATTTCTCGGCTTACGGTTCATTAGGTCCCCTTCCGGTTTATCCATACCGAGGGCCATTGCCGGCAAGCCGTCCGTAACTAGATTGACCCAGAGGATCTGTATGGCTGTCAACGGCAAAGGCAAACCGAGAATCATCGCAAACAGCATGACCAGAATCTCACCGACATTGGAAGCCAATAAATAACGGATGAATTTGCGGATGTTTTCATAGATATTGCGCCCTTCCTTGATTGCCGCTTTGATGGTAGCAAAGTTGTCATCCAGCAACACCAATGAAGAGGCTTCTTTTGTGACATCCGTACCAGTGATACCCATCGCTATCCCGATATCGGCAGACTTGATAGCCGGCGCGTCATTGACTCCATCTCCCGTCATCGCTACGATATGGCCCTTATTCTGAAACGCCTTCACAATTTTCAGTTTATGCTCAGGAGAGACCCGTGCAAACACTGAAACCTCCTCCACAACCTCCTCTAATTCTTCCACATCCATGGCATTCAGCTGCTTACCTTCCAAAACCTTGTCTTTGGGTCCAAGTATCCCTAACTGCTTGGCAATTGCCGCAGCAGTATTGACATGGTCGCCTGTGATCATCACCGTTTTGATGCCGGCTTTCCTGCACTCACTCACGGCATCCTTCACTTCAGGACGAGGAGGATCGATGATTCCCTGGAGGCCGATGAACGTAAGCTCTGATTCCGCTTCCTTTTCGTTATAGACTGTCTGGTGGGGCGACAAAGATTTATACCCGATAGCAATTGTGCGGAGAGCCTGGGAAGCGAGGTCATCAACGGCCTCCTGTACGGCAGCGAGGTTTTTGTCCCCCAATGATTCGGCTCTTTCGTTCCAAAGGATATCACGGCATTTTCCAATTAGCACATCCGGTGCCCCTTTAGCGACGATAAACTGCCGGCCTGACTGATCCTTTACAATGACACTCATCATTTTACGAGTGGAATCAAATGGAAATTCCTTAACGATAGTATATTGGCTTTGCAGCAATGGTCTCGAATACCCAGCCTTCAGTGCGGCGATGTGCATTGCCCCTTCTGTCGCACTGCCCTCGACTTTCAATTTGCCTTCCTGATCCGTTACTTCGGATGTGTTGCACAAAAGGCCGAATGTCAGCAGTTGCTGCAACGACTTCGGCAATTTATCCAACTCCTTGCCTTTTTCCGTGAAAGCCCCTCGTGTTTCATCGCCTTTTCCATCCACTCCATACACTCGTCCACTTTCCCAAACGGCTGTCACTGTCATTTTGTTTTGCGTAAGTGTACCAGTCTTGTCGGAACAGATAACGGATGCACAGCCTAGCGTTTCAACAGCAGGCAGCTTCCGAACAATCGCTTTTTGTTTGATCATCCTTTGGACACCAAGCGACAGCGCGACCGTCACAATTGCCGGAAGGCCTTCAGGTATTGCGGCCACCGCAAGTGAAACTCCAGCCAAGACCATTGTATAAATTTCGTTCCCCTGGATGATGCCGATCCCGATGACAAGCACAGTCAGTATGATGGCCGTCACAATCAGGATCTTCCCCAATTGCTCCAATTTGTGCTGCAATGGCGTCATCATCGTTTTCGCGCTTTGAAGCATGTCCGCTATTTGCCCCATCTCTGTTTTCATGCCTGTCCCGGTGATAATCCCCAGGCCTTTGCCGCGGGCAACCATCGTCCCCATGAAAGCCATATTTTCTTCGTCTCCGATACTGCTGATATGATGGAAGATGGGTTTGGCTGTTTTGGTGACGGCGATTGATTCCCCGGTAAGCGCCGATTCCTCGATTTCCAGGCCGGCCGAGTCAATGATACGGAGATCCGCACCGATACGGTCACCGATGCCAAAACGTACAATATCGCCGGGAACCGCCATTTTCGAAGGGATTTTAATCCATTTCCCATCCCGCAGCACCTGTATTTGCGGAGCTGACATTTCCTTTAAGGCATCCAACGACTTTTCCGCCTTCCGTTCTTGCACAAAGCCCATGAGCGCATTGATGACGACAATCCCAACGATGGCAATGGCGTCAACATATTCGCCGAGTAGCCCCGATATCAGTGTCGCCGCAAGCAAAATAATCATCATGAAGTCCTTAAACTGAGCAAAGAACATAAGGAGCGCGGATGTCTTCTCGGCTTCTTGCAATTCATTATAGCCATGTTCTTCCAACCTATGTTCTGCTTCTTGACCTGATAGCCCCTTTTTCATATCCGTCTTTAACCTGGCCTCTAACTCTGCCGCATTCATTTCTCTGATAACCATCGGTTCTTTCACTCCCATTCTCCTCCGACAAAGAGTTGTCCTTCTTTAATCATGCTTATTCAGCTCTTGTCCGATTAATGCTATAATTAACCGATAAACACAAGCAGCCTCTAATAAGAGGGCTTGCCGCGCCCAGAAGCATGCAAGCGTCAGGAGAAGGAAAGATATTCATACATAGAAAAGGAAGATTAACATGTCATTCGATGGACTATTCACAAAAGCGATGACCGCCGAACTGGCTGAATGCCTGAGAGGCGGCCGGATCAACAAAATACACCAGCCTTATGCGAACGAAGTGATTCTGATCATCCGCGCAAACGGAAAAAACCACAAGCTGCTCCTCTCTTCCCACCCGAGTTATAGCCGGATGCAATTGACGGAGGAAGCCTATGAAAATCCAAAGGAACCCCCGATGTTCTGCATGATGCTCCGTAAACACCTTGAAGGGGCCATTATTGAGGATATTTACCAGAAAGGGCTTGACCGGATCGTCATATTCGAGATGAGGGGACGAAATGAAATCGGCGACATCAGCCGAAAGCAGCTCATCGTTGAAATTATGGGACGACACAGCAATATTATCCTTGTCGACAAAGAACGGAATATCATTTTGGACAGCATCAAGCATATATCCTACGCTCTCAATTCATACAGAGCCATCCTGCCAGGCCAGGAGCATAAATTCCCACCGGAGCAAAATAAGCAGAACCCTTTGGAACTGTCTGAAGACGATTTCCTGAAGGCGATTGATTTCAATGCCGGCAAGATTGATAAACAGCTAGTCGCTTCCTTTGCCGGGGTATCCCCGTTGCTTGCCAAGGAAATTATCCATAGGAGCGGTTTGCAGACAAAGGAAAATGTAGTGAAGAGCTGTTCAGAGACCTTCTCACTGTTCAAAAAAGAGCAATATACACCTGTTATTAAAAAGAAAGGCAATAAAGAAGTCTTCTATTGCATCGACTTGAAGCAGATGGACGATGAAGGAAAAACATTCGCATCGTTAAGCCTCATGCTTGACCGTTTTTACTTTGGGAAAGCCTCCAGGGACCGGATCAGGCAGCAGGGGCAGGATCTCGAGCGCTTCATCGGCAATGAGAAAGAAAAGAACGTCAAGAAAATCGTGAAGCTGAAAGAAACTTTAGCTGAAAGCGAGCAAGCTGACCAATATAAACTATTCGGTGAATTGCTGACAGCCAATATATATCAATTGTCGCAAGGGATGTCCGAAATCGAAGTGGTCAACTATTATGATGATCAGGGCGGCACGGTGACCATCCCGCTTAACCCGCAAAAATCGCCATCTCAAAACGCCCAGTATTATTTCACGAAATATCAAAAAGCAAAAAATGCGATGGAAATCGTCACCGAACAGGTACGGCTCGCCGAAGAGGAAGTCGCCTACTTTGATACGCTGCTTCAGCAACTGGAATCGGCGGAACCGAAGGATATCGAAGAAATGCGGGAAGAATTGCAGGAGGGCGGCTATTTAAAACAACGCAACAAAAAGGCGTTTAATAAAAAACGTGAGGATAAACCGAAGCTTGATGCATATGTTTCCTCAAACGGACAACAGATCCTAGTCGGAAAGAACAACAAGCAAAATGACTATCTGACAAACAAGCTGAGCAAGAAGGATTTCATTTGGCTGCATACGAAAGATATCCCAGGCTCCCACGTGGTGATCCAAACCAGCGATCCAGATGAACAAACGATTAAAGAAGCAGCGATCTTAGCTTCCTATTACAGTAAAGCCAAGGACTCCAGCGGCGTCCCTGTCGACTTCACAAAAATTCGGCACGTCAAGAAACCGAAAGGCTCAAAGCCTGGTTTCGTCACCTACGACAATCAACAGACCGTCTATGTTACACCGGATGCAGATGTCGTCATGCAGCTCAAAAAATAAATTCCTTTCTTCCTAAATAAACATAAACCAGGTGTAAATGAACAATAATTTTATCCATATGTAGGCCTCAAATCGGGGCCTTTTTTTAGATTTATAGTAAATCTTCTACTCATATTCCTCATAGAACCTTTATAATAATGAAGAAGACTTTTCCAAATCAGATGCCTTTGTCATCACCTTGGCGACAATTCGCTTCACCGCCGCAATAAAGACATGGAGGGATGGTCATGATTACAATGGAAGATATATACAGGGATTTACCCATCATGGAGACAGACCGCCTGCTTCTCAGGAGACTCCGTCTTGAGGATAAGGAGGATTTGTATAAATATGCTTCAAACAAAGACGTCAGCAAATATGTCACCTGGGATCCACATGCAAGCATTACAGACACGATGGGCTATATCCATTTTATTGAAAAGCAATATGATCATCACAGGATTGCACCATGGGGCATTGAACATAAAGAAAAGCGCCAATTGATCGGCACTGTCGATTTTGTCGATTGGCAGCCAATCCACAGGACCGCAGAAATCGGTTATGTGATTTCACATGAATACTGGGGTCAGGGAATAGCGACAGAGGCAGCGTCCGAGCTCATATCTTTCGGATTTAAGAAAATGGACCTGATCCGGATCCAGGCCCGCTGCGTAGAAGAAAATAGACCCTCCCGCCGTGTCATGGAAAAGTGCGGCATGCTGTACGAAGGGACCTTGCGGAAAGGAATGACCTTAAATCAAGTCCCAAGCAACATTTGCATTTATTCCATTTTGAAAGAAGAATACGAAAGCAAAGAGAAAATAGAAGACAAGAAGCAATAGTTTAGCCTAACCATAATAGCCAAAAAATCGCCCGGTTGCCTCGGGCGATTTTGTATAATTTCTCTCCTGCGGTCCTAAATCACGGAATTGTTTTGCCTGGCAGTTCTATTAGACTTCCATCCAGGCCAGTTCTTCTGGTTGCTGTCTCCAGCGTTCAAGCTTCCGGAAATCATCCTCCCCGATATAGCCTTGTTCCTTTGCTACGTCTATCAAAGTGGCATAATCGCAGAGGGAATGGTTGATGATTTTCTCTGCATCAAGCTGTTTTTCTCCCTTTACGAGCCCATAAGTGAAGATGGACACAACCCCCAAAACCTCACAGCCTGCCTCCCGTAAAGCTTGAACAGCGGTAATCACACTGCCGCCAGTGGAAATCAGGTCTTCAATGACCACCACTTTTTGGCCTAGTGTTGTTTTACCTTCAATCTGGTTGCCCTTTCCATGCCCTTTTGCTTTTGACCGTATGTAACACATAGGAAGTTCCATATTGGCGCTTACCCACGCAGCATGCGGGATGCCTGCTGTCGCTGTCCCGGCGATCAGCTCCGCATCCGGGAAGTGCTCCTTCACCAGTGATGACAGTCCGATGGCGATTTGCTTTCGAACCTCCGGATAGGACATCGTCAAACGATTGTCACAATAAATTGGTGATTTCATCCCTGATGACCAGGTGAACGGGTCATTCGGTTGAAGATAGACAGCTTTGATTTTTAATAATTGTTCTGCGATGCTTATTTGCATAAGGCGGTTCCCTCCCAATCCATTACAATTCTTCTATATGCCTCCACCGGTGATGATGCCGCTGTGATGGCTCTGCCCACGACGATGGCATCGGCGCCAAGCAATCTTGCTTTTTCGGGCGTGGCGATCCTCCGTTGATCATCTGCCTGATTATCAGCCATTCTGATCCCCGGTGTCACCGTCAAAAAAGACGGCCCCATTAGACCATGGATTTTCTCCGCCTCATAGGTTGAACAGACCACTCCGTCCAATCCTGCCTCATATGCTGACTTTGCGTATGAAAGCACAGACTCTTCAAGACTCAGCATGATGTTCTGGTCAGCCTGCATCTCTTCTTCTGTCGTGCTCGTCAACTGCGTGACAGCAATCAAATAAGGCCGACTCTTCTTAGATTCGGTTCCTTCAGTCAAGCCTTGAAGAGCCGCCTCCATCATCCGTTTGCCGCCCGCAGCATGGACATTGACTAGATCGACATCCAGCCGGGCCAGGTTCATCATTGCTTTTCTGACCGTATTCGGAATATCGTGCAGTTTCAAGTCCAGGAACACCCTATGGCCTCGTGCCTTTATGGCCTCCACGACTTCCGGACCTTGGCTATAAAAGAGTTCCATGCCCACTTTAACAAACAAACGTTCCCCTTCGAATAGATCAAGGAATTCCGTCACTTCCTGAATACTGCTGAAATCAAGCGCGATGATTAATGAGTTTTTCATGTTTCCAGCTCAGCCCCCTGCATTCTGTAATATGATTGAATCCCAACTCATCCAAAAGCGCAGGCAAACGGTCAATAATGGCCGGGCAGACAAATGGATCGACGAAATTGGCCGTTCCGACAGCGACTGCACTCGCTCCTGCATAAAAGAATTCAATGACATCTTCCGCAGTGGAGATGCCCCCCATCCCGATAATCGGAATGTTCACCGACTGGCTCACTTCATGAACCATCCTGATGGCCACCGGTTTGATCGCCGGTCCCGAAAGCCCTCCCGCTTTATTGGCAAGCACCGGCTTGGCCGTCTTCAGATCGAGCCGCATCCCGAGCAACGTATTGATCATTGTCAAGCCAGCCGCGCCAGCCTGTTCGACAGCTTGTGCCACAGCAACAATGTCTGTCACATTCGGCGACAGCTTCACATAGACCGGGACCTCGGAAACATCAGCCACCTTCCGTGTAAGATGGGCTGCTGTCATTGGATCGGTTCCGAAAGCGATTCCTCCCTCTTTGACATTCGGACAGGAGATGTTCAATTCCAGAGCTTTTACATTTGGCGCCTTGGAGATGGTGCGGGCGACCTCCACATAATCATCTTCCTGCGACCCGGCGATATTGGCGATAATCGGCAGGTCGAATTGCTCAAGCCACGGCAACTCGTTTGCCATGACATTATCTAAGCCCGGGTTTTGCAATCCGATGGCGTTCAGCATCCCGGCATGCGTTTCCGCTACTCTTGGTGTTGGGTTCCCGAATCTCGGTTCTGCTGTAGTTGCCTTGATCATGATCGAGCCGAGGCAATTCAAATCATACAGCCTGCTGAACTCTTTACCGAAGCCGAAACATCCCGATGCCGGCATGACTGGATTCTTCAGAGATAAACCCGGAAGCTCGACTTGCAATCTGTTCATAAAATAACCTCCCCCGCCCGGAACACCGGACCATCACTGCACACTTTTTTATAGTTGTAACCGATCTTTCCTTCATCTGTTCGGCATACACAGGCGAAACAGGCGCCTATGCCGCAACCCATCCTTTCTTCGAGGGACAAAAACAATTTTTTTCCGGGATTGGACGATTGCAGAGCTTTCAGCATCGGGATCGGACCGCATGAATACATCACATCGAATGACAGGCCTTTATCTCGGATGACATCCGTAACGAATCCTTTCGTCCCCCGGGAACCGTCCACTGTCGTGACATATGTGTCACCCAGTTCGGAAAACTTCTCCTCGTAAAACAGGACATCCTCAGACTCAAAGCCCAATACATGAATAACGGAAACTCCCTTGGCTGTTAGGCGGCGGGAAAGCTCATATAAGGGCGGGACACCGATTCCGCCGCCGACAAGCAGCGCAGTGTCGCCCTCTTTTGCTTCATCAACCGGAAACCCATTGCCAAGCGGGGCAAGGACATCCACCTCTTCACCAGGCTTTTTCATGGACAGCAGTTTTGTCCCACGCCCCTCGGCACGGTAAACCATGGTGAAGCTTTGTTCATCTTGATCAATCGAACAGATGCTGATTGGTCGGCGCAATAACGGATCGTGCCCGTCATTCACCTTGATATGTACGAATTGCCCTGGCTGCTTCATTTCGGAAACGAGCTCACCCTTAAGGGTAAGCTCATAGATGGAGCGGGCAATCTGTTTTTGCCTCATGACTGTCAACCGTTGATTTTTTATCACACTCCGACACCTTCCTTGTATGGCTGGCCTGCTGCTTTGGCATGCAGCTGGTTCATCGCTTCCGACGAGAATGTCATGGATTCGAGCACCTTCAGAATGGCCGTTGCCGTATCCAGGGATGTAAGGCATGGGATACCGTTTTCGACCGACTCACGGCGGATCTTGAATCCGTCCCGGGCCGGCTGCTTGCCTTTTGTCAGCGTATTGATGACAAACTGTGCCTGACCGTTTCGAATCACATCGAGCAATGTTGTTCCTTCTGCCCCGATTTTCCCGACGACCTTGACTGGAATCCCCTCTGTTTGCAGCAATGCTGCCGTTCCGCTCGTGGCGATCAGCTGGTAGCCGATTGCATGGAAACGCTTAGCAATCTCAAGCGCCTCCTGTTTGTCCTTATCGGCGATTGTCAACAGTACAGATCCATATTCGCTGATTTTCATGCCGCTTGCGACAAGACCTTTATAAAGAGCCTTCTCAAGCGTCACATCTTTCCCCATCACTTCTCCGGTCGATTTCATCTCCGGACCAAGGGTGATATCGACCCTTCTCAGTTTTGCAAAAGAGAAGACCGGCACTTTCACATAAACACCCGGCTTCTCCGCGACCAGACCTGTTTCATATCCTTGCTCCTTCAGACTATGTCCGAGGATAACCTTCGTGGCCACATTAGCCATCGGCACATTTGTGATTTTGCTCAAGAACGGCACAGTCCGGCTTGAGCGCGGATTGACTTCAATGACATACAGTTCACCTTTAGAAATAACATATTGAATATTGAGGAGACCGATGATGCCAAGCCCTTTGGCCAGACGCTCCGTGTAATCAACGATTTTGGCTACCATCGCATCCGTCAGGCTTTGCGGAGGATAAACAGCAATTGAATCTCCGCTATGGACACCCGCCCGTTCAATATGCTCCATAATGCCTGGGATGACGACAGTGTTTCCATCCGAGATCGCATCGACTTCGATTTCTTTACCGGTCAAGTACTTATCGATCAAAACCGGATGCTCAGGGTTCACTTTCACAGCATTTTCCATATAGTGAAGCAATTCCTCCTGCTGATAGACAATCTCCATCGCCCTTCCCCCAAGCACATAGGATGGCCGGACAAGCACCGGATAACCGATTGTCTCTGCTATGCTGACTGCTTCCTTAACCGAAAAAGCCGTCTTCCCTTTCGGCTGAGGGATATTCAAGGCTTGGAGCGCTTGCTCGAATTTATCGCGGTTTTCAGCCGTATCCAAAGCCTCCAATGATGTGCCCAGAATCTTTACACCCCTTTCGACAAGCTTCGCAGCCAGGTTGATGGCTGTCTGCCCGCCAAATTGAACGACTACTCCTTCAGGTTGTTCCAAGTCGATGATATGCATGACATCTTCAATCGTAAGAGGTTCGAAATACAATTTATCTGAAATGCTGAAATCAGTCGAAACTGTCTCTGGATTGTTGTTAATGATGATTGCTTCATATCCTGCCTCTTTAATGGCCCAAACGGAATGGACAGTCGCATAATCGAATTCTACGCCTTGCCCGATGCGGATCGGACCGGAACCTAGCACCACGACACTTTTCCGTTCTGTCACAAGGCTTTCGTTTTCCTCTTCATATGTACCATAAAAATAAGGAGTCTCCGATTCAAACTCGGCCGCACACGTATCGACCATCTTATAAACCGGTACAATCCCCTGTTCTTTACGCCAATCGTAGACTGCTTGCTCGGTTGTTCCCCATAGTCCGGCAATCGTTACGTCGGAGAAACCGTATTGTTTTGCTGCCAGCGTCGTTTCTTTACAGAACGGCCGATTCCTGACCGATTCCTCAATGTTGACAATCCGTTCCATTTTTTTGAGGAAGAACAGATCAATTTTGCTCCATTCATGGATCTTGTCGACTGAAACACCACTTCGTAATGCTTCGCCGATATAAAATAATCGTTCATCTCCGGCTTTGCGGATCCGTTTTTCGATAAGTACCGCATCGATGTCTTGCTTCAGCCCCAAATGGTAAATACCGGATTCAAGGGAACGCACCGCTTTAAGCAAGGATTCCTCCAATGTGCGGCCGATAGCCATCACTTCACCGGTCGCCTTCATCTGCGTGCCAAGCCGGCGATTGGCCGATTCAAATTTATCGAAAGGCCAACGCGGGATTTTCGTCACAACATAATCAAGTGCCGGTTCGAAGCTAGCGTATGTTTTGCCGGTCACCGGATTCATCATCTCATCGAGCGTCAATCCGACGGCTATCTTTGCAGCTAGCTTTGCGATCGGATACCCTGTCGCTTTCGACGCTAACGCTGAGGACCTGCTGACACGCGGGTTCACTTCGATGATGTAATAATTGAAGCTATCCGGATCAAGAGCAAGCTGCACATTGCAGCCCCCTTCAATTTTCAATGCACGGATAATCCTTAGTGAGGCATTACGCAGCAATTGATATTCACGGTCGCTCAATGTTTGGCTCGGGGCCACAACGATGGAATCGCCGGTATGAATACCAACCGGATCGATGTTTTCCATATTGCAGACGACGATGGCACTGTCGTTACCGTCTCTCATGACCTCATATTCAATCTCTTTGTAGCCGGCGATGCTTTTTTCCAGCAAACATTGCCGTACCGGACTATTCTTCAGGCCGCTCGTTACGATTTCCACCAGCTCGGATTCATTTTCGCAAATGCCCCCGCCTGTTCCGCCAAGTGTAAAGGCTGGACGAACGATGATCGGGTAACCGACCCTTTCCACAAAGCGGTACGCCTCCTCTAAGCTATGGACAATATCGCTGTCCGGCACCGGTTCGCCAAGCTCATTCATCAAGCTTCGAAATAAATCGCGGTCCTCTGCCTGCTGGATGGCCGAAAGCTTAGTCCCTAGGATTTCAACACCGCATTCCTCCAGTACACCGGATTCAGACAGCTCAACGGCCATATTGAGCCCCGTTTGGCCGCCAAGTGTCGGAAGTAGTGCATCCGGCCGTTCTTTTCGGATGATTTTACTGACGAATTCCAATGTCAATGGCTCAATATAAACCGCATCGGCAATTTCTGTGTCTGTCATGATAGTGGCAGGGTTCGAATTCACAAGAATGACCCGATAACCTTCTTCCTTCAATGCGATGCATGCCTGTGTCCCTGCATAATCAAATTCCGCCGCCTGGCCGATGACGATTGGGCCAGACCCTATGACAAGGATGCTTTTTATATCGTTACGTTTTGGCATTGTATTTCTCCCTCCGCTTTTGCTGCTTCAATCAGTTGCATAAATTGGTCGAACAGACCATTGGCATCTTCCGGACCAGGGGATGCCTCCGGATGGTATTGGACTGTGAAAGCAGGATATTGTGTATGCTTAAGGCCTTCCACTGTGCCATCATTCAAGGCCAGGTGAGTAATTTCCAACGGTGTTTCCGTTAACGATTGTTCTGTTACAGTATAGCCGTGGTTTTGAGATGTGATTGTGATTTTTCCGGTAGCCAACTCTTTTACCGGATGATTCGAACCCCGATGACCGAATTTAAGTGGTTCAGTGTCTGCCCCGTTCGCAAGGGCAAATAGCTGATGACCCAGACAGATACCGAATAGAGGCACTTTTCCCTGAATGGCTTTGATCATTTCAATAGCGTGAGGGACATGCTTCGGGTCCCCTGGGCCATTGGAGAGCATGATCCCGTCCGGAACCAGGTTTAACACCTCCTGGGCGGTCACATTATACGGTACGACAACAACATCGCAATCGCGTTTATTCAATTCACGCAGAATACCGTGCTTCATACCGAAATCGACCAGCACGACCCGTCTGCCCCTGCCTGGGCTCGGATAGGCCCGTTTCGTCGACACTTTCTTGACCTGGTCGATTGGCAGTACCGTTGCCCGCAGCACTTCCAGTGTATATTCGGTTGACTGTTCCATCGATACGATGGCCCCCTTCAATGTCCCATGGCGGCGTATGATCCTTGTCAGCTTTCTCGTATCAATGCCGGCGATCCCCGGAATATTCTGCTGCTTGAAATATTCATCCAATGAAAGTCCGCTCCGCCAGTTTGACGGGAATTCAGCTGCCTCCTTGACGATGAATCCGGATATGGCCGGGGTGATTGATTCGAAATCGTCACGGTTTATCCCATAGTTTCCGACTAAAGGGTAGGTCAGCGTCACGATCTGTCCGCAGTATGATGGATCCGATAAAATTTCTTGATATCCGGTCATCCCTGTATTAAAAACGACTTCACCCATCCGGTCGACATCCGCTCCGAATGCTTGCCCTTCCAATACTGTACCGTCTTCCAGAACCAATTTCCTTTTTTTCATGCCCCCACCATCTCCTTATGCCATACTATTTTGCCGTCAACCATTGTCAAGACCGGCCACCCTTTACAGTTCCATCCTGCAAAAGGTGTGTTCCTTCCCTTTGAAGCAAATAAAGCCGGATCGATTTTCCTTTCTTCATGAAGATCTATTAAAACAATATCCGCTGCCGCACCTTCCTCCAACACTCCATACGGCAGGTTGAATGCCTCACACGGTTTGCTCGTCATAAGGCCAATTAGCTGACCGAGCGTCAGGATATCCTCCTGAACCAAATATGTATACAATAGTGGGAATGTGGTCTCCAGCCCGACAATCCCGAACGGAGCCAGCTGCATGCTCTGTGCTTTCTCCTCTTCTGTGTGAGGGGCATGGTCTGTCGCAATAAAATCAATTGTCCCGTCAAGCAACCCTTCGATTAAAGCCTGCCGGTCCTGTTTCCCTCTTAAAGGCGGGTTCATCTTGTAATTGGTATCAAGTCCCGGTATATCCTCATCTGATAAAAGCAGGTGATGCGGAGTCACTTCGGCCGTCACTTTAATCCCGGCCCGCTTGGCATCGCGGACAGTGCGGACACTTGCTTCCGTACTGATGTGGCAGACATGGTAATGGCATCCTGCCGCTTCAGCCAACAGCACATCCCGTGCGATATGAACGGATTCACATACAGATGGAATGCCATCAAGACCATATTGTTCGGAAAAGGCACCTTCGTGTACACAACCTTTATGTATCAATGTGTTTTCTTCACAATGTGCAACAATCGCACAATCGAGAGCAGCAGCTTGCTTCATCGCAGACAGCATCATATCGGCTGATTGGACGCCGACCCCGTCATCCGTGAAGGCAAATATCCCTGCTTCCATAAGCTCGGCAAAATCGGTCAGCTCCTTCCCGATTTCCCGGACAGTAATCGATCCATAAGGTAATACCCGCACTGACGCTTTTTTCTCGATCCGCGCCATCAGGTTTTCCACCGTCTCTTTCGAATCCGGCACCGGCCGTGTATTCGGCATAGCTGCGATGGTCGTGAACCCGCCTCGCGCAGCTGCTGCTGTCCCCGTTTCAATTGTTTCTTTCTTCTCTCCGCCTGGTTCCCGTAAGTGAACATGCAAATCTACAAACCCCGGGGAAACAATCAAGTTTTCTGCATCTATCGTTTGCTCGACAGCTGCTTCAATCTCATCAGCCATTTTGCTTACTATCCCATCTTCAATGAGCAAATCTTTTTTAACAAGGTTTCCTTCCCTATTAAACAATAGACCATTCTTTATAATGATTGACATTTGCCATTCCCCCTTCTTGTGTTCCTTGCAGCGACCTTTTCAATATTGCCATTCTTGCAAAAACTCCATTTTCCATTTGCTTGAAAATCCGTGACCTGCCGCATTCGATCAAGTCTTCATCTATCTCCACATTTCGATTGACGGGGGCAGGATGCATAATGATGGCTGCTTTCTTCATGGTTGCTTCCCTTTCCTTCGTCAACCCGAACCTCTCAAGGTACGTATGTTTATCTTCCATTTCGGTCTCGTGCCGCTCATGCTGGATTCTTAAAAGCATGACAACATCGGCTGATTGGACAGCAGAATCGATCGGCTCATAAATTCCGTCTTTTATGGTCTCATCAAACCATTCCGGCGGACCTGAGAACACTACATCGGCACCAAGCCTCACCAAGGCATCGGCATTCGACCTCGCTACTCTGCTGTGTACGATATCTCCGATGATTGCTACTTTCAGACCCTTGAATCTGCCGAACTCTTGATAGATGGTCATCAAATCAAGCAAGCACTGGGAAGGATGATGGCCACTTCCATCCCCTCCGTTGATGACCGGAATATGGACCTTTCCGTCCAGTTGTTTAAAATATTCCTTTTCGGGGTGCCTGATGACGACTGCGCCCACACCGATTGCTTCTAATGTTTTTACCGTATCATAGAGCGTTTCCCCTTTTTGGACACTTGAAGTCGATACTTCAAAAGGAATGACATCGAGACCAAGCTTCCGTTCAGCCACCTCAAAACTGCACTTCGTTCTTGTGCTATTCTCAAAAAACAGGTTTGCGGCAAACACCTTACTCTCTGGTATCCAACTGGCTCCTTCGGCAAATCTGATGGCGTCATCTATTATTGTTTGAATCTCGGAAACCGAAAGCTCCGTTGTCGTAAGTAAATGTCTCACATAAATTCCTCCCTTTTTATAAATATCGTCTGGCCAAGCCACCTACATAAAAACACCCTGAATAATCTATCCAGGGTGTTTTTGCACACAGAAAGCGCTGCAAGAAAGCAAGATTGCTCCTTATAGCGGCTTCCCATATGTCAGTTTCACCCTTCCAAGCCTCTCTGGACTTTCCTTAAAAGGTGTTGCTATTTATTTCAATCCTGCATTGACTATCTCGCCTCAGGAGTATTGGATTCAGAGCTCTCCTCGTCAAATAACGATTTTGGTTGTTCTTTGCCCGGAAGGATCTGATTCAGGATCACCCCGACTATCGCGCACAATGCCATACCCGAAAGCTGAAAATTGTCACCGATGTTCAATGCCGCATTACCGATTCCGAGTACAAGGATGACCGAAGCAATAATCAGATTTCTATTGTTCCCGAAGTCAATTTTATTCTCGACAATCATCCGCAATCCGCTCGAAGCAATAATACCGAACAGCAAGATGGAGATACCGCCCATGACCGCCTGCGGAATCGAACTGATTAGTGCCGCAACCTTACCGCAGAAGCCGAACATGACCGCTATTACGGCAGCTCCTCCGATGATGTATACACTGAATGCCCTTGTGATTGCCAATACACCGATATTCTCCCCGTAAGATGTCAATGGGGGGCCGCCAATCAGGGAACCGACCATGATGCCTGCTCCATCCCCCAAAATGGAACGGTGCAAGCCCGGTTTTTCGATGAAGTTCCTGCCCACTACCTTACTCAATACAAGCTGGTGTCCGATATGTTCAGACAGTGTCACGATGGCTACCGGCAACATAACGATGGCGATCTGCCAGCTGATGATCGGATCGTACGAGCCAAATGGGATCATGAAATCTGGGACTTCAAACCATTTTGCCTTCTGCACTCCACTGAAGTCCACAATTCCTGCTGCTATCGATACCAGATACCCGACAATGATTCCGATCAGAATCGGAATGATTTTCAGGAAACCTTTCAGATATACAGAACAGATGATTGTAACAATAAGTGTCGTCAAAGCGATCAACATTAATTTCAGGTCGTAAACACCTTTTGCGTCATACATGGCCATATTGACCGCTGTTCCCGCCAAGCCTAACCCGATGACCATGATGACAGGTCCGACAACGATCGGAGGAAGGATATTGAATAACCACTTCACTCCGAACTTTTTAATAATCAGCGCCACAACTCCGTAAACAACTCCAGCCAAGAAACAGCCGAACATGACAGCCTCGGGGCCTCCGAGGCTTTTCGCGACGCCGATCGGGGCTATGAATGCGAACGATGATCCCAGGTAAGCCGGAATCTGACCTTTCGTGATCAGTAGATACGTGATCGTTCCCAGTCCGCTCGACACTAATGCGACTGCCGGACTTAAGCCTGTCAGGAACGGAACAAGTACCGTCGCTCCAAACATGGCGAAAACATGCTGCATACTCAAAATCAACCATTGAAGTATTCCCGGTTTCTGTTCTACGTCTAACACTATGTCTCTATTTTCCATTGTCATTTGCTCCTCCGGCCTCATTCAAGCAGAAAACCCCCGCGTATTCCGCGGGGGCTTGAAGGGTTTGGGAAACGAACACCCCATTAACGGGTGCGCTTTTCATTCCGAATCCTTTGCAAGCCTCACGGGACTTACTTTAAAAGGGCCTATTTTTAGTTTTCTAAGATGCTCACTTTGTCGATCTCATCAATTTCTTTCAGGCTGACAGATATCATTTCGCTTTGGGAAGTCGGGACATTCTTGCCGACGAAGTCCGCTCTGATCGGCAATTCCCGATGTCCTCTATCTACCAGGACTCCCAGTTGGATCTGGGACGGTCTGCCGATATCCATCAATGCATCCATCGCTGCTCTTACAGTTCTGCCTGTATAAAGAACGTCGTCAATCACAATCACTTTCTTATTGTTAATATCAACAGGGATATCCGACCCCTTCACCTCTGGTTTCCCGTCTTTGCTCTTTTCGCTAAGGTCATCCCTGTATAAAGTGATGTCCAGTTCCCCGATGGCAATCGGATTGCCTTCGATTTGTTCGATCCGTTCAGCCAAACGTTCCGCCAGGAAAATGCCGCGGGTCTTGATGCCCACGATGACACAGTCCTCGATTCCTTTATTCTTTTCGATAATTTCATGAGCAATCCTCGTCAGGGCTCGCCGGATAGCCTGTTCGTCCAATACGGTAGCTTTTTCAGTCATTTATGTTTCACCTCGATTTCGGTTTTTCTTTTTTCTTTGTTGTATGCACCCATTTAAAAAGACCTCCTGCCCGAAGCAAGAGGTCACAGTTAAGCCATTGTCGCCAATCGCTTTATCCGTTTCCTTTGCAGCCTCTCGGGACTGTTTTAAAGGGTCTTATTCAACTGCACTCATTGTACTCCGAATACAAATGATTGTCAACGGTTGTTCCGCAAGTTATCCAAAAATTTCTCAAAGTCTGATGGCAACGGAGCATTGAACTCCAGATACTCTGACGTCCGCGGATGAACGAATCCCAAAACGCCCGCGTGCAGAGCTTGACCGCCAAGGTCCGGGGTCTTTTTCGGACCGTATTTCGGGTCCCCGGCTAATGGATGGCCGATATATTTCATATGGACACGTATTTGATGTGTTCGCCCTGTCTCAAGCTGGCACTCCACATAAGAGTAATCATGGAATGTTTCGAGTACAGCAAAATGGGTCACGGCCTGTTTCCCTTCCGGCACGACAGCCATGCTTTGCCGATCCTTTTTATCGCGTCCGATCGGGGCATCGATCGTTCCGTGATTATGGCTGATTACACCATGTACAACAGCGCGGTACTTGCGTGTGACCGTCTTATCGACAAGTTGCTGCACCAGACTTTCATGAGCCATATCGTTTTTCGCGACCATCAATAGTCCCGATGTATCTTTATCGATGCGGTGCACTATCCCCGGGCGCATAACCCCGTTTATTCCTGACAAGTCTTTACAATGTGCCATCAGGCCATTAACCAGTGTCCCGCTCGTATGGCCAGGCGCCGGATGGACAACCATCCCTTTCGGCTTATTGACGACAAGGACATCCTGGTCTTCATAATAGATGTCCAAATCCATTTCCTCCGGATGGACGTCCAATTCGACCGGTTCGGGCAGCTCAATGGTTACAATATCACCGTTCTGGCATTTATAGTTCGTCTTCACTTGCTGTCCGTTCACAACGATATGGCCATCCTTAATCAGCCCTTGCGCTTGTGTGCGTGAAATGTCACTTGCGACAGAAGAAATATACTTGTCCAATCTTTCTCCGGTATTCTCTTGTTCTATGGTGTATGAAACTTTATCCATTCTTTCTCTCCTTCAAAAATTTTTCTTCGAACAGCAGGAAGATCATCATCAGAATGACCCCAATCGTGAGCGCAGAGTCAGCAACATTAAAGATTGGAAAATTGTAGCCGAAGATGTTCGTATCGATGAAATCCACAACCTCCTGATATAGTAGGCGATCGATGAAATTGCCAATGGCCCCTCCAAGCATAAAGGCCAGTGCAGTCCCGAACAATGGATGGGCTTTGCCCATCTTCTGTATGTAAAAGACCAAACCGATAATGACAACAACTGTTATGGTATAGAAAAACCACATCTGTCCGGCCAGGATTCCCCATGCCGCCCCTGGATTCCGGTGCGAAGTGATGGATAGGAAGTTATCTATGACGGTAAAGCTTTCCCCAAGCTCCATCGTTTTAATGATCAAATACTTCGTGAACTGATCCAGTAGTATAATAGCCAACGCAATTACATAATACATCATCATTCCCCAATTCCTTATAAGGTTTTCACTATCTTGAATTGTAGCATACAGTCAATTGATACACAAAACGGTAAAAGAGACGCTCCCGCAAACACAAATTATATACCGTCTTCCCTAATAAAGAAAGTCAAAATGTTTCTTGTGCAGCTTTCAAATTGGAATGAATAAGGGCATAACATTACCATGCTTATGTACATGGATAGAGATTTGACTAACCAGTGAAAAATTTCTTATGTATCGCTAGGAATAGCACAATTGGTATACATTTACGTTGCAACAACCGAGCAAATGAAGGAAGAAGTATTCCGGTCATTGATAAAAGAGCAGGACAGTATCATGCCATTAATACCTTTTTGCTGTCTCTATAGATGACAGCAGAATACTCCCGAATATATAACAGTCATTTGAAGCGGATTCACAAAGAGTTCATTCCCACCACTTCGCTTAGACCAATCCAAAAAATGGCTACCCCCTTGTGGAGTAGCCATTTTTCTTACATAGAGTATTCTTCAGTCACAACTTTAGAGCAACGAGGGCAAAGAGTCGAATGTTTCTCATCTTGGCCGACTTCCGTCGAAACATTCCAGCAACGTTCGCACGTTTCGCCTTCCGCTTTGGCAACAACAATCGCATAGTTTTCAAATGTCATGGCCTCCGCAGGCGCATCCGCTTTAGAACCGGCTACGTGGAATTTGGAAACGATGAACAATTGCTCCATGCTTTCCTGGATTGTATCCAAGAAGGCTTTTGTTTCTTCATCAACATAGAAATCGATTCGCGCATTCAACGACTTTCCGATCACCTTCGCATTACGCGCTTCTTCTAACGCTTTCAGCACGTCATTACGGATTGCCATGAACTTCGTCCACTTCGCTTCCAGTTCAACTTCATTTGGAAGCTGTTTGTACACAGGCATATCCGTCAACTGAACGCTTTCCTCTTTTACATCCGGGATATAAGCCCAGACTTCATCCGCTGTGTGGGACAAAATCGGTGATACAAGTTTCGTCAAGGAAACAAGCACTTCATACAATACTGTCTGAATTGCACGGCGGTCTGCTGAGTCAGGAGCTTCACAATAAAGGATATCTTTTGCATAATCCAAGTAAAATGCACTCAAGTCCAAGGTACAGAAATTATTGATGTTATGGTAGATGGTCGCAAATTCATAGGTGTCATACCCTTCCACAACATTCTTGACCAATTTGTTCAGCTTAACAAGCATGAATTGGTCAACCTCACGCAATTGCTCATAATCAAGGCTATCAGTTTTCGGATCAAACCCATCAAGCGTACCAAGCAAGAAACGGAATGTATTTCGGATTTTGCGGTATACTTCAGCCACTTGCTTCAAGATTGGATCAGAAACACGGACATCCGCTTGATAATCGACTGATGCCACCCACAAACGCAGGATATCGGCTCCAAGCTGATTCATGACTTTCGCAGGAATCACCGTATTACCGAGTGATTTACTCATTTTGCGGCCTTCACCGTCAAGCGCGAAGCCATGGCTTAATACACCTTTATATGGCGCTTTGCCTGTAACAGCCACACCAGTAGAAAGTGAAGAGTTAAACCATCCGCGGTATTGGTCAGAGCCTTCCAAATAAAGATCCGCCGGTCTTACCAGATCATCGCGTTCTTCCAGTACTGCCTGGTGTGAAGAACCGGAATCGAACCAAACGTCCATGATATCCGTTTCTTTTGTGAAAATACCGTTCGGGCTGCCTTCATGCGTAAATCCTTCAGGAAGAAGATCCTTCGCTTCCCGTTCAAACCAGATATTCGATCCGTATTCTCGGAACAGCTCGGAAACATGTTCAATTGTTTCGTCCGTGATGATCGGCTCCCCATTTTCCGCGTAGAATACCGGAATCGGCACTCCCCATGCGCGCTGACGGGAAATACACCAGTCACCACGGTCACGGACCATATTAAACAAGCGCGTTTCCCCCCATGCTGGGTACCATTTCGTTTCTTTAATCGCTTGAAGCAGCTCTTCACGGAAATCATGGATGGACGCGAACCACTGGGCAGTCGCACGGAAGATGGTTGGTTTCTTCGTTCTCCAGTCATGCGGATAAGAGTGCGTTATGAACGACAGGTTCAATAAGGCGCCCTTCTCTTCCAAAGCTTCCGTGATCGCTTTATTGGCTTTATCATAGAACATACCCTCGAAACCAGGGGCTTCATCCGTCATATGGCCTTTTTCATCAACCGGGCAAAGCACACCCAATTTGTACTTCTGACCGACGATGAAGTCGTCTTCCCCGTGTCCGGGAGCTGTGTGGACACAACCGGTACCTGCATCCGTCGTAACGTGTTCACCGTTGATCACTAAGGAATCGCGGTCGTAAAGAGGGTGTTTCGTCACAACGTACTCCAAGTCACGGCCTTTGACAGTCTTGACAATTGTCGCTTCCTCCCAGCCGATTGCTTCCTTAACAGAAGCCAGCAACTCTTCTGCGACAACATATTGCTCATCGCCGACTTGTACGACAGCATAAGCAAGATTCGGATGCACAGAGATTCCCAGGTTGGCAGGAATGGTCCATGGTGTGGTCGTCCAGATGATGAACTTTGTCCCTTCGTCGATGACACCTTTTCCGTCCGTCACTTCAAAGGCAACATAGATGGATGCGGAACGCTTGTCTGCATATTCGATTTCAGCTTCTGCAAGGGCAGATTCACTAGAAGGAGACCAGTTGACCGGCTTCAGGCCTTTATAGATGTAACCTTTTTTCGCCATTTCCCCGAACACTTTAATTTGTTGCGCCTCGTATTCAGGCTTCAAAGTGATATAAGGATTTTCCCAATCCCCGCGGACACCAAGGCGCTTGAACTGTTCTTTTTGGTTAGCCACTTGCTCGAGGGCATATTTCTCGCAGAGTTTACGGAATTCTGCTACGCTCATTTCCTTGCGGTTCACTTTTCCATTTTTTGTCAAAGCTGTCTCGATCGGCAAGCCATGCGTGTCCCAGCCTGGCACATAAGGGGCATTGTAGCCGCTCATAGATTTGAAACGGACGATGAAGTCCTTAAGGATTTTATTCAGTGCGTGACCCATATGGATATCGCCATTTGCATATGGAGGCCCATCATGCAGAATGAATTTTGGAAGGTCTTTCGTCCGTTCCTGCACTTTCTTATAGATATCCATCTCTTCCCATACTTTTTGCTGCTCTGGTTCCCGTTTCGGGAGATTGCCGCGCATCGGAAATTCCGTCTTCGGCATCAATAAAGTATCTTTATACTCCATTTTCGTTCCTCCTATTATCTAAAAAACATGGCTTCCATGCCTTCCGAATTGATTGATTATTTTGTGAAAATATAAAAAGCCTTCTCATCCCAAAAGGGACGAGAAGGCTTTGTTCCCGTGGTACCACCCTAGTTGACACCGCTCATCGACTAAGACGGCGCCGCTCTAGATTCTTAACGCGAATGACACGCTTAAACTACTGAATAGTCTGTTCATTTAAGGACTCCAGGGTGATGTTCGTCTTCTGTGCTTGCTCCGGGCTTTCACCATCCCCGGTTCGCTAATGCCAAGCTGCTCAGAAGCTACTGTCCCTATCAACGTCTGGATTATAATCTTTTTTAGGAATTATATACGAAAGAGATGCTCTCAGTCAATATTACCCTTTATCTTGCTCGAAGAATATTTCGGATGCATCATGCTCAAACTCCATCAGATGATCCCAATCTTCATTGCGGATGAGGTCCAATTGAGCCTCCACAAGCATCGTGAATCGATTGCGGAACACTTTGGACTGCTTTTTCAGCTCTTCAATTTCCATGGCGATCTTCCTCGCTTTGGAAAGTGAATCATTGACGATCCGGTCAGCATTCTTCTCTGCTTCCTTAAGGATCAGCTTGGCTTCTTTCTGTGCGTTCCGTTTAACTTCTTCGGCGGCTTCCTGAGCCACTAGAATCGATTTGTTCAAAGTATCCTCGATATTATTAAAATGACCCAGTTTCTCGTGGACTCCGGACAGCTTCTCTTCAAGCTCCTTCTTCTCACGTAAAACGAGCTCATAATCCTTCATAACTTGTTCAAGAAACTCATTCACTTCGTCTTCATCATATCCGCGAAAACCTTTATTGAAACTCTTATTATGTATATCAAGCGGAGTTAAAGGCATCATTGCACCTCCATATTTTTTTGAATATAACTATATTGTACGTTTCGACAAAACTTTTGTAAATCCTGCATGAATCATTTTTTTTGTTTCCCGTAGGAAATCCGCCACTTATCCTTCTTCGTCTTCCCAGTGATCTCCTTGACAGCAAAGCGTCCAAGGCCCCTGACAGATAACAGGTCCCCCGCTCCGCATTCGAAATCATTTTTTTCAACCACCTGATGATTGACCTTCAGCCTGCCTGCTATAATCAGCTCCTGCACTTTCGCCCTCGAAAGATTAGTGAAGGCGGACAGGACGGCATCGACCCGTAGCGAAGAAGCTGTAGTGGCACCATCAAGCCAGTCGTCCTCTTTTTCCATCACATCCAAAAGATTCTTTTTGCTGAACTTCACGCCTGCATTGCCCATCTTAGATATGTTCGCTATACAATAATCGCTGATGTCAGAAGAGACCATCAGTTGCGCGCGGTCCGGCCCGATGAGGACATCGCCGAACTTCTCGCGCCCGAGGCCGAGAGACATAATTGTGCCGAGCACCTGCCGGTGGGTCAGATTATGAAATTTGTTGTTGAAGGAGATCTCAAGAAGGTCGATATCCATCTCCTCCATGCTTGGTTCGAAATAGGACGGGTAGAGCAATGCCCTTTGCCGTTCCGCGCCGTCATACCCCCCGTTCAAAAACACGAGGCAATCCTCATTATGGCCGATGACCGTCAGCAGGATCTGTTGCTCCCGCGGATCAAGGAATGCTGTCAGCTTTGGGGCATACATCTTTTCCACGCTGCTTTGCCATTCGAGCACCTGATCGATAAATACTTTCTCTTCTTCCCTGAAATGCTGATAAATACTCATTCACTTAAACCTCATTTAAGAAGAAAGGCTGACTCAGTCGTCAGCCGCTCGTTCAGATAATCCAATAATAGACTTGATTCAATCCTAATTGTGCCAGACGCAAAACGAAGAAAGCGACTAGCGGAGAAAGGTCCAGCATGCCGATCGGCGGTATGAAACGCCGGAACACTTCAAGATAAGGTTCGCAAATTTTGCCCAACAGAAGGCCGATTGAAGACTCCCTCGCATTCGGGAACCAGGACATCAGGATATAAATGATCAATGCCCATGAATAAAGCTGCATCAATTGAACTATCACACCAAAAACTAGATTCATTCAGTTACCACCTTAAATCATCAGTTTCTTCTTCAGAGATAATACCTGAGATATTGCCTGATACATCGACATTATCAGGCGTACACAAAAAGATGTTTGAACCGACTTTTTGAATATCTCCACCAATAGCATACACTGTACCGCTCAAAAAATCCACGATTCGCTTCGCCTGATCATGAGCGATGCGCTGCAGATTGACGACAACAGCCCGCTTCGACGTCAGATGGTCAGCGATTTCCTGTGCTTCCGAGTAGGCCCTCGGTTCAAAAAGAACGACTTTGGAAGTCTTTTGGACACTCTGCAGGCTCACCACGTTTTTCCCTGGGATAGCCTGCGGCGGCTGGGCTTGTCCTTTCTGCTTGCGGACTTGCGGCTGAGGGGCCGGCTCTTTCGGCTGTTCCATAACCTCTTCTTTATATTCATATTCATCATCCAGCGCAAAATACGATTTGAATTTGGATCCTATCGACATATAGATTGCCTCCTTTACGAATCTTCACCGACAAGCGCAGTTCCTATACGGATAAATGTAGAGCCTTCTTCGATGGCAATTTCATAATCATTGGACATCCCCATGGATAGTTCCCGGCACGGGGCAAAAGGAAGTTCCATTTGCTGTACCTGTAGCTGGAGGGACTTAAGTTCACGGAAACAGGACCTGATGGCCTCCTCGTCCTCCGTGAAGGGGGCCATCGTCATCAAACCGACAACTTTAACCTTCTTAAGACCCAAGCCTTCGAGTTCCTTCAGAAAACCGCTGACTTCTCCGGGCGCCAACCCGTGCTTCGATTCTTCGCCGGAAGCGTTCACCTGAAGGAAGCAGGATACTTCCGCTTCAGCGCGTTTTTCGATTTCTTTGGCCAAAGATAGCCGGTCAAGCGAATGCACGTAATCGACATGATTGATCACATCTTTCACTTTGCGCGTCTGAAGGGTTCCGATAAAATGCCAAACAGCTTCCCCTCTAAGGGCGGCTTGCTTATGGAGCAGCCCCTCCTGCCGATTTTCACCAATATTTTGGATGCCGGCAGCGATTGCTTCAGCTGTCCTTTCGACAGAGACATATTTCGTCACGGCGATGATCTTTATATCTTCGGGAGTTCTGCTGCTCCTTTTACAAGCATTTTCTATGTTCGTATGTATGGCAGCCAAGTTATCTGTTACTTTCAATGTTAAGAGTTTCCTCCTTCCAACCAATGAAGCTCATCAAGCGGCCCGTCTTGCCATGATCCCGCCTATGTGAAAAGAATTCACGGTGATGGCAGGATGTACAATAACTGGTCACGTCTACATGGCCTACCCCGCGGCGGCGTAAAATGTCGTTGTTCAATTGGCGAAGATCCAAATAATATTGACCAGGCCTACTTAAATTATATGGTTTTTCACCTTCATCTGTCACTATTTTATCGACATGTTCTATAACTTTATCGTCAACAACATAACATTTTTGACATATGGAAGGACCAATAACCGCATAAATATCCTTTGGCTCGATTCCTTTTTCCGCCCACCGGTCAACCATGGTCCCTGCGATTTCAAGAACTGTCCCTTTCCAGCCGGCATGGACGATACCTACGTAATGATGTTTCGGGGCAAAGAAGTATACCGGTACACAATCCGCATAACAAAGCGTCAGCAATATGCCTGTTTCCTTCGTAAATAGCCCATCTGTATCCTTAAGCGCAGAATGGTAATCCCGGGCGCCCATGCCTTTATGTTCGGCTGTCACTTCTATAATTCGATCCCGGTGGGTTTGCTCAGCCCCCGTCCAGTTATCGACCGGCATGCCGATCTCATCGGCGATTTTACAACGGTTTGCAACAACATCCTGTTCTATGTCATGAACATGGAAGCCTGTATTGAGTGTAGAAAACTCTCCTTTGCTTATTCCCCCATTTTTCGTGGTGAAACCGACAACCAACTCAGAATCCATTTTTCCCCACTCAGGAACAGAAAGTATGGATTCAGACTTTTTCACGAAAATATCTCTCATGCCAACAATCCTTTTTGTGTATTTTCTTTATCTTATGTTCCTTTATGTCCTCAGTCAACCCTATTCCTGTCTCACTTCATCTTCAATCGTCCTGAGAGGCCTTACTTCGTTATCTACAAAGATGATGTCTTTACCGATTTTTTTGATTTTGCTCCATGGGATAATGATTTCGTCTTCACGCTGGAATAGCGATGGCCATTTGCCGCTGCCTGAGATGATAAGGGATAACACGCGACCTGTGTTTATATCGACTTCTAAATCATGCAGATTGCCCAATCTCTTCCCGTCAGCCAGATTGACGATATCCTTTACCTGAAAATCCGAAATTCTCACCATGCCGATTCCTCCCTTTCTTTTTATCATACAGTATATGAATCAAGGCGATTATAGATGCCTGTGCAACTTAGCTACTTATTTCAAAAACAAGAGAGGCTGTCCCCTAAAAAAAGGGAGCAACCTCTCTGTCAATAAATTCCGTTATAGGTTTCTTGTTTCGCTCAATGCTGGATATTTTTATTCATCTGCTTAATCGCTGCTTTTTCAAGACGGGATACTTGCGCTTGCGAGATCCCGATCTCATCTGCGACCTCCATCTGGGTTTTCCCTTGGAAGAACCTCTTGCGGATAATCATCTTTTCACGCTCATTTAATATCCTCAGCCCTTCCTTAAGGGCTATTTCATCTATCCATTGGGAATCTTTGTTCTTTTCGTCGCTTAACTGATCGACCACATAAATCGGGTCACCGCCATCATTATAGATCGGCTCGAACAAGCTGACCGGATCCTGAATAGCATCCATTGCGAAGACGATATCCTCCTGAGGCACATCGAGCACTTTGGCAATCTCTTCAGCTGTTGGCTCCCTAGATGTCTGGCTCATTAGTTTTTCCCGTACTTGCAAAGCTTTATAGGCGATATCACGCAAAGATCGTGACACGCGGATTGGATTATTATCCCTCAGGTACCTCCTGATTTCCCCGATGATCATCGGGACAGCGTATGTAGAGAATTTAACGTTTTGCCCGAGATCGAAGTTATCGATTGATTTCATCAATCCGATACAGCCGACCTGGAAAAGGTCATCGACATATTCCCCTCTATTGTTAAAACGCTGAATGACACTTAATACGAGCCTTAAGTTCCCGTTCACTAGTTTCTCACGGGCCGAAAGCTCACCATCCTGTAATTCCTTAAATAATTTTCTCATTTCTTCGTTCTTTAGAACAGGCAATTTCGATGTATCTACACCACATATTTCAACCTTATTGCGAGACAAATTCTTTCCCTCCTTACAGGGGATGCTGTATGAAATTCAGTATCTCCGCGGCAGGGAAAAATATGCACCTGCAGGACCAACATTTAATTGCCTGAAAACCGTATAAAGGTATTTCAAATTGACCATATATCCCACAAAAAAAGACAAAAAGCAAGCAGTATAAGAACCCCCTGTGAGTTAACCTCTCCGGCAAAAAAAACACTCCGGATCAGCCCGTTTAAGCACAAAAAAAACAGACAAGTCACCTTGCCTGCTCACTATAAAACAATTGGTATGGTCAGACCATTTTGTTAAATTCTTTTCTGAGCCTTTTGATGATCCTTTTTTCCAGACGGGATATGTATGACTGCGAAATACCCAACATATCTGCGACATCCTTCTGTGTCTTCTCTTCTTCCCCAGCCAGGCCAAAACGCAGCTCCATGATTTGCTTTTCGCGCGGCGATAGTTGGTAAAGCGCCTTCTTCAGGAGCTTACGGTCAATTGTGGCCTCCAGATCCTTTGTAATAATGTCTTCCTCCGTGCCGAGCACATCCGACAAGAGAAGCTCGTTTCCGTCCCAATCGATATTCAATGGTTCATCGAACGACACTTCTGACCTCGTTTTGTTGTTTCTGCGCAAATACATGAGGATTTCGTTTTCGATACAGCGGGAGGCATAAGTGGCGAGCTTGATCTTTTTCTCAGGATTGAATGTGTTGACTGCCTTAATGAGCCCAATCGTCCCGATACTGATTAAGTCCTCAATATTGATGCCTGTATTCTCGAATTTCCGGGCGATATATACGACAAGGCGCAAGTTTCTTTCGATGAGGATTGTCCGAGCAGCCTGATCTCCACCCGGCAGCTTGTGGATCAGGACTTCCTCTTCTTCTTTCGTAAGCGGCGGCGGAAGGGCTTCACTGCCGCCGATATAGTAGATTTCATCTGTCTTAATCCCTAATTTCAACAAGAGCTTCGTCCAATGATATTTCAATTTAAAAAGCCATTTCTTCACCCTTTTTCCTCCTTCTAAAATCCGAATCGATGAGTATAGTAAATTAGAGAAACGTTGTGGTCAGGATACACTGCGGTCAATCAGCGAGCCCATCATACGTGGATGGACAATGCATCTGAAAGCATCCTCGTGGGAAAGGGTCTGAACAGACATTGCCACAAGCCCTTTATTGACCATACCTTTTTTGCCCCCTTGTTCGATTTCGATCCAATCGGGACGGAACGCCAAAAGCATCTGTTGCTCCTGCCCGACGACCTTATAGGGAATAATCCTTACCCTCTCTCCCCAGAAACATTGCGACATGGCATCAAAATCATGAGCAAATGACGGATCTCTAAGCAGTTGAGCCACATCAGCAGGAAGCTGTTCCAAATAATGGCGCACCGACAAAATCATCACCGGAACATTCGTAAAAGGCTCATGAAGCTGATTGCCGGTATCTATGAAGCCAACACAGTTAATCTGGGTGTCTTTGATTTTGATTGTGACAGTCACGAATTGATCCTTCAGCATGCCTGATGATTCAAGCTCCGAAAAGGCTCTTGCTGAAAAGATCCATCCCGCCGGAAATCCGATCATCACAAACAGCCAGCTGATTGGATCGCCGAAACTTTTGGTCCCATAAAAAAAGGACACATCGGCTGCCACAATCTTATAGGAGAACAAAAAATGAAGCCCCATTAAAATACCGCCCGCCAAAAATGTCACCAGATAAAAAAACAGACAAGCCTTCACGTAAAATTTCATCCTGTGATATCCGAATGTCACCAGGATCATCAGCAGGGACACAAAAAATTTCAGAAGCACAGAATTGGTCAAGTAATAATACGGCGTGAAGTACAATAAGATGAATAACGCACCCAACAGGCCGCCTGCGAAAATACGCACCCATCCGGTTTTTCGTTTCAGCAACAAAGAAGTCCAATAGAGAAGCAAGCAGTCGAAGCTGGTGTTCAGAAGAAAAATAAGATCCACATACGCAACCATCCTGCTTCGTCCCCCCGCCGGAATTTTCCATTAAAAAAAGTATAAACCAGGCATACCGGAAAATCTGTCACTTCCTGGACGATTAATGGTTGTTTTTTTTTAGAATTTTGTCGGTTATATTTTCATTTAATAGGTGTTGGAAGACAAATATGGCTGAATAAAGAAAAACAAAAAACCGGCCTGTACCACAGGCCGGTCCCTACGCGTATTAGCGTCTATTTCGGTTACGCAAAAATGTCGGGATATCGATATCAGATTGGTCATCAGAGTAGCTTGTCACTCTTTGGGGTTCTTTCGGTTCTTGCCTTTGTTGCGGAACTCGCTTCTCAGGCTGTTGGGTGAACCCTTGGTTTTGACGCATGCCTCCGATAGAAGGCTTATTAATCTTGATTGGCGTCTCCTGCTCATTGAACCCTGTCGCGATAACAGTCACAATGATTTCATCCTTCAATCCTTCATTGATAACGGAACCGAAGATCATATTCACTTCTTGATCAGATGCGGAAGCGACGATATCAGCTGCTTCCTGTACCTCGAACAGGCTTAGGTTGGTGCCGCCTGTAATATTCATCAAGACGCCCTGTGCACCGTCGATTGATTTCTCAAGCAATGGCGAGGAAATTGCTTTTTTTGCGGCTTCCGCTGCTCGGTTTTCGCCGGATGCCACACCGATCCCCATCAAAGCAGATCCTTTATTGCTCATGATGGTTTTAACATCGGCAAAATCAAGGTTGATCAATCCTGGTGTAGCGATCAAATCAGAAATACCTTGTACACCCTGCCGAAGAACATTGTCGGCTTCACGGAACGCTTCCAGCATTGGCGTGTTTTTGTCAACAATTTCAAGGAGACGGTCATTCGGGATGACAATCAATGTGTCGACAGCTTCTTTCATGGATGAAATGCCGCCCTGCGCCTGATTGGAGCGTTTACGGCCTTCAAAGGAGAATGGTCTTGTAACGACACCCACAGTTAATGCTCCAAGCTCCTTAGCGATACCGGCGATGACAGGGGCAGCGCCTGTTCCTGTTCCTCCGCCCATACCCGCAGTCACAAATACCATATCCGCACCGCGAAGAGCTTCTTCAATTTGTTCACGGCTTTCTTCTGCCGCTTTTTTCCCCACTTCCGGGTTTGCGCCGGCACCAAGTCCACGGGTAAGTTTGCCGCCGATCTGCATTTTCACTTCTGCCTTAGACAGGTTCAATGCCTGGGCATCTGTATTGACAGCGATAAAGTCTACACCCTGGACCCCATGTTCTATCATTCTATTAACAGCGTTGTTACCGCCGCCGCCAACGCCAATAACTTTGATCGTTGCCAATTGATCTAAATTAGATTCGAACTCTAACATGTAATTCCTCCTAGTTCCGCTAATTTCCTTGATTTATCGTATGGCCTGGCTTGCGGTCAATCTCGCACCAGAGCTGACTCTGCAAGGGCACACATACCCTCTTAGACCAACAGTGATACGTTACATTCAAGTCTACCAATTATTCGAAGAAATAGCCTAATATTTTCTTAAATTTCCCTTTTTCATTAGGGTCTTTTGCATTTGTCGTTTTTGAAGGGTTGGTATCCTTAGGTTGCTTAGAAGAAGGAACCGTAGCTGCAACAGGCTCAACTGAGTTGCTAATAGAAATCGAGTGTTGTTTTGCCTTCCGGCAAGCGTGTTTCAGCAAACCGACTGCTGTCGTAAATTGCGGCTCCCTCACTCCGATATAATTCGGTTCCGCCGTCCTTACCCTGTTTTGGAAAATGCTTTGTGATAATTCCAGCACGCCTGGCATCTTGACGGCTCCACCTGTCAGGACAAATCCTCCCGGCAGCTCCTCGAAGCCCTGCCTGCGCAATTCTTTCATAACGAGTTCAAATATTTCACTTAGCCTAGCCTCAATGATCTCAGAAAGCATCAATTGGTTGCATGGCTGTTTCTGGTCACTGCCTATGATCGGTACGTCAAACACCTCATCCTCTGATGCTTCATCATAGAATGCATGTCCATATTTTACCTTTAACTTCTCTGCATCGTCCATCTTCGTGCGCAGAACGATTGACAAATCTTTTGTGATTGTCTCCCCTCCAAGCGGGATGACTGTCGTTGAAGCCAAGTATCCGCCTTCGAATACCGCAACAGTTGTGGAACCTCCTCCGATATCCACTAATGCTACACCCAGGTCCTTTTCATCCTCTGATAGAACAAGCGAGCCTGAAACCAAAGGCTGCAGAGCTATATCAACAATCTCAAGCCCGGCTTTTTCCACACATCTTAACGTGTTATGTAGTAATGTCTTCAACCCAGTGACCAGAATCCCCTTCATCTCCAGGCGAACACCGATCATCCCGCGCGGGTCATGGATTTCATCCAGCTCGTCCACCTTATAATGGACAGGGACAATATCAATGATTTCCCTATCCGCCGGTATCGTCATCACTTCGGCTGCGTCCCTCACCCGCATCACATCAGTCTGGGTAATTTCTTTATTCTCACTTGATACAGCGACAACTCCGTGACATTGATGAAGGGACACATGGTTTCCGCTAATGCCGACTACCACTTTCTTGATTTCCATGCCAACCATCCGTTCCGCTTCTTCAACGGCCTTACGGATGGAATGAACGGTTTCATCGATATCAACGATGGCACCTTTGCGGATGCCCGCTGATTTTACATTACCAACACCGAGTATGTTAAAAGTGTCATTAATCATCTCACCAATGATTACCTTCACACTGGATGTACCGATGTCTAGACTAACATAAATTTCGTTGTTGTTCATTCCTTGGCACCTCCTTATCTATTTTTTTAGATTCTATGAAACTATAGACCCCTATTTTATATCCGAATGCAGAAAGCATAATGATGTCCCAAATCATATGTATATACATTCGGCGTCCGATTATTTTTTTCCTTTAAAGGCTACTTACAATTCTTTAGTCTTTCATTGAATTTCCATCTTCACTGCCATTTCTCTTCCTGGAAGTGAGGTTCGACAGCAATATTCTGCGGATAACGGCAATATTCTGAAATAGCCTCACCCCAAAAGCGAAAACTGCTGCTAAGTATAAGTCTACACCAAGATGTACGCCTAGAAAAGATAAACTTGCTGCCAATATAATGTTAAAGAAAAAACCAGAAACAAAAACCAATTCATCATAAACATTCTGCAGATGCGCCCGGATCCCGCCGAATAAAGTATCCAGCGCAGCGAGTATCGCAATCGACAAATAGCTCGAATACTCCGGAGGAATCTCGAATTCCACAAGGAATCCTAATGCAATGCCTATGCATAACCCAAATACCGGTAGCCACATAGGTCAATCTCCTCCTTTACCCTTGTTTGCCGGTTTCATCTGCTGAATCGTCAGGTCCCCACGAAAGGCAGGAATCGTCAATGACGGAATGACATCAGACACTGTAAGGGACAGGTCTTCAATGAACAGTTCTTCCGCAGATTGCGAAACTTTGATATTATCCCTCAATTTGCCTGCATCATCAGAAAGGGCTCGGATTTCAATCGGAAACGTATCAATAGGACTCCCGTCGATTTTCGTTACTCCGTTGATATCTCGGATCACAGTTGAATTTATAATTCTGTTGCCATTGATGGAGATATGGGCAGCATCATACTTATTCAATTCGTTAACAAGCCTTTTCAGCAGGAAAGGGGAAATGATCCCTCCGCTATTAGTTTGAGGCAATGTTCCCAGTTCCAGTGGTTCAATCTTTAAAATAACCCCTCGACCTGTTATATCGGTCAATCCTGACTCTTTTTTTAATTCATCCAGCGTTTCTTTTAGGACTTTTTCCTTACTCCCCTGTTGTTCGGTCCTATATTTGGCTAATTGTTCTTCCAGTTTGGTGAGTTCACCCAACAGTTGGGCCTGCTTCTCCTGTTCATTGCGGATATCGACCTTCAGTTCCCATACATCCCTTGTGTCCCGGATTTCGGGCTCGCGGATGATCTTGTATTGGACCGCGAACATAAAGCCGATGATGACGGTTATGGCCAGAAAGCCCCAATTCTTTATTTGATTCATCTGTACACCAAACTTTCTGATCCTCCCATTACGTTCGAACGGCCGTCAACCTCCGACAACCGGTTCCATTACGATCTGATTCTTTTTTTCCAAAGTGAAAACGATGTTATCCTCAACCAGTCTGTCACGGGTTCCTCCCGTGATCAATAAGGCTCCTTCTAGCACATCTGCATTTCCGATTGCTGTGATGACAAAGGGGACCGGAAACTGATTGCCGTCCACCGTTATGACCGGGCCGTTGCAGACAATATACGAATCATGCTTCAGCCTTTGCCCATTGATGGCGACTGCCTCTGCGCCTGATATATACAGCTCATTGACCACTTCAAAGACATGATGCTCATGGACAATATAATTGTTTATGTTCGAAGCTGCGGAGTCGTATACTCCATCAGCAAGTGTGACAGAGACCCCTTCTCCTTCCACCTTCACTTTTCCGGTATACATCCGAAATCTTTCAATATCTTCAGCCAGATTGAACAAAACCTGTTCATCCGACGCCAATTCATTTTCATATTCAGCGATTTCTTCCTGAAGATCGGCAATATCCTTTTCTAGCGCCAAAGTTTCTTTTTCCTTTTCGATATAATCCTCGCGGAGCACGTAAATTTCATCCCAATTATCCTCGACTTTCTCTTTCTCGCTTTCATTCCTTGTCAAGTTATACGAATACGCGATCAAGAAGCCAAGTGCCAGGAACACAATCGAAAGGGTCACACGGTTTTTCTTTCCATTATGCATGACGATCAGGAAGCCTCCTCTGTCTCTTCCGCCCCTTCTTTTCCGCCCTCAGTCTCATAAGAACGGAAATAAGAACCGACTTCGAGGTCGATGATTCCTTTTTCCCCTTCTTTCAGCTGGCTGACGATAGAAGGGTAATGGATGAGCTTTTGGGCCAGCGTCTTCGAGTTTGCGCTGACTTCGTAACCATCATTCATGTAAAGCATCACGTGATACGAATCTGTGTCCGTCGGATCATGATTAATTTCGGATATGGCATTCACAATTTCCTCCGGCAGCTTTTCAAGCGATCCTATGATAGACTCCAAAGCTTTATCTCCTTCTTTGAAGCCGTAGAGCAGCGGAGCGGAAAGATTGGCCGCCCCCTCTTCATGCGGATCAATCAGCTTGGCATTCGACAAGACCGGGTAGTAATCCGATCCTGTCACTAAATAAGCGATTTTTCTGTACTCATCCACTTTGATACGGACGCTGTTCGGAAACACGATCGAAATCTCAACATCTTTTATATACGGTGATTTCTTCAACCGATCCGAAATAGCCTCTTTATCTACCTTCCAGATGCTTACGTCTTCAGAAAGTCTGCTGGCTTCAATAATTGCATCTTTGGTCAGATAATCATTGCCTTTGACTTCGACAGTACTGATATTGCTTAATGGCGACAGGAAATACAGCACAAAGATAAGTAGGATAAAAAAAACGGCAAGCAGAATAATAGCTCTTCGATTCGCCTTCTTCTTCCTTTTCTCCTTCAGCTTAGGAATCCGATCTTCTAGAGAAACAATCTTTTTCGTTTCCACCCTACTCACCACCTAAGTGTTTTTTAGGAGTTCTAAATGTCGTGTCCCCTTCATCAGCCTTTGGATGAAAGGGCGCTGTTCATTGCCTTATATAAGCGGTCGGCGGCATCAGGTACGCCAAGTTTTTTGGCCGCACTGCTCATTTCCGCAATTTTTTCCTTAGATGTCAGGATGGAATCGATATTGTTCAATAATGCTTGCGCCGTCAGATCTTGCTCAAGAATCTTGATGGCGGCTCCTTTTGAAACAAGGGAATCGGCATTCTTCTCTTGATGATTATTGGTCACATACGGACTAGGTATGAGGATGGAGGGCACGCCAAGCGCCGTCAGCTCTGCGAGCGTAGTTGCCCCTGCCCGTGCCACAACAAGGTCGACCCCTGCCAATATTTCAGGCATATTGTGGACAAACGGCTGAACGGACACATTTGCCGGACTTCCTACAAGCTTCATTTCCTCTTTCACTTTTTCATAGTGCACTTCACCAGTGACATAAAGCAGTTGATATGGTTTTTTGCCTAATTCGGCCATTACTTTCATAAGGCAATCGTTAATCGGTTTTGCGCCTCGGCTCCCCCCGACAACAAGCACCGTCGGCTTATCCGGATTCAGCCCAACCGTTTCCAGTCCTCTTTTTCCCGCTTTGGTAAAAGACAGGACTTCCGATGCGCGCGGATTACCGGTATAGACTGTTTTGCTCTCAGGGAAAAATGCTCCTGCCTCTTCAAAACAGATAGCTACTTTCGATGCATATCGGCTCAAAAATTTATTGGTCAGTCCTGGTACACTGTTCTGTTCGTGGATAACGGTCGGAATCCCCAATTTGGCTGCTGCATATACGACAGGTCCGCAAACATAACCTCCAGTACCAATCACCACATCTGCCCCGAACTCCTTGATCATCTTTTTACTGTCCAATACACCCTTCAGGAAACGGGCAACAGTCTTGACGTTGTCGAACGATAGCTTCCTTTTGAATCCGGTTATATGGATGGATTTAAAGTCAATCCCTTCCCGGGGTACCAGGCTGCTCTCAAGCCCTTTTTCCGTACCGATATATAAAAATGAACAGTTTTTATGTTTTTTCTTTATTTCTCTGATCAAAGCCAAGGCGGGATAAATATGTCCACCAGTACCTCCGCCGCTTACTACTATTTTCATAACTTCACCTCAATGTAATATCGCAACCATTCAGCCGATTAGGCGCATGTTGCATATACCCTATTCTACTATATTGTAAACTTCAAATGAAGAGTCCTTCCTTTTATTCCTTCAGTAATCAATACTTTTTTTAAAAACAAACAGACTGTGAAACATGATGTCGCCGCCATCAAAGCCATAAATAGAAAACTCCGCAGCTAAACGGCGGAGTCCATTCAAAAAAATTTGGTTTTATAAATCTTTTTTCTTCATCTAGAAACCAGCTGGAATTTTCTTGCCCTTGGAAATTTGATCGAAGCAGTTAGTAACGAGCATGTCTGCTGATGTTTAGCAGCACCCCTATCGCCATCAGCATGAGGGTCAGAGAAGAACCTCCATAGCTCAGGAACGGCAAGGTAATACCTGTGACAGGGATCAGCCCGGTCACAACCCCAATATTGATCATTACCTGTATCGCCACCATGCTTACGACCCCAACAGCCAGAAAGCTGCCAAACAAGTCCGGGGCCCCTAAGGCGATGCGTATCCCCCTCCATAACAAAAGGGAAAACAGCAAAAGAACGAAACTACCGCCAATAAAGCCCAGCTCCTCAGACAGAATGGCAAAAATAAAATCGGTCTGCGGTTCAGGCAAATAGAAGAACTTTTGCCGGCTTTGGCCAAGCCCTAGCCCGAACAACCCTCCCGGACCTATAGCCAGGAGTGATTGGATGATCTGGAACCCGCTCCCGAGCGGATCCTCCCACGGGTCCAAAAATGAAGTGATCCGTTTGATCCGATAAGGGGCAGAGGCGATCAATACGACAAACCCTGCCACTCCTATTAAGCCGAGCCAGACAAAATGCTTGATGCGGGCCCCTGCGACAAAAATCATAACGATACAGGTGCCGACCATGACAGTCCCGGTCCCAAGGTCAGGCTGAAGCATGATCATGGCGAAGGCCAAGAACACAAGCCCAAGCGATGGGGCAAGGCCCTTCTTAATTGTCGTGATGTATTTTTGTTTTTCCGATAGAAACTTCGCCAAAAATGCGATCATCGCAAGCTTTGTGAACTCCGAAGGCTGAATGGAAAATGCTCCCACGCCGATCCAGCTTCTGGATCCATTCCTCTCCATCCCGATTCCGGGAACCAAGACAGCAATCAACAAAACAAAACAGACGATGATCCCTACTTTTGACCATGAACGCCATGTCCAATAATCGATATTCATGATGAAGAACATCGCCACAATGCCGACACCGGCAAACAGCAGCTGCCTCTTCGCAAAAAAGAATGAATCGTCGAATTTATACGCTGCCCAGACCGCGCTTGCGCTGTACACCATGATCAAACCGATCGACAGCAGAGCCAGTGTCGTTATGATCAACAGAAAATCAGGTTGGCTTTTTTTATTACGCACGGTTCCACACCTCGACAGACCAGTATTGGAGCTTGATCCTCCGAAATATACAAAGACTTTGACAGACGGTTCCAACAAAGCTGCTCTTCAGCACTTGCCATTCTCTAAGCTGTCAAAGTCTTTTTCTGTACATTTATAAAAGGGTGTGAAGAGTGTCGCTTCACATGTTGCGCCTTTTCGGACAAGCTTCTTATACTAGCTTATGCACGGCTTCCACAAACATGTCTCCCCTGATTTCGAAAGTTTTATATTGGTCCCAGCTGGCGCATGCCGGTGAGAGGAGAATGCAATCCCCTTCCTCGGATAATGCATAGGCCATCGGGACAGCTCCAGCTACATTATCGGCCTTCTTAATGACCGATATACCCGCCTCTTGGGCCACACGTGCAATTTTATCTGCTGTCTGTCCAAATGTGATGACAGCCTTCACATGTTTGAGCGCCGGTTTCAGGTCATCGAATTCGTTACCGCGGTCCAATCCGCCAGCAAGCAGGATGGTCGGGGACTTAAAGGCATTCAGCGCCATTGTCGCAGCCAGAATGTTGGTCGCCTTAGAATCATTATAGAACTTACGTCCGTTGACGTTGCCAACAAATTGCAGGCGGTGGCGGACTCCTTCAAATGTTGAAAGCACTTGATGAATAGAATCGTTTTTGACACCTTTCAGCTTACAGACAGCTACGGCCGCAAGCACATTCTCCAGATTATGCTTACCCGGAAGCACGACATCTTCCACAGCCATCACTTTTTCGCCTCTGAACAGGACCCATCCATCATTCAGGCAGCACCCATTAGGCAATTGCTCCACAGAAGAGAACGGAACCACCGTCGCTTCAGACTGTTCTGCGATTGCCCTTGTTTCAGCCTGATCGGCATTATAAACAAAAAATTGATCTTTCGTCTGGTTCTTTGTGATGTTGCTTTTTGCTTCGCAATAGGAAGCGAAGTCTCCATGATAATCTATATGCGCCGAATACAGGTTCGTGAGCAAAGCGATTTCTGGAGCCAGTGACGGTGTACCCATCAGCTGGAAGGATGAAAGCTCCATAACGATCGTGTTGTCGCTTGTCGCCTCGGCAGCAACACCTGAGGCCACCGTTCCGATGTTGCCTGCAATCAGAGGAGATTTCCGGTCCGCTTCTAGGATCTTATAGATCAATGTCGTGACGGTCGTCTTGCCGTTTGTGCCTGTGATTCCGATAATCGGCGCTTCACTGACCTGTGCAGCAAGCTCAACCTCCGTAATGACCGGGATCCCCTTTTCCAGTGCCCCGCTAATTAATGGATTCCTATATGGGATACCCGGGTTTTTGACAATGAATTCGAATCCTTCATCCAAAAGCTCAAGCGGATGCTCTCCGCAAATGACCTTGATTCCCTGTTCCAGCAGCTCTTTTGCCTCCGGGTTTTCGGATATCGGTTTTTGGTCGTTGACTGTCACAAATGCCCCGAGTTTGTGCAGAAGCTGAGCTGCACTCATACCGCTTTTCGCCAATCCGAGGACGAGCACTTTTTTACGTAAGAATGTCTCTGGCATTTTCATTTACAGCCACACCTCCAAATATACACCAAGCACTGCCAACAGCAGGCCGACCGTCCAGAATGTCACTACCACACGCCATTCGGACCAGCCGGATAACTCATAATGATGATGCAGCGGGCTCATTTTAAAAATACGTTTCCCGGTCGTCTTGAAGCTGGCAACCTGAAGGATGACAGATAATGTTTCAATGACAAATACGCCGCCGATGATGACAAGCAATAGCTCAGTGCCCGTCAACAGTGCGACAGTAGCCAATGCTCCTCCGAGCGCCAATGAACCTGTATCGCCCATAAATACCTTAGCTGGATGCGCGTTGAATACTAAGAAACCTAGCAATGCTCCGACGATCGCAACCGAAAAGATGGCTACGTCATACTGTCCATTGCTCCAAGCAACAACAGCAAACGCACCAAAAGCGATTGCGGCTGTTCCCGATACAAGGCCATCGAGCCCGTCCGTCAGGTTGACCGCATTGGAAAAACCGACTTGCCAGAAGATGACGATTAATACATACAGGATTCCTGTGTTCACAGACAGGTCTGTGCCCGGAATCGAAATCTCTGGAGTAAATGCCTCCGTGTTCAAATAAACGATATAGAAAATGACAGCTATGACAATCTGTCCGATCAATTTTTGCAGTGATGTCAAACCAAGGTTTCGTTTCATCACCACTTTAATGAAATCATCCAGGAAACCAAGCAACCCGAAGCCGATTGTGACGAACAGCAGCAGGAAGATGCCGACCGTCATTTGGTCATAGCGGATGGCGAAAACAATCGTTGTGACCAAAATGGACAACAGGATGACGATTCCGCCCATAGTCGGTGTGCCGGTCTTTTTCTGATGGGATTTCGGACCCTCTTCACGAATACTCTGGCCGAATTTAAGACGTCTCAGAAAAGGAATAAAAACAGGAGATAGTAAAACGGTAATCAGAAATCCTGTTAGTATGGTAAAAAATATTACTTGCTCTTGCTCAATCATTATTTGTTAACTCCCTTTCCCAGTGCGTAAAACGATTTACAAATACAAATATGAACGTTCATTATCTTACTGCTCGATTCTTACCGGCAAAATAACTTGCATTTATGATCATTGCATACACATTTCTTTCACACACTCATGTATATTATTGTTTTATTTTCAGATTATGACTCTTTTTAACGATTTCTGATTGCTTCCCTTGCCACTTCGCGATCATCGAAATCGTATTTTACTGTACCGATCTGCTGATACGTTTCATGCCCTTTTCCGGCAATCAGCAGGACATCTCCCTCTCTCGCCTGGTTGACCGCCCACTCAATCGCTTCCTTGCGGTTGACGATTGTTTTGTAATCTTGCCCTTCGACACCCGATTCCATATCGCGGAGAATCGCTTCCGGTTCTTCGCTTCTCGGGTTATCGGAGGTCAGGATGGCCATATCGGCCAAACGGCAGGCAATCTGCGCCATGATCGGCCGCTTCGTCTTATCCCTGTCGCCGCCGCATCCGACAATCACGAATGTTTTCGCTTGCGCAAATTCCTTCACTGTTTTCAAGACATTTTCTAGGCTGTCCGGCGTATGCGCATAATCGACAATGACAGTGAAATCCTGACCTTCATCAACCAATTCGAAACGTCCGGAAACACCCTGAACAGTTTCCATGGAAGTTATGATGCTCTCCGTGTCTATCCCGAGGCAAACTCCGACCGCAACGGCCGCAAGTACGTTATAGACGCTGAACTTGCCGACCAGCTGAAGTTTCATCGGATATGATTTACCCAATACTTGAAGAGTGAATGCCGTACCGGAAGAAGTGATGGATATATCTTTGGCCGATACATCAGCCGGCTGGTCAATACCATACGTGACAACATTGGCTGATGTAGAGCGGATCAACAATTCTGCAGCCTCATCATCTGTATTGATGACAGCATATTTAGGTTTTGTGAATGTATTTCCCATCTGCGAGAAAAGCAGTGATTTGGCATGGAGATAGCGGTCCATCGTCTTGTGGAAATCCAGATGGTCCTGCGTCAGGTTGGTGAAGACCGCAATATCGTAGTCACAACGGTTTACCCTTCCCAATTCAAGAGCATGCGAGGAGACTTCCATAATGGCTGTGTCCACTTGATTCTCCGCCATCTGGTGAAATGTCTTTTGCAAAGTGACACTGTCGGGAGTTGTGTTCTTCGTTTCAAGGACTGTATCGCCCACTTTTGTGTACATTGTCCCGATCAGCCCTGTTTTTTGGCCGTGGTCCCTTACTAATTTCTCAACAAGGTGGCTTGTTGTCGTTTTTCCGTTCGTCCCTGTTATGCCGATCAATTTCAGCGATTGTGTCGGATGTCCATAAAAATAGTCCGCCAGAACAGCCATCGAACGGTACGTATCTTTAACGATGACAACCGGAACTGGCAGATCCAGCGATTTTTCAGACAAAATGGCCACAGCCCCTTTGCTTACGGCCGCTTCGGCATAATCATGCCCGTCCACGGTGTATCCTTTAACACACACAAACAAACTTCCCCGACTTACCAGTCTGTGGTCATTCTCTATGGAGGTGATTATCGGATTTTGGCTTTCATCTACTGAATGAAAAGGCAGGCATGAAAGCAACGTATGTAATTTCATTCTTTTTCTCCTTAAGCTTTAATTTTCCTTGAATGTAATGGCAATCGGCCGCCGCTCTTTACCGGAACAAATAAAAAGCCGACCATCGGAGAGCGTTAATCGGCCTTACACATCATATACGAATCCAGAAAGGCCGACAATAGACCGATGAATCAATTCTACCGCCTTTTTTTTATCCGTATTAAATTATACTGTAAAAAAGAAGATTATCAAATGATAATCTGTAATAAAGCGGCTAAACTGATTTAGCCGCTTGTTGTTCATTACCCGATTTCCAATCGTTTAATCCCCCATATAAATACGGATTGTCGCCCCTTCCTTCAGTTTGACGCCCGCTTCCGGAGCCTGCTTCACAATCTTATCCCCTTTGCCGGACATATCGATATTCAGGTTTAACTGCAATGTTTGAAGTTCTTTTTTACTCATCCCCACCAAATCTGGGATTTCGATCATAATTTCATCGTCCCACTTCTTCTTTTTCTCTAGCCCGCCTTTCCTCGGCTTCACATCAAGGGCTTTCAGCGAATCTTCCATGATGTTGCCGACGATTGGAGCCGCCACGACACCCCCGAATTGGATGGTCCCCTTCGGATTGTCCACAGCCACATAGATGACGATTTCCGGATTATCTGCCGGCGCAAAACCGATGAAGGAAACGATATAATTGTCCTTCTGATAATGTCCGTCTTTCACCTTCTGGGCTGTACCTGTCTTGCCGCCGACCCGGTATGATTCCACGAATGCACCAGTTCCCGACCCTTTAGCGACAACCGCTTCAAGTGCTTCCCGCACCTGCTTTGACGTTGATTCCGAAATGACCCTCCGCTTCGCTTGAGGCGTTTTCCTCATCATTACTTCCCCTGTCTCCTGGTCGACGATTTCTTTGGCAATATATGGGGTATACAAAATACCCCCGTTCACCGCCGCCGAAACCGCGGCAACCTGCTGAATCGGCGTCACAGAAACCCCTTGACCGAACGCTGTCGTCGCCTGTTCGACCGGCCCGACCCTTTTCAAATCAAACAGGATACCTGAGCCTTCGCCTGCCAAATCAATTCCTGTTTTGGAGCCAAAGCCGAATTTTTTGATGTAATCGAAGAGTTTTTCCTTCCCAAGGCGTTCGCCGAGTTCAACAAAGCCGGGGTTACATGAATTCTGCACGACTTCCAAAAATGACTCCGAGCCATGCCCCCCTCGCTTCCAGCACCTTAGATGGGCGCCCCCTACCTTCACATAACCCGGGTCATAGAAATGTTCCCTGTGCAGATCCACCTTCTTTTCTTCAAGGGCAGCCGCCAATGTGATGATTTTAAATGTGGAACCCGGCTCATAGGTGCTCCAAACAGGCAGATTGCGGTTATACACCTCTGAAGACACCTCCTGATATTCTGATGGGTGAAAAGTCGGCCTGCTGGACATCCCCAAGATTTCACCGGTGTTCGGGTTCATGGCAATCGCGATTAGCCCGTCCGGATTATAGGTTGCCTCCGCAATATCCAGTTCTCGTTCCATGATAGTCTGAATTTTATTTTCGATTGTCAATACGAGATTTTTCCCGTTGGTCGGCGGCTTATAGTCTTCCACCATATTCTCCATCCGTTTTCCTTTTGCATCCGCGTAAAACTTCACATATCCCTTTTCACCTTTCAATTCCTTATCATAAGTCAGCTCCACACCCATCAGGCCCTGGTTATCAATGCCAGTGAACCCGAGTACATGGGAGAGGTACTTTCCGTACGGATAATACCGGATGGAGTCTTCGGCTATGTAGACCCCCATCAAGTCCAATTCTTCCACTTCACGAGCCTTGGCATTGGAAATTTTACGCTTTAGCCTCACACTAGAAGTCGACTTCGTGATTTCCTTGTATGTATCCGTCACTTTCTGCCCCAACACATTGGCCAATTTTTCTGCCGTCTCCTGCGGATTCTCCACTTGCCTTGGCACTACATATACAGTAGGCGCACTTAAGTTTGTGGCCAGTGCTACCCCATTCCGATCGACAATTTCTCCACGTTTCGGTTCGAACGGGATATTTCTGCTCCACGAATCCTTAGCCTTATCGGTCAGGACATTCCCTAAAATAAACTGGACATACCCCAGCCTTGCATCAATAACTAAAAATACAAGCAAACCCACCAAAAAAAATAACAACAAACGCTTTCTTACCGTCACATTAGAAACCCGCATCCCCTTACACCTCCGTACAAGCTCTGCTAGTACAATATATGACTGTGCCTGCGGAATAGAACGCCATTTACTGGCCGGTCAGGGACTTGCATGCAGAACAAAAGCGCAGGATGCAGTTAAACAAAGAATGCCGCCCGGATATTCTCATCCAGGACGGCATCTCTTCTGTTCCCATCTGTCATTCTGATTCTTGCGGCTGCTCTTCGACCGTAGCTTCTTCATCTGTTTCAGCCGCGGTGTCGGCTTCGGTATCGATCGAATCCGGGGAAACAAGCTTCACTGACAGTTTGTCATCTTCTTTTAAAACTGTCCCCGCCGGAATAGTTTGGCTGGCGACATAGCCGCTTCCATCCACCTTTACATCGATTCCAAGCAGGCTGGCCAATTTCAGAACATCCCGCTTTGACCATCCCTTCATATCGGGCAGCTGGATATCCCCTTCTGTGAGAAGAAGGATTTTCTCTCCTGCCATCAGACTTGTCCCCTCAGGCGAGGATTGGCCAGTGACTGTCGTTCCGGTTCCTAAAACAATAACGCCGAATTCCAACTCGGACAATTCATCAGTTGCCATCGTAATATTCATGCCTTCATATGAACCTACTTTGTTGGATTCCATCGTATCAATGTTTGTCGGTTCGATACTTAAATAGTTCAGTGAGTTCTTCATAACCGTCTTAAAGGTGCTGGATAGACCGTCTGTAGCCGATTTTCCCGCTGGCAGTTCCGGCTGTTGCATGGCGACATACATGACCAGCTCAGGATCCTCGGCAGGAGCCATCCCAATGAAGGAGAAATAGTAATTGCTCACGCCTGACGCATACGATCCGCTGGAGACAATTTGCGCAGTACCGGTTTTACCTGCCACTGAATAACCATCTATGGCATATTTCACACCAGTCCCTTTTTCGGCAGTAATGACTGTTTCCAGATACTCGCGAACCTGTTTGGCTGTGCTTTCGGATATCGGTTTCCCGACAACGGTCGGTTCATTTTTTTCAATGACCTTCCCGCTCGAATCTGTGATCGAACTGATGACATACGGCTTCATCATCTTGCCGTTATTGGCAATGGCTGTAATTGCCTGCATATGCTGAATTGGAGTGAACACCGACCCTTGGCCGAATGCGGTGGTGGCCTGCTCTATTTCTTTATCGTATACGATTGTGCTGCCGACTTCATTAGGCAAGTCGATGCCCGTCTTACTGTCGAACCCGAAATCCTTCAAGTACTCCATGTATGTGTCAGCGCCCAACTGTTCAAGGACAATCTTCACGAATGCGATATTGGAGGATCTCTGCAGGCCTTCCAGGTATGTCAGAGTCGTCCCTTCCTTAATTCCGCTATGGTCCCCTATCCCTTTGGAATTGCCGAACTTCATATCCTTGGATACGTAAGTCGCATTCGGCTGGTAAACCCCTTCTTCGATGGCAGCCGCCAGCGCAAATACTTTCATTGTCGATCCAAGCTCGTAGTTTTCCTCAACTACGATGTTCTTCCAAGTAGATGTCAGACCTTCCTTCGTATTAGAATTGAAGCTAGGACGCTGCCCCATCGCATATATTTCCCCGGTTTTTGGATTCATGACAATTGCCATAAGGAGCTTCGGGTTATATTCTTCGTCCACTTTGTTCAGTGAATCTTCAACGAATGTCTGGATTTTCTTATCGAGCGTCAATGTGACGTTATCCCCATTCTCAGGTGTGGCCTTCACCTTCTCTTCGCTGTTTGGCAACAGGTAACCCCACATGTCGGATTCGTAATTGACCGCCCCATCTATACCTTTCAACCTGTCATCAAGCGTCTTTTCCAGTCCGAGCATCCCGACTGTCTCTCCTTCGTCATCACCCTCGGTATAACCGATTACATGAGAAGCAAATACGCCGTTCGGATAATATCTCTTCGTGTCTTTGACAAACGAGATGCCCGTTAGTTCAAGTTCCTCAATCTGCTGTTTGGTCGATAGCGTAAGATCCCGGCCCGCGCTTCCGAACTCTACCTGAAAAGGCCCTTCTTTGCTTAGGCGTTTAAGAATTTCAGCTTCATCCATATCGATATATTCAGCAAGCGCTTTGGCTGTCTCCTCCGGGTCGGTCACATACTTCGGATTGCCCTTGCTGTCCTTGTAATCCTTACTCAGTATCGCAATCAATTTATAGGTGGATTTATCCTCTGCCAGGACATTCCCTTTTCTGTCCAGGATGCTCCCTCGGCTGGCTTCCACCCCTCTTTCCTTCAAGACTTTCTCCTGCGCCTTGACGGCGAGAACCTCCCCATCAGCTTCGCCTGTGAACTGTATGTACAAAAACCGGCCTGCTAATATAAAAAAGAGCAGCCCGAAAGTGACAAACAGGAACGCTGCTCCAATATTAATATTCTTTTTTTTCATTAGTCTTCCACTACCTTGACGTTATTCTCATTAAGTGTCAAACCCAACTCGGCCGCTTTCTCCAAAATACGCTCATAGGAGCTTAGTTCGCCGACCTCGACATTCAGGTCGTTATTCAGTTGGACCTGCTCGGCGACAGAATTATCAAGGCCTTGGATTTCCTTATTCAACGCATAGATTTCATATTGATTGGAGATGATCACTGTAGAAAATGAGACCAGCACCAAAGCAAATAAAACATATAATATTTTTTCTCCTAAAGTCACTTTATTTTTGCGCACAACCAACGTCTTGATTTTCTTCTGCGTCTGCTGGCCATGCTGTTGTTCCACGGAAACATTTCTTGCCAATGTACTCATTTTCTTCCCCTCCACTCAAATTATTGTTTTTCGGCTATCCGCAATTTCGCTGAACGCGCCCGGTTATTGGCGGCCAACTCCTCTTCACTCGGTAATATCGGCTTACGGTTGACCAGTTTTAAGGTCGGCTGGAACTCTTGCGGGATGACCGGCAATCCCGGCGGCAATTCAGGCATGTCACTATGCTTTTTGAACACCGTCTTGCAGATGCGGTCCTCCAATGAATGGAAAGTGATGACCGATATACGTCCATTTTTCTTCAGAAGGGCAATAGCCTGTTCCAGTGATTCTTCAAATACGCCCAACTCGTCATTGACAGCAATCCGGATCGCTTGGAATACCCGCTTGGCAGGATGGCCGCCTGTGCGCCGCGCCGGGGCTGGGATCCCTTCTTTAATCAGCTCGACAAGTTCATAAGTCGTCTCGATCGGCTTCACTTCACGGGCAGCCTCAATTTTTCTGGCAATCTGTTTAGAAAATTTCTCTTCCCCATATTGGAAAAAGATACGGACAAGATCATTGTACGGCCAATGATTCACGACATCATATGCTGAAACATCGGCATCTTGGTCCATCCGCATATCCAAAGGGGCATCATGCTGGTAGCTGAAGCCTCGCTCTGGCGTGTCGAGCTGCGGGGACGAAACGCCAAGATCATATAAGACCCCGTCCACTTCATGGATTCCCCGCTTATTCAGTTCCTCTTTTATGTACATGAAATTACTCTGAATGAATTCTACCTTGTCGCCATATCGGGCGAGCTTTTGCTTTGCGTTCTCGATCGCGGTCGTGTCTTGATCGAATGCATATAATTTTCCTTCCCCGGTAAGCTGAGACAACAGATATTCGCTGTGTCCGGCTCCGCCAAGGGTACAATCCACATATATCCCATCAGGCTTGATGTTCAAACCATCCACGGTCTCTTTTAATAATACTGTCACATGATTAAACAAAATCCTTCACTCCAATCGATTGCATTTTCCGCTGTAGGTTCCTGAGAAAACGGCTTCCGGCTTTACAGATCGAAACCGGCCATGTTTTCAGCAATATCGGCAAACGAATCTTCCGACTCCTGAAAATAGTCTTCCCATTGCTGCTTGCTCCAAATCTCAATTCGATTGGAAACTCCCAATATCACACATTCCTTTTCCAATTTTGCATAACCGACGAGCGGCGATGCAATATTCACACGACCTTGCTTGTCCAATTCGCATTCTGTGGCCCCGGAAAAGAAAAAACGGGTAAATGCACGCGCATCTTTTTTAGTCAGCGGGAGGGTTTTTAACTTTTCCTCAAGCAGCTGCCATTCATTTTTGGAATATCCGAACAAACATTGATCAAGTCCGCGGGTAATCACAAACTCGTCCCCCAAAGCCTCCCTGAACTTAGCAGGGATGATCAAGCGGCCTTTATTGTCAATGTTATGATGATATTCACCCATGAACATATCCACTACCCCACTTTCTAATTATAGGGTACCACATCCCCCCACTTTTCACCACCTTTTTTAATAACTTTCCCACACCGATCATTCCTTAAACCTTTCGTTTAAAATGGACATTTTCCAACACACTTCGCCTCCGTTTTCCCGGTGGGTAAGCAGCCGGAAAACGAATAAAAGCGCCCTCCGGACATGCCAGGGGAACGCTTTTCGATTAATCTTCACCAATGATTCGAACTTCAGTCTCCAAATCCACACAAAACTTATCTTTCACCGTCTTTTGGACATGCTCGATCAACGCGATGTAATCACTTGCAGTGCCGTTATCGACATTCACCATGAAGCCTGCATGCTTCGTAGACACTTCCACTCCCCCAATCCGATGACCCTGCAGGCCGCTGTCCTGAATCAGCTTGCCGGCAAAATGATTCGGCGGACGCTTAAACACACTGCCGCATGAAGGATACTCCAATGGCTGCTTTGTTTCGCGAAGATGGGTAAGCTCATCCATTTTCGCTTTAATTGCGGACGGATTGCCTTTTTCACAAAGGAATGTCCCTTCGAGCACACAGTAATTCTTTTTAGAGAAGACACTGCTTCTGTAGCCGAAATCAAACTCATCCTTCGTCAGCTCCAATAGATTGCCGTCTTCATCTAAGACTTTGGCGCTTTCCAATACATCCTTGACTTCACCGCCGTATGCACCAGCATTCATGAATAGGGCACCGCCTGTCGACCCAGGTATTCCGCAGGCGAACTCCAAGCCAGTCAACCCTTCTGCCAGCGCAGTCCTTGACACTTCTATGATTGCAGAGCCACATTGTGCATGGATCCGATCCCCTTCAGCCGTAATTCCGGCCATTTTGGTAAGGATCATCGTCAGACCCCGAATCCCGCCATCCTTAATGATCAGGTTTGACCCGTTTCCTAGGATAGTCAACGGGATGTCCGCTTCCTTCGCGAATATAACCGTTTCTTTCACTTCATCGTACGTATCAGGCAAAATCAGAATGTCAGCTTTCCCTCCTGTTTTGGTATACGTATATTTTTTCAGCGGTTCCTCAATTTTCATGTTTTCAGTTTTTACGAATTTACTCAGTTTATTAAAGATGTCTACATTATTCACGTTGCTATCCTCTTCTTTTTTAATTTATAGCTTCTTCTTTATTGTAACAATATCATATCATATGGAACAATTCACTTTAACAAATTGCCAAAAAGTTCAATAACAAATAATCTACCATATGCCCGAATCAGTCAGAAGAGAACCTTGGCACAAGAAAAAGAACAAGCCTTTGCTTGTTCTCAGATTATGATCACTTTATGGAATGGATTTGTCTCAAGCGGCAGTTCCATTACCTGATCGAGGAAATCAAATCCATATTCATTCAGAAAATGAAGGATATTTATAGTCCTCTCCTGCGGTCCGCCCAATGGACGGAGAGCATTTTCGATACGGGTAAACCGTTGGATTTCCAGCTCATGCCGTTTTTCGATCGATTGCCCGATTTTGCCCCAAATGAATTGCATCTGATTGGCGATGAAATCCGCATTCTTCTCGAGGAGCGGCTTAAGGCTTTCATCCATCGCTACAGCGGCGCCGGATAGTATTTTATGATTAGATTTGAACTGCTCCAACGTCTTCTCGTATAACCACTTCAACTGTTCATCCGTCACACTGAGAAAGAACCGCCTCTTGGCATTCTCCGGTCCACGCACCAAAGCTTCATAAAGATCGAGGCCAGCCTCCTCCAGATCCTTCCTGATTTTCGCCTCGACGATTGTGATATTCATGCGCGGGACAAGAATCGGCATATTCATAGAGTGCCTCTCGAATACCTGTTTCAATTCAGCCCAGTAAGCGATTTCCCCCGGGCCGGAGATGAATGCGAGTACCGGGAAGATCCATTCCTGCATAAGCGGCCTAGTCACGACGTTATTGCTTAAAAGCTCCGGACTGTTTTCCGCCTTTTCAAGCAACTCCGCCATCGTCAACGATACTTGCCCGCCTTTATCGCGGAACGTGCTGCTTTCTTCGTCCCATTCAAGCAACAACCTCTCTTTATCATAATAAAAGAGATTCGCATTATTTGCGTCCATCTCGATGGCAAGCGAATATCCTTCTTCACGGATTTTCATTTGCTGATTACGGACCGCTTCGTTAATTTCCCTGTTCTCACGGATCATTCTCATCAGCATCGGGGATTGCAGTTTCCGGAATTCCTTATCCCCGGAATCATAAAGCAGCACACCATATTTTCCGAACAGTTTCAGAATCATACGGACAAAGAAATCCGTCATGTTTTCCGATTTTCTGCAATCAGAAAGCAGGATTTCATACAACCCCTTTGTATAGGCCGTTTCCGGCAACGCTCTGAATATGCCGCTCAACCAATCCTCCATGCGTTCCTGATCGAGCAGAATATCCGAAATCATCGATTTATTTTGCCAGGAGTCCGCATCAGAATACGTCCGTTTGACGAACCGGCCGTTATCCTCGACATACACATGGTCTACTTCCGCCAAGTCATGGTCTTCTCCCGCAATCCAAAATACCGGGACAACCGGCACGCCCAGCCTGCTCTCCTGCTCCTCCGCAAGTTTAATGATCGAAATAACCTTATGTATAGTATAAAGCGGACCGGTCAACAAGCCTGCCTGCTGGCCGCCGATGACAACAACCGCATCTTCCCTCTCCAGCCGCACGAGATTAGCCTTGGCCGCATGCGGAATCCCAAACCTGCCCATATAAGACTCAATGGCGGCCGCCAGTTCGGCCCTGTTGAATTTTCGGCCTCTCAGTTCTTCATATCTGTTGCTGAAAGACTTTGCGTCTTGGGGATCATAATGGAAAAAATCCCGGATTCCCCCGTTCCCTTTCATATAATCAGATGCAATCTTGTTGATGGCGGGCAATGCCATTTCTTTCACTTCCATCTTCGTACTCCCTTTCCGCTGCTTCACCATTTTCTACGGTAGTATACCACCTTTATGCCTAAAACATGACCATTTAGCTTAGGCTAGGATTCTCAGCCAGACGGATACTTAAAATGTATCCAGAATATTTTTGAAGATGCCTATCGTAATCAATACTATGTAAGCAAGCATAAAAATGATTCCATTTAATCTCCAGAACCCTTGGAACACTTTACCAAAAATGATTTCACCTTTTATCCGTTGATTCAGGACAATGATGACCATCGCCGTGACAATCATGATCACTAGTATAAACCATAATAATGAAGTTTCCCATATGGAGATGATCAAAAAATGGACAGAAAATATACAAAACAGAAAAGCCACATCAACAGCTGTCCGGACGGCCTTCCGATGATCTTTTGTCCACTGCTTTACCCCTACAAATGTGACCAAATAGGCCACCAGCGGCATTGTCACAAATGCCGCGACGATCCCTGAAATGATTGAAACCATTTAATCCCCCATCTCTTTCCCTTTGATCATCCTATACAAGGTTTCAGTCACCGGTACCGCCAAACTCTGTTCAACGGCGGCTTTCAGTACATATCCGAGTATCGAATCAATTTCTGTCGCCCTGCCCGCTTCAATGTCAGAAAGCATGGAGGAACGGTTCTTCGCTGTACTTCTGCATATATCTTCGACGTGGGCCTTCAGCTCCTCCCGTCCATTCATAACGATTACGTCACAAAGCTCCTTAAACAACGCATCAAAAATCGAATGATAGTATGGGTTGCTGACCAAAGATCCATTTGGAACGCCTAAAACAGCGGTGAGCGGATTGATCATCGCATTTACGAACAATTTCCGTGTAAGGATCTCCTTCGGGTCATGGGAGAAGACAAAAGGAAATGACGGTGTATCCAATGGATCCAGTACGGCAATATTCCCGCTGTACGGTGCCACCCTCGTCCTGCCTAATCCGGTATGGGCAACTTCATTGGCTGACAGCCTCATAGCCCCATGTTCGACAACACCGGCATAAACCGGACGAGAAACAGATAAGAATTCCATCAACTCGGTATGCCCCATGCCGTTCTGAAGAAACAGGACAGGGATTGAACTGCTCTGAATGGCGGGAACTACTGCCTCCAGATCATACTGCTTCACGGCAACAATCAACAAATCATGCCGAAGATGTCCCATCCGCAAGACAGGGACTGCTGAAACGGCGCAGCACAGCCGGCTTTTTCCTTCTTTCAGGAATAGACCTTCCGATACGAGGACTGCAGCCTGTTCTTCTGATTTTGTATACACCGTAACCGCATGGTTGCCGGATAGATGGGAAGCAAATAATAGACCGATCGCACCCGCCCCAATAATCCCAATATCCAATTGTATCCCTCTTTCATAAGCTTCATAGATTCTCGAATCAATGAGGGCCCAAGGGGCATCCTCTTCTATTTCTTTTATTTTAACAAACATGGCGAGACTATGAATACTGAAAGAGATCATTTTCCATCATTCTATATTTTTGTGACCGTTTCCATTGCTATTTTAAGGAATTTTCTGGATAGGTGGTATATAATGAAGAAAGCAGGACTTTAGAAAAATAGATAAGCAAAGGGGAACAACATATGAGCGTTAAAGTGGAAAAACTACTGGTGAACTATAAGACTCTGGAGGAATTCAAAAAGTTCAAGGAATACGGCATCCAGGAATTGTCCATGCTCGAGGATCTTGAAGCCAATATTATCGAAAATGACAGCGAGTCTCCTTTTTACGGTATCTATTTCGGCGATAAGCTGATTGCAAGAATGTCCCTATATAAAAGAAGCGCTAAATACGACCAATACTTTGCACCGCCGCAAAATTACCTTGAACTATGGAAACTCGAAGTCATCACGCCCTATCAGAACAAAGGCTACGGGAAAGCGCTCGTCGATTTCGCCAAAAGTTTCGGACTTCCAATCAAAACGAATCCCCGTATCCAGTCGCAGCCTTTTTGGGAAAAGATGGGCTTTGAATCTGTTGAATACGATATGGAGCGTGACCTCGGCCAAAATCCGCTCATCTGGAAACCTGAAACCGAATAAACTGGCGCTAAAAAACGCCGTTATACCAACCCGCCTGCGGGTTGGTTTTCATTTGCTGCGCATACATAAACGGAAGGCGGGTCACCCCCCGCCTTCCGTTTATGGACATATTCAGTTTAGGCATCGACTTACGCCCCGGCAAAATCAAAGCACCCTATTTATTCACCCTTTCAAGATTTCCGTTCTGATCCATTTGGAACTTCACTTTCTTATTTTCTTCCACGATGACCATCTTTCTCGCTTTATCCATAATTTCAATCAGGGCGTGGTAATCTTCTTCCACCGTCTGTAACCTTTGTTTCGTTGCTTCTAGCTCTTCCTGCAGGTTTTCATTCTCTTCCCTAAGCCGAGAAACGACTTGTTCCATTGTCTCTTGTCCTCCTTCGGCCAGTTCTTTCTTGAGGCCTTTCAGATAAAGAATGACATCATCCAACTCAATCTCTTTTTTCGCCTCTCCGCTTCCCCCAAGCACTTCAAATCCAAGGACAGGTTTTGCCTCCTGCACCGGCGCTCCATTTGTCTGTATGGCTGTTTTCTTGCTCTCCTTCCGCTGCTTTTTCGCCAGCTCTATGCCGGATTCATATTGCTTCCTCACATGTGAATTCCATCTGAATCCGCATGCAGCTGAAGTCCGCGACAATTTCCCCCCCACTTCATCGAAGGCCCGAAGCTGGGTGCTTCCCTCTCTTATATGCCGCAAGACTATTTCCGCCAAAATCAAATCTTCATCCTGAGACCAGGCGTCCTGTCTGGAAACCGTCATGGTCATCTCCCCCTCAACCTTTTACAAACATATTATGCAACTGATAGGAAAGATAGAAACGATTTTGGTCTATCGCCCATTATTTTTGTTTAATCCGGTTCCTAAAGGCTTCAACAGCCCTGTGATGCTGCTCGGACTCCCATAACAATGAACATCTATGGATTTCCTCTTTCATTCTTCCTCGCAGGTTGGCTGCCTTCCATTTCTCAATCAGGATCCGTTTGTAAGCAGAAAGAACCCCCGCCTCCTTATCAGCAAACCGGCAGAGATAACTGTACACATCCCCGACTTTGACAATCTCCATTATGAACCCCGCCTGCATGGCTTCCTCTGCAGAATATAACGAGCCTGACATCAGCATGGCCATCGCATCGGCAGGCGACAGCTTCTCCAAGAGCAGTGAACCTCCGCCCCAGCCGGTCGTGATCGCCTGATTGGCCTGAATGAACCCGAGTTTCGCCTGTTTGGACGCAATACGAATATCACACGCCGCCGCAATCTCACAGCCTCCTCCAACTGCCGCGCCGTTCAGGTAGGCGATCGTCGGTTTCGGAAGCGTTGCTAGCCGGTACAGCACGTCCCCCATTTCCCCGAGCATTGTCATCGCCTGCTCTGCCGTCTGTAAGGCATGGAATTCACCCAAGTCCCCTCCCGAACAAAAGGCGGTATCCCCAGCGCCGCGTATCAACACCAATTTGACGTTCTCGTCATTTGCGGCTTCCGCCAATGCGTCCCGAAACAGCCCGATCATCTCGAAATTGACCGCATTCCTCTTGTGCGGCCGGTTCAAAGTCAATGTGTATACACCGTCCGCCCGCAAATCCTTTATGATTGCTTCCGTCATCTGATCCATCTCCCATCCTCCGTTCCTTCCTTTTAAGTGTAACAAAAAAAGACTGCATTGGATTAATTCCAATGCAGTCTTTTATTTGAAAGCAATTATTTGCTTACAACTTCTTTTCCTTTGTATGTTCCACATTCTTTACATACACGGTGAGCAAGTTTCATTTCACCACAGTTTGGGCAACTTACCATACCAGGCACCTCAAGTTTGAAATGAGTGCGACGTTTTCTTTTAACAGTTTTAGATGTTCTTCTAAAAGGTACAGCCATTATTCCCACCTCCTTAAAAAATGGTTTAAGAAGCAAGGACCGGTTAATCCCGAATCTTCTTGTTTACAATTAGTTTGTGTCGTTGTCAAAGAATTTTGCCAAATCTGCCAGACGAGGATCGACTTTCTTTTCCTGCTTCTCCTCCGTCACTACTTCCCAATCATTTCCTGACTGCGGAGCAGCTCCCTCCGGATTCGCATCTTCGCAAAAGACTTGCATTGGAATTTCTAACAATAAGTTCTCTCTTATAATCGGCATCAGGTCGATCACATCACCCTGCACAACGATTGTATCGTCATCCATGTAATCTTGATCAGCCTTCAGCAAAAAGGTTTCCGTCGTTTTGATGTCGATCGGCAACGGCACATCCACTAGAGTACGTGAACAAGGCAAAATCATCTCGCCCGTCATTCGGATATGGAACGTGACTTTCGCCGCGCTTATATCGGCCCTACCGGTCAAATGGATCGGGCTTACTTTGCGAATCTGCTTATCTGTTTCTTTTATTTCGGAAACATCCACCTGTTCATCAATGACGAGACCTTTATCCCGATATTTCTGAAGTTGAGTTATTGTCCATTTCATTCGAATCACCTCAAGGCAACAAAGGTAATTATAGCTTTCATTAACATGTTTGTCAATATAATTTCTTTACAGCCTTTTTCCTTTGTTTTCTCTATTATGTGTCTTACAATCTTTCTTTAACCGCCCGTATTGTAGCATTTCATGGCACATAAACGCAACTATGGCCTTACATTCCGTTTTACCCGCCATTAGGTCCGATAATCTTATAGACGGAAGATTCATGATGTTGCCCACCTCCCCGCATATGGCTATAATGGCTGTATCACACGATAACGGGAGGTTTTTATGAAAGCAGTCGGATTAGTCGTCGAATACAATCCCTTCCATAACGGACACAAATATCATGCAGCAGAAAGCAGGCTGCAAAACGGAGCTGATGCAGTGGTTGCCGTCATGAGCGGCTCATTCCTGCAGCGCGGGGAGCCTGCACTTGTCGATAAATGGACAAGAACCGAGATGGCGCTGAGAAACGGGGTCGACCTCGTCGTAGAATTACCGTACATATACAGTACCCAGCACGCCGAGTATTTTGCCGCGGGCGCAATCAGGATACTGGATGCCCTCCGATGCGATTCATTCTGCTTCGGAAGCGAGGATGACTCCATCGGCAAATTTCTTTCCATCCATGAAAAGATCACTGCCAATCAAGCGCGTCTCGATGCACTGGTAAAGGCATTCAGCAAGGAGGGGCATAATTATCCAAAAAGTATGTCACTCGCCATGAAGGAGCTTGGCTTAGCCAATGAAAACGGACTCGACCTATCGAAGCCCAACAACATCCTCGGACTGCAATATGTCAAAGCAGCCCTGACTGGTCCCTATACCATCAAGCCGACCTTAATCAACCGGATTGCCGCCGGTTATCACGATTCCGACTTACCCGATGGCGAAATCGCAAGTGCGACCAGCATCAGAAACGCCCTCATGGGAACGGGGGGCGATGACAAAGCCGTCCACAGCTATGTACCGGAATCTGCATTTGCTGCGCTTTCGGCCTATAAGGCGCGCACTGGCATACTTCATCATTGGGAGCTGTACTGGCCATTCCTGAAATACCGATTGATATCCGATGGCCCTGATCGCCTAGAGTCCGTCTACGAGGTCGAGGAAGGCATTCACCACCGCCTGAAAGAAGCCGCCCTCTATTCGGAGACTTTCGCGCAATTTATCGCAAAAGCGAAAACAAAGCGCTATACGCATACCAGGCTGCAAAGGATCTGCGTCCATATCCTGAACGGAACGGATAAGAACACCGTCAAATCCCACATGAAGGACGACCCTTACATCCGGATTCTCGGATTCAATGATACGGGACGAGCCTATTTAAACGAAAAGAAAAAAGACATCACCCTGCCGGTCATATCTCGAGCAGCCGCATCCGACCATGGTGCTCTGGCGATGGATTTAAAATCTTCTTTCATCCATGCGATGGCGCTCTCGCCTGATAAACAGAACGATGTGATCAAACGGGAATACGGCTCACCGGTCATCCTGAATGATCGCCTCACGTGAATCGAGTAGGAGGGGGGTGATTAACCCCCGACCTCTCACAGCACCATGCGTACGGTTCCGTATACTTCGGTTCAATCAAGATAAGTCCCGATATTAAACCATTCTTTTAATCCATTCCCCAAAATGCTGAATACTATCACTTCATTTGCTTCAAATAATTAAGGGCATCTTGCAATGTGTCGACCGGCACAATGTCCATATCTGTCCCGATATCTTCTGCGGTCCGTTTGGCCACTTCATAATTCGATCCGCTCTTTCCGCCCTCATTCGGGGCAAAAAACACAACTGCACCACTCTTATCAGCTGCAACGACTTTCTGGTCAATACCCCCGATTGGCCCGACAGCACCGTTTTCATCCATCGTCCCGGTGCCGGCAATTTTCAGCCCGCGAGTAACGTCCTCTTCGACGAGCTGGTTATAGATCTCCAATGCGAACATCAGCCCTGCAGACGGTCCTCCGATCGAGCTACTGTCAATTTCGACTGCCGGATCGGACTCCACCTCGATATCATCCGTAAGTACAATACCAATCCCCGGCTGGCCTGTTTCCTTCATCTTCTCAAGCCTAACTTCCTCAACAAATGTTTTATCGTCACGGATGAAATCAAGCTTCACTGTGTCACCTGCTTGTTTGTCCGTTATATATTCCTTGAATTGGGAGGAAGATTCAATTTTGTTTCCGTCAATGCGCACAATGCGGTCAGCAGGCTTCAGTACGTCTGCTGCCGGCATGCCCTGCTGCACACTGAATATGTATATTCCTTCATAAGAAACAGTGTAGGGCTGATCTGCGGCTTTGAAAGCGCTCATAATGGCTTTTTCCTTCGAGCCTTCCATCATATACAGCTGGCGCATCTGATACTCTTCATCTGTTTCGTTCTCGCCTCGAACTTCACTTTCCTTATACAGGCTCCAATAATCCAATACTTGGGCCAAAGCGTAATTATAAATATTTGCCTGCCCCATCCTGATTGTTGTTAGCATAAAGCTGCCCTTCGCCTCTTCCCCGCCCTTCACATCGATGATCGGATCAAGCTCCATCGCCGACCCGGGCTTCGATACGTAATACGGCAGCGGGATGAAATAGGCCGCCAGCAAAAGCAGGCACAGGCTAAAAACAATCAGCCTGCCATATCTTCTATTTTTCATTCATTCCATCCTCCCAAACAGCTATTTTCTCTTTAATTTCCTTTATATATTTACGCGCTTCCCGCTCTCCGATTGCCATAATTTCTTCAAGATTCGTAAAGGACCTGGAATTGAAATGCTCCACAGGAGGCTTGATCGTTACATCAGCAGGGATTTCCCTGTGCTTGACGAGTTCCATTTGCAGGATATCAAGCGATTGCATAATGACATCGAAGATCGAGGTAATTTCGGTGTCCTGCTTGATTGAGGACACATCGACCGCAATAACGAAGTCAGCCCCCATCTCTTTTACGACTGATACAGGCACGCGATCAACGACAGCCCCGTCGACAAGCAGTTCCCCATCCACCGTTTCCGGCATAAATATACCGGGTATGGCAATGCTTGCTCTGACTGCTTCCGCTACCGGCCCCTGCCTAAACACGACTTTCTCTCCTGTCCTGATATTGGTGGCGACCGCGGCAAAAGGGAGCGACAGTTCCTCAATCCTTTTCCCGTGGGTGAAGAAGTGGATGAATTCCTTAATTCGGCTCCCTTTGATCAAGCCCATTCTCGGCACGGTGAAATCGAGGTAATATTTCCGCTTGAAACGGGGTACGATTTTGGCAAGCTGATCGATGTCGCTGCCTGCCGCATACAGAGAGCCGACCAGCGCCCCGATGCTCGTTCCGGCTATATAAGATACAGGGATATTTTCTTCCTCGAGCACCTTTATCACACCGATATGCGCAAACCCCCTTGCCCCTCCAGAACCGAGGGCCAAACCGATTGTAGGTGTATTTTTCACTTGGGTGGTCCCCTTCCGTTTAGTATGTTAAGGGCCGTTGGCTGTTCTAAATGAACAGATACCTTCGTATATTAATCATGAGGACAAGAGTCCTTATGCTGCTATGCGCCTTACAATCAACTTATCACTATCATACATATTTAGAACATATCCCGAAACAATGTACAGGAGGCCGGTTAGGTGAACAAGTCGACTTTCAAAACGCTCGTATTGGCAATAGGAGCCACCATTCTGGCAGGTTCTCTCATCAAATTTCCACAGCAGGCACTTGAAGCATCAATCCGGGGTCTGAATATGTGGTGGGAAATCGTTTTCCCTTCGCTTCTGCCCTTTTTTATCATATCGGAAATGCTGATCAGTTTCGGCGTCGTCACCTTCATCGGCGTCATACTCGAACCTTTAATGCGCCCGCTGTTCAAAGTCCCCGGAGTGGGGGGCTTCGTGTGGGCGATGGGGATGGCTTCCGGCAATCCTTCCGGGGCCAAGCTGACGGCCCATTTGCGAAAAGAAAAGCAGCTGACCCAGATTGAAGCCGAACGACTAGTGGCATTCACAAGTTCTTCGAACCCGCTGTTCATTTTCGGCGCCGTTTCAATCGGCTTCTTCCAGAATGCGACTCTTGGCATTGTGCTCGCGATTGCCCACTATTGCGGAAATTTTTGCGTCGGGCTCATGATGCGCTTTTATGGAAAGGACCCTGTCAAATCAGATAAAAAGAATCCTCCATCTTTCAAGAAGGCTCTCCGCGAACTTCACCGGACACGGATCAAGGACCAGCGGCCGTTCGGGAGAATTCTCGGAGACGCCGTCACCTCTTCGATTGAAACACTGTTGATGATCGGCGGCTTCATCATCCTTTTTTCTGTCATCAATAAGTTGCTCTTCATCATGGGGATCACCGATATAATCGCCATCTTGGCCGGCCATCTGCTCGCCATGATTTCATTGCCAGACAGCTTCAGCCTTCCACTCATCTCCGGCCTGTTCGAAATTACGCTCGGTTCCCAGATGACAAGCGGAGTACACGGTTCCCCGCTTCTGTTCCAGGCCATCATCACCAGCTTCATACTTGCTTTTGCCGGCTTAAGCATACAGGCACAGGTGGCCAGCATTTTGGCACAGACCGATATCCGTTTTGTCCCATTTATTTTTGCCAGGCTTTTACATGGTATATTCGCCAGCATCATCACACTGCTCATATGGGAGCCGGTGTACCAGCGGCTGGCAGTGGCCGAAACCAGCTTTCATGATATGGCCGTTTCCTCTCCCATGCAGGCTGATTGGAATTGGTTTTGGGGAGCGGGTCCGCTTATCACTATATGTATGCTCATCCTATATGTACTATTATATGCCCAGAAGACGACAAAAACATGACTCCAGCCCTGAATATCGCAAGAAGACATTCCGCAAAAAAAGACAAAGCCCCCCGGACTTTGTCTTTTTCTTGATTACTGCTGATTTTGCGATAAACGGAACTTTTCCTTCAGCGCCGCTTCCACCGGCGGAGGGACGAGCTCAGAAATATCACCATCATACTTCGCCACTTCTTTTACGATACTGGAACTCAGGAAGGAGTACTGGTTATTGGTCATGATAAAGAATGTCTCGATGTAATCATCTAGCACCCGGTTCATCGAGGTGATTTGCATCTCATATTCAAAATCAGAAACCGCGCGCAGTCCGCGGATAATCGCATCGGCATTCATCTTTTTCGCGTAATCGACCAAAAGTCCGCTGAAAGAATCGACTTTCACATTTGGAATATGCCTCGTCACTTCCTCAATCAGCTTGATGCGCTCCTCCACGGAAAATGTCGGTTTCTTGGAAGAATTATTCAATACGCACACGTACAGCTCATCGAAAACTTTGGCCCCTCTTTGGATAATATCGATATGTCCGTTCGTAATCGGATCAAAACTGCCTGGGCAAACCGCTATCCTGTTCATCTAAATCCTCCCCCGGTATTCTGTCTATTTATGCTTCATCAGTTGGTAATCCATAGATGGATACAGCAATCATGCCGTATGTTTCCGATCTCCATTTTTCATATAAACCAACGGAATCCGGCAACTCGATATCACTCCCATGTTCACAGACAATCGTTCCGTTTTCCGAAAGCAGTCCATGTTCCGATGCGAATTCTAGAATTTCCATAAGCTTCTGTTTTTTATACGGAGGATCCAACATGATTAAATCAAAGGAGAGCTCCCTTTTCACAAGCGCTTTGAGGGCGCGTTCGCTGTCATTGCGATACACTTCCGCCCTGTCTGTAAGGTGGCAGTTTTTAAGGTTTTCCTTTACGACGGAAACCGCCTTGAATTCTTTGTCGACAAAAATGGCCTTATCCATCCCCCTGCTGAGCGCCTCAATCCCCAGTCCGCCGCTGCCGGCAAACAGATCCAGAACAAGGCCGCCATCAAAGTATGGGCCAATCATATTAAAGATCGATTCCTTAACCTTGTCAGTCGTAGGCCTTGTCGAAGATCCCGGAACCGCCTTTAATGGATGTCCTTTGCATATTCCTGAAACTACTCTCATAAAGTCTATATCACCACTATTTCATTTATAAAGAAAGATGTCGATTGTACACCTATTTTATCCTAACATATTCGTCCACACCCGCCAACACGAAAAGATCTGAAGAAAAAAACAGATCGCTGAATAAGACCTTCGTTTTAGGTCATACTGTTTAGTAACAACTCCTTATTCGTAAGGATGTTGTTGCCAACCGCGGAGAAGACTTACGTTTCCCCATAAGTTCTTCCTCCGGTTTCTCCTCTCCCTTTCCCTTCTATCCTTAAACGGAAATAGAAGGACCCTGCAGATATGATCTGCAGGGTTTTTTTAGGCAAATTTGATATAGAAGCCCTTTCCATCTTTCTCAACCATGCCGCCAAATAGTTCCAGAAGCCAAGATTCACTGATCAGCAGGCGGCCATCGAGGTCGATCACTGGCGGCGTAATGACCGAGTAATCGGTACCGTTCATGATGAAAACCAACTCATCAGGAAACAGTCTAAGGTTATACCCTTCCTTCGCAACAAACACTTCTTTCCGGTCAATATAATCCATAGTGTACCCTGCCTGTTCCAGGATTTCACGAGCCGGAAACAGTTCCTCATCGCTAAGCTCGACAACAGCTCCATCTATTTCTGCTCCTTCGACATAGATAGGTTCAGCCTTCAAAAAATATAAGGGACTGAGCCTTGTGCCGGCACTTTTATTGTCAGAGAAAAACGAGGTGCGCTTTCCGGCCGCCTCCGAGAGGTGCCAATCAAGTATGGCGCTATCAAGTGGCCCTTCGCCAGCCAACACCTCCTCAGAGAACTCGAGGAATTCTTCTTCAGGCAGCTGTTTCTTCAGTTCTTCTGCCATGGCATGAGACTTGGCATTTCCGATTTGCCTGTCCTCCGCTATGTTTACGATGACAGCCTGCTGCCATTTGGCCTGTTCTCCTTTGAAAGGGACCCGCTCATCCATATAGGCGGCCTCCAGCTTCTTCTCCAAATCTGCACTGTCATTGTATATGCAAAGCAGCTCCTGCTGATTCTGCCTATGATGTTTGGTGAATATGTATACGGTTCCGTCATTCGGCCAGTATTCCATCAGCATCCGATCGAATGCCTCCACATCCAGCTTAACGGTCCCATCATCATACAGGAAAGCCCCGGATTTCAGTTCCTTATAATCCCAATCTCTTTGATTATAAAGCAGAGGAAAAGCTGGTCCTTCCCGTTCAAATTGATAGAAATCGATGAACTGCTTGCGGACTTCCCCCGCCAGACTGCCCGCAGCGGCCCAATGGCCCTGTTGACCGGAAGGGACCGTGATATCGACTCGGGTCCTCACTGTAATGACATCACCCCCGATCATCAACGCCCAATCCTCCAATAACTCAAAGCTTTTGCCGCCATCGAATGGGAGTTCGTACCGTAAAACAGGTTCGCTGCCTTCAGAGATAACGAGAAGCCGCCCCGACGGCCTTTCTGTACCTTCCATATAGTACTGGACAGCTGCTGGGTTTTTGATTGGGTACATCCCCTCCCCTAATCCGGTAATCCTTTGCGTGACTTGTAGCGAGTTCTCCCGCTGCTCGATCTGTATATGCTGCTCAACATCTTCCGCCCTGTTCGCATCCTCTTGTTTGGAATGCACATTCCATTGCCAAAGCATCATTCCTCCGGTAGCCAGAACGATTGTCAAAGCACTCGTTGCCAATTGTTTCATCATAGCCATTTCCCCTTACGGTAACGCTTTTTTCAGTTGCAGAAATATTTCATTTCCCTTTTCGCCGCAATATCGTTATATTGTTTGTATCGGCATGATCGTTTTTTCTTTAACCATGCCGGCACCAGTATACGAGACAGGAGTGAAAATAAATGATTCAACGCTTCATCGAACTCGGGGAAGGTTATTCCGATATATACGAACTGATTCAGACATCATTTGCGCAAAAAGACCGTATCGCCTTCCTTCTCGAACTCCAGACAACAATCAGAGACCGAGATGTCGTCTCCCTGGCCGTCGTGATGAAACCGACCAGCCCAGGCGATTTCCAGCCGATATACATATGCCGGGAGGGCATACCGAACCCGGAAAAGACACCGAACAAACGTTACGATATGTTCAAACAGCTAAGCGAAGATACCGGCAGGAAAATCATTCAACTACAGGTCAAGCCATCCGGCACATTCGGTGATACAGGCCTTTATTACCAGCATCTGATCGGCATCTTGCGCATGAACCGCTACTTGCCTCCATTGTCATAGGCAAGAAGAAGAGCACAACGAATATCCGCTGTGCTCTTTTTCTATACGCATTTTCTGTCTTCATTTGTTAGAGACTGTAACCATTTCCTGAAGCCGATCCTTCAATTCGTCCAGCATTTCATCAAGTGATGCATCCTCTTTTGTGCATGCATCCTTCAGAATCTCAAAAAACAGTTCTTTTTGCTTGTTCATGTTTTTTCCCTTTTACCTTTGTTCGTAATTTGACAGCCTTTGACAAAAGTTGCAGCTTAGTTTTATATTATAACAAGTTCCTTAGAAATTGAATAAAAATTTGGTCAATTTTCTTTAAGAATCATGACATATATTTCATTTTTGTGAAACAAAAGACCATAAGGGGTACCTTACTCACATTTATGAAACTCAGCCGAAGAGGCCGAACATACTGCCCGCACTGTACAAACAAGCCACAATTAACAAAGCGAGCTGATAACGGAAAGACAGATCCTGTATTTGGTTGTTCGCTGTTTCTTTTTTATGGATTGGCACATCAGCCTTTTCATATTGTTGGCTCGCCATCCTCTGTTTATGTTGCTTTTTCTCGGTTTCCGACATGGCATTCACTGTTTTTACGGCCTCTGCATACTCTTTTAGCACTTCCTCTGTTTCTCCGAACTTCTCGATAACCCCATAGTTCATCCAAAGGACCCTATCGCAAAACGATCTCACCTGAGAAATTGAGTGGCTGATGAAGATGATGGTTTTGCCATCTTGTTTAAACTGTTCCATTTTATCGATGCATTTCTGATAGAAAGTCTGGTCCCCTACCGACAATGCTTCATCAATAATCATAATATCAGGGTTTGTATGGATAGATATCGCAAAACCGAGCCGAGATTTCATGCCGCTAGAAAAGTTTTTGACCGGCTGGTTTATAAATTTACCTATTTCGGCAAATTCAATGATGCTTGGCTTCAGCGTATTAATTTCCTTTTGCGTCATTCCGTGCATCAGGCATTTCAGTTCGATATTCTCCATACCTGATAACTGATTGTTTAATCCTGCTGAAATGGCGATTAATGATGTTTCCCCATTAATCTCAATCTGGCCGGATGTAACCGGGATAACTTTGGCTAACAAATTACACAATGTGGATTTTCCGGAGCCATTAAAACCAACAATGCCGACAGATTCTCCCTCCATTATTTCAAATGAAACATTTTTGACCGCTTGAAATGTGTTCGTTTTTGACCTTTTGTTCCTGAAAGGCAGCAGATCCATCAACTTATCGGATTTTTTCCCATATAGAGAATATTGTTTGGTTACATTGTGAAATACAACTTTAGACCCCATAAGTAAAGCCTCCATTACATATAATCTACAAATTTATGCCGGAACTTCAGGTGGACAGAGGAACCAATCAATAGAATGATTGCTGTCATCAACCAGAAGTAGGATGTATACCAAGGATCTTCAAAAAACCAGGCTTCTCCCAGAAGAGCATTCCGGAATCCCTCTATTATATAAAAAAAAGGATTCAATTTAAGGCAGGCCAACAGGACAGGCGGCAGGCTATTGACATTCCACAAAATCGGCAGCAGATACAGCTGAATCCGCATGAATGATTGGACCATGCTTTGGATATCCCTAATTATGGTCGTCAACGTCGATAGCAATAATGTGACACTAAATAACAACACACATAAGCACAATAAATAATACGGTAATTGCAGTAAATACACCCCGGAAAATAGGCCGTTCGAAATGATGATTAGCCAGGCAATCACGAGCATTGCAACGAATGAAAACCCGTTGCCGACAATTTTGACTGACGGCAATACACTTACCGGAAAATTCATTTTTGAAACAAGCGCTACCTTTGAATAAATGCTGTTTGCGCCTTGAGTAACAGTCGGGCTTATATAGAGCCATGGCACCAGTCCGGCAATCAGCCATAAGAAAAACGGGACCCCCTCTACAGGAGCCCCGCCCCTAATACCGAACCCGAAAACAAACCAATAGATACAGATTTGGATAAATGGATTCAGAACTTGCCAGAACATGCCCAAATAATGCATGCTGTATGTGCTTTTCACTTCGTAGACACTTAATCTCAATATCAGATGCAGATTAAGTGCCTGCTCTTTTAGAATTTGCTTCATCAGGTTCATTTTACATTTGCTTCTTTCTTGCTGAATTCATACAAGTTGCCATAATTGATATAGTCGATGCCGTCTGCTTCTTTCACCACATTCTTCGTATCAAAGATACGGGCATGATTCATGTTGGCCAAAGATTCACACGTGAACGTCTTAAATTCGTTATGGTCTGACAGGATCAGAATCAAGTCGGATCCATCAACAGCGGCTACCATATCGTGTGTAACCCAGTCCAGCTTTACATGCGGATCGTATGCCCGTATCTCATACCGGCCGTCCTCTTTCAGCATTTTATAAATCTCCATCGCCGGACTTTCTCGGATATCATCGACGTTTCCTTTGTAGGTCAAGCCAAAAACTGTGACGACCCGCCCTTTTACGCGTTCCATCAACTTCTGGACATTCTCCGCCACATAAGCAGGCATCGATGTGTTGATGGTCCTCGATAGATCAATCAGCTTTGCCGTTTGCGGCGCTTTGGCGATAATGAAGTAAGGGTCTACCGCCAAGCAATGTCCGCCGACACCAGGTCCCGGCGTATGGAGGTTCACACGCGGGTGTTTGTTGGCCATTTCGATCACATCCAGGGTGTTAATGTCCAACTCATTGCACACTTTCGCCAATTCATTTGCCAATGCGATATTCACATCCCGGAAAGTGTTTTCCATCAGCTTCGACATTTCCGCTGTCTTGGCATCGGTCTTGATAATTTCCCCTTTGACGAATGTGCTGTATACCACGGCTCCTGCCGCGGTGCACGCAGGCGTAACCCCGCCGACAATCCTGTTATTGTAGATCAGCTCATGCATGATTTGTCCCGGAAGCACGCGCTCAGGACAATGGACGAGGAAAATGTCCTCGCCGACTTTGAAGCCTTTTTTCTCCAAGAACGGTTTAATGACATCATCCATGCTGCGCGGGGCGATTGTCGATTCCACAATCAGAATATTACCTTTCCTGAGATAAGGAAGCACACTTTTGACACCTTCAATGACATAAGACAAATCGCATGATTTATGTTCATCATCCTGATTAGGGGTAGGCACCGCTATGATGAATACATTGGCTTTTTCCGGCGTGAGCGAAGCCCTGAATGCGGCTTTTTCGATGACTTCCCCAAGCGCTTCCTGCAACCCCGGCTCTTTAATATGAATTTTTCCGCTGTTCAACGACTTGATGACTTGCGGTTTAACATCGACCCCGACTACTTCGACACCATGTTTGGCAAACATGATGGATGTCGGTAATCCGATATATCCTAAACCGATTGTACAAATCTTCATAGTAATCCCTCCTCCACACTAACCGGTTGCTCCCTCTTGCTGTATTTGTGTTTGATAATTTGCTCAAAAATGGCTGTAGCCTGTTCTAGGTCTCCGAGCATCGATTTAAATTCAAGGGAATACTCGGACAGAATGCTCCCCTCTTCGCAAATGCCCCATACCGGCGTTTGGCTTCCCAGATAATCACTGATTTTAGACGGCAAGTAGGGATTGATCGGTTTGATTCCCTTTGTCTTGGCGTCATTGACGACCAGGCAATCGAAACGGGTCGTCAAGTTAAGGAATTCCATGTAGCTCGCATACGGGCTGACTTTCACCAGTTCCTCCAAATTGGTACCTTTCAGATCATAAATCAAAGCATCCGGCTTAGCCGTGAAGATATGCAGGTTCACCCGCTGCTTAAGTCCTTCCTCGACGCCATCCAGCCCAAGAAACAGATCATCCAGATTTCTTGTCGCGTAAAAGGCACCGAAATAGGCAATATTCACCTTATCTGCATCCATCTCGTAATCTGATTCCGCTAGATGATAATATGATTCCGGCAATGTCGGATGCGGGGAAATGATGGCTTTTTTTTCGATGATCCCCCTCACCTCCCGAACCGGGAACGTATCAAGCATGTATGTCAATTGGTGCCGATTGGTGAATATCAGTTCGTCCGCAAACAGATACGGCAAGTATTCACACCAGAAGTATAAGTTGTTGTCCTTCACTTTCGGCAATTTATGGAGCTTCCGCGCCCTCTTATTGGCCGCTTTCAGAAATCGTTTATCACCAATGGCAGAAGTTCTCGTCTGCCCGTGTATGTCTAAGATGATGGGGTCGGAAAACTCGGCCGTCCACTTCACGGCAGGGTTCTCCACCTTGTAAAAATAGGCAAGGAAATGGGACCCCGGCCACATCGCACGGCTGTATATTTCTTTGTACCCCTTTTCCCTCCCGATTCTTTCGATACCTGTCTTGCAGAATTCTTCAATAGCTTTCCAATTCGAAAAGCTGGAGTATGAATCAACAGATATCCTATTTTCAATCAGATCGTCCACCAATCCATTCAAAGAAAGGTCGATATCCCGCACCTGATCCATCCTGTTATACACAACATCAACGACCCCTTTCATATCACGGAGACGTTTGGCCATGACATTGCCGCTCGTATCCGCATATGGCGGAAAGCAGTAGGAGATAATCAGCTTTTCGGCAAAGCCTCTATTAATAACCTCATAGGGGATCCATTCGTTTTCCCTTTTGCGGATGTCGTCCATCACTGTGCCGTGGTGGCCGGGATACTCCAATAAGAAACGGTTCAAAAATTGGGCCTGGGCCCTAATTTTTTGCTTAATAAAGATTTCGGTATGCGGAAGTCCTGCAGTAGCAAGAAACTTGTTCAAACGCTCAATGACATCAAGCCGCTGCTCCACATAAAAGTCATACGACATGGACTTACGGGAGACAGAACCATCTCGGATCACACGATAATAAATAACCTCTTTACCGGTATCCACCACTTTGAAATCCAGGTCATACCTCGTGTACAGTTCAGCATAGAAGACGATGTCCTCCCCGCTTTGCAGGCTTGCATCGAATTCCAAGTTCTTCAGGTACTTAGTGGGCAATAGTTTGCAGGCTGTGATGGTCGCGACCTTGTCCAGTGTCTGAAAGTTGTTTCCGGATTGTTCAGTTGCCTCTTTCACCTGAGTATTAATCGGATTATCAAAATCGATGACACCATTCGGATAGACATCTGCAATCTGAGATATAACCACCGTATCAGGCATGGAATGTTTATATAATTCAAGCAGGAAGTTTTCCGAAATGTAGTCATCATCATCGACAAACACCACATATTCCCTATCGGCATGCTGGATGCCGACATTTCGCGCTACAGCGGCGCTTGCAACTTCCGAGTACAACAACACGATCTGATCCATTCGGTGTTCCTTGATATAATCAACCACAATCTGTTCGGTTCCGTCTTTTTCTCCGTTTATAATGATAATGATCTGCAGCAAGTCTTGTTTAATAGTCTGTTTCAGTAGGGAATTAAGGCAGGCCGATATCACACCCTCCCCTTTATAAGTAGGGATAATGACACTGATGCCCTTGTTGAGCGGGAGTGGCTGAACCTGTGAATCATTCCCCTCTTCATCGAGTAAAGTTGACACCTCTTGTAGATTGAACCGTTTCCTCACTTCTTCTATTTGATTCAACCGCGCCAGAATTTCTTCTTTTCTCATGAGTTGATTTTCCCCTTCTTACGCTCTGCCATTGATTTTCTTTTTCAGCTTCCAATACTTCAAAGTGATAGCTCCAAGTTTTGAATTTTTTAGTGACGCATACTTCCTCTCTACTTGGCGCAGTCTCTTTTCCAGGTCTGCTGCTGTTTCACCTTGTGTGCCTGCCTGTTTTAAGGATGAGAGTTGCGCCTGAAGCAGCCTTTCCTCATTTTTCAAGGATGCCTCCAATTCGCTCCTCAGTATATCCATTGTCCGGCGGAGCCGATCAAATTCACTCGTATCCTCTCGCCTCTCCTCTAGTAAATGGGGCAGCGACTCCATTTTTCGGACACCTTCATCGATGTGTGTAAGCTGCCGGCCCATTGTTTCAATGGAGTGGATATATAACGATTTCCATTCGCTAATCTCTTTATCTTGCTTATCTATGGTTTGTCGCAGGTGATTAATTCGATCCAGCAGTTTCCTTTCTTTTGTTTCGAAAGCTTGCTCCAGCCGAATCAATTCCTCCCTGCTGATGCTCCCGTCTTCCTGTTTGCAATTGGTATCCTTTCGGCAGACAATGCCTGCCCACTCACCGAGGTATTCCACCTTTTCGATTAAGAAGAGGCGGGATAATTGCCCCTCTAAGCCGGAATAATAATACGTACGTTTATGATCATAGTAATCATTGATGCCAAACGGGACTGTGACAATAAGGGCTCCATTCTCCTTCAGATGCATGTGGACTTTATCGAGTAATGATTCAGGGTCTGCAAAGTGTTCCAGCACTTCAGTTAGAAGGATGGTGTCATATGCTTTTCCTGCCAGCTCTTCCGTAGCGAAATTGGCGACCCTGAACGAAATATTTTCCTGTACCGATTCATGCTCCTTCTTAAGGTCGGCCAGCGCATATTCAATTGATTCCTCTGCAATGTCGATGCCGTCCACCTTTTTCCCTTCCCGTCCCAAGAGAATCGGGACAATCCCTTGAGAACATCCAATATCCAAAATGTCACTACCCCTCACCTGGCGGAGGATCCAGTGGATCCTGTTCTGCGTCTTCTCCGCAAAATCATCACCCTTCAGACCCTTATAGGCATCAGTGACCTTATCCAACGGTTTCTTCGTCATATCATTCATCCTTCGATTGAGTTAAGTTTTGTCAGACTGCCGTTTCTGAAAGCGCAGATTTGCTGCCGAATGAGTCCTTATATACTTTCAAGAAATTCATTTGTTCTTCATCCCAGTTATATTTATTCCTTGCCTGATAACTGTTTTTGCTCAGCCTGTCGCGAAGCAACGGATCGGCTGTCAACGTATTGACCGCTTTGGCGATTGAGCGGGGATCGTGCGAATCGACGATCAGCCCTGTACGATTCCCTTCGACCACTTGTTTGATTTCCGGGAAATCACAGGCCACAACCGGGACACCAGCCATCATGTACTCAAAAAGTTTATTGGAGGATGCCGAATAATGATTGAAGCAGACGTTATTTAGAACCTGGAATCCCAAATACGCCGTCCTTGTGTATTTCGGCAGCTCCTGCAACGGGACTTTCGGAAAAAACTTGACACGGTTCTGCAACTTCATATCGCTCACCATCTGCTCAAGCTCAGGCTTAATTTTGCCATCGCCGATCAATACGAGCGTCCCCTCCCGGAAAGACGGAACAGCCTGAATAAGCTTATCGAGCCCGCGCCCTGTTTGGATGCCGCCCTGGTACAGTAGGATCTTCTCGTCTTCCGGCAGGCCGAGCATCCGATGAAGATTCACTGTTTCCACGGAAGTTTCCTCTGTACGGAACGGATAGTTATGGACCACTTCAGGATAAAAACCATATAAGTCTTCATTATACTTCGCCCTCGTATGGTTCTCGACGATCATTGCGTCGGTGTGTGCTGTCAAGAATTTCTCCAATTTGCCATAAATCGGGCTATGGTATCCGGTACGGCTCGTCTGCACTTCATGCGAATCATAAATCAGTTTCTTTTGCTTTATACGCCATTTCGCGCATATATATCCTTGCGGCAAGGTATTCAGGTCATTAGCATGATACACATCATACTTCTGCTTGTATCCTTTTAGGGTCATCCTGGCAATCAGGCTGCCCTTTATGAACAAGCCTTTCAGCCTAGTCTTTAATACGATTGCGGCAAGGACCGTTAAAGGAATGACGACAAGCGGAAACAAATAAGCCAACAATAGCCAAAAAACAGCGCTCACGGTCATGTTCAAAACATTCTTTTTCATGAATCGGACTGCTCCCTGGGCTGCGGTGAGCACGAACGGATACCTCTTGATGCGATACACTGTAAATCGGTCGTTCCTTTTTTCAACATACGGCATATTAGGGTCTTTCGGGTCATGTATACAAATCAAATCAACATGATAGCCGTTTTCAGATAATGCTGTGCATTCACGCAGCACTCTTGCATCATTTGTAAAATGATTCCAGACAAACATACAGACATTTTTTTTCATTTCGACTCAACCTTACCTGTTTGGGATTTTACGGGAAGCGGCATTTTAAGGTATCTGCCAGCTTCAATGACGTCAAATAAAGAGTGGATATTGCTTTCCCATAAAAATTCTTGTTTGATTAATTTCATGCTGTTTCGCGCCATTTCCCGGCGCAATAAAGAATTTTCTTTGAGGTTGTTGATATAATCAATTATTTCATCTACGTTCCTTTTTTCTGAAACAAATCCGGTATGATGCTTTTCGATGATCCGTTTTGCGTTACCTGAGACAGCCCCTACAACCGGCAGACCTGATATCATATAGTCGATCAGCTTTCCCGGCAGAACTGTATCAAAGACACTATTGCTATTCAGTGAAAGGATTCCGACCTCATGCCGGGCATTCATATCCAGACATTCCGATCGCTTAACAGGATGGAGAAACCGGACGTTTTCGAGCTGTTTCTCTTTTACGAACTCGACCAATTCATTCTTTTTCACCCCATAACCGACAATGTTTAAGGGAATCTGTTGCCTGTTCATTTTCAGAGAAAACTCCTTCAGAAAGGAGACATCTTGAGCCAGGCCGACATTGCCTGTATAAATCACCCGGAAAGTATCATTCTCCGTTTTCCCTATCGGCAGTTCAAATAAACGGGCGGCATTAGGAAGATACAGAATCTTTGATCCGTCGACTTTCCCCTTTGTTTTGATATGGCCGATAAATCCCTCACTGTTCACGATGATATGATTCGCTGATTTATAGAGCAATATTTCAAGCATGTAAAAAGACTTCAGGATGATGGGGTGATTGAATACTCCGACGCCATTGAGCGATTCCGGCCAAAGATCCCGGATATCCAGAATCAGTTTCGTACGGAACCGCAGTTTAGCAAACATCCCGACAAAGCCAATGAAGATAGCCGGTGATGTAGCAAACACTGCATCATATTTATTACGGTCCTTGACTACGGCCCACAGCATCCTGATTGTGAATTCCAAATAAAAGAGCAACCTGTTAAGCATGCTGAAGGAATATTTTCTGTTGCTTACCCTTACTCTATGGATCCTGTCATTATCGTTCAATTCTTCTTCTGTCCAAAAACAGTCATCCTCATAAATATGCCGGTTCGGATAAGAGGGTTCCGTCGTTAATACTGTGACATCGTAGCCACGCTGACGTAATAACTGATAGATATTCTTCATCCGATTTCCGGCGCTGCCAAGCTCCGGATAAAAGTTTTGGGAAATCATCAAAATTCGTTTCCTCATGCATTACTCGCCCCTAATATAATTGTCTTGTCATAAGATCCCGGTTTTGAAAAAACAGCACACGGCTACCTGGATGAGCCGATGACTTCTATTCACCGAATCGGCTTGCCTTTTTCATTCACTCCGTTTTACAGTGCATCCTTCCATTAAAGGTACCCTTATGTATGACATAGATCTTTATTTCATATGTATACCCTTTCCATTTCCCCTTGGTCACCATCCTAAACAAACTATCCATAGAGGACCGCCATAAAAAACGATGATCTCGATGGCATCTGTAGCTTTGCAGCTGGACAAAATACGATTACCCACTATTTTGAATATTTAAACCATACTGCAGTACTGCCAAGAGACATGTACCCTTATGCTTCGTCAAGACTTCCAGCTGAAAGCATCCAATTATCCCTACTATAACACGGAAAAAATGTTTATTTTTGTTTAATTACCCATTTTTTACAAAATCTACACTTTCTAAATAATAAATAATGCAAGCTCCTTTTCGATAAAGAATCATACAAAAAAGAAGAGACTGCCCGTCATACGCGGTCAGTCTCTCCATATTACAATCCATTTTATTATACAAAGGATACTTCCTTAATGAATTTATACAAGTTGCCATAATTGATATAGTCGATGCCTTTTGCTTCTTTGACCACGTTCTTTGTATCAAAGATACGGACATGATTCATGTTGGTCAAAGATTCACGCGTGAACGTTTTGAACTCGTTATGGTCTGACAGGATCAGGATCAAGTCGGATCCATCGACAGCGGCTGTCATATCGTGCTCAACCCAGTCCAGCTTCACATGCGGATCGTATGCCCGTACATCATATCGACCGTCTTCTTTCAGCATTTCGTATATTTCCATCGCCGGACTTTCACGGATATCATCGACATTTCCTTTATAGGTCAAGCCAAAAACTGTAATTGTGCGCCCTTTTACCTGTTCCATCAATTTATGGACGTTCTCCGCCACATAAGCAGGCATCGATGTGTTGATGGTCCTTGATAGATCAATCAGTTTTGCCGTTTGCGGCGCTTTGGCGACGATGAAGTAAGGGTCTACCGCCAAGCAATGCCCGCCGACTCCAGGTCCTGGTGTATGAAGGTTCACACGCGGGTGTTTGTTAGCCATTTCGATTACATCCAAAGCATTGATGTCCAACTCATTGCACACTTTCGCCAATTCATTCGCCAATGCTATATTCACATCCCGGAAAGTGTTTTCCATCAGCTTGGACATTTCGGCCGTCTTGGCATCGGTCTTGATAATTTCCCCTTTGACGAATGTGCTGTATACCATAGCTCCCGCTGCAGTACATTCAGGCGTGATTCCGCCCACAATTCTGTTATTGTAGATCAGCTCATGCATGATTTGGCCCGGAAGCACGCGCTCTGGGCAATGGACGAGGAAAATGTCCTGTCCAACCGTATAACCAGCTGCTTCAACAAGCGGTTTTACAACATCATCCATACTGCGCGGGGCGATTGTAGATTCTACAATCAGCACATTGCCTTTTTCGATATATGGCAGGGCATTCTTGACACCATTGACCACATAAGATAAGTCGCATGATTTATGCTCATCATCCTGATTAGGGGTTGGTACCGCTATGATGAATGCATTGGCCTTTTCGGGTGTGAGCGAAGCCCTGAACATACCGCTTTCAATCACTTCCTCCAATGCCTCTTGCAAATGAGGCTCCTCAATATGAATTCTTCCGCTGTTCAACGACTCGATGACCTCCGGTTTAACATCGACCCCGACTACTTCGACACCATGTTTGGCAAACATGATGGATGTCGGTAACCCAATATACCCTAGACCAATTGTACAGATTTTCATATTAATTCCTCCTCTACAGCAGTTGCCTGCTATTTCTTCCTGTTTTTTTGTTTTATAATTTGCTCGAAAATGGCTGTAGCCTGTTCCAGGTCGCCAAGTATCGATTTATATTCAAGGGGATACTCAGACAGGATGCTCCCCTCTTCGCAAATGCCCCATACCGGCGTTTGGCTTCCCATGTAATCACTGATTTTCGACGGCAAGTAGGGATTGATCGGTTTGCTTCCCTTTGTCTTGGCGTCATTAACGACCAGGCAATCGAAATGGGTCGTCAAGTTAAGGAATTCCATGTAGCCCGCATACGGGCTGACTTTCACCAGTTCCTCCAAATTGGTACCTTTCAGATCATAAATCAAAGCATCCGGCTTAGCCGTGAAGATATGCAGGTTCACCCGCTGCTTAAGTCCTTCCTCGACGCCATCCAGCCCAAGAAACAGATCATCCAGATTTCTTGTCGCGTAAAAGGCACCGAAATAGGCAATATTCACCTTATCTGCATCCATCTCGTAATCTGATTCCGCTAGATGATAATATGATTCCGGCAATGTCGGATGCGGGGAAATGATGGCTTTTTTTTCGATGATCCCCCTCACCTCCCGAACCGGGAACGTATCAAGCATGTATGTCAATTGGTGCCGATTGGTGAATATCAGTTCGTCCGCAAACAGATACGGCAAGTATTCACACCAGAAGTACAAGTTGTTGTCCTTCACTTTCGGCAATTTATGAAGCTTCCGCGCCCTCTTATTGGCCGCTTTCAGGAATCGTTTATCACCAATGGCAGATGTTCTCGCCTGAACGTGTATATCTATGATGATGGGGTCGGAAAATTCGGCCGTCCACTTCACTTCAGGGTTCTTCATTTTATACAAATAGGCAAGGAAATGGGACCCTGGCCACATCGCACGGCTGTATATTTCTTTGTACTTCTTTTCATCCCCGATTTTTGCCATACCAATCTTGCAAAATTCTTCTATCGCTTTCCAATCTGAAAAACCAGCAGACGAATCAATCATAATCCGGTTTTCTATCAGATCATCCACCAGACTATTTAAAGAAAGGTCGATGTCCCGCACCCGATCCATCTTGTTATACACAACGTCCACAACTTCATTCATGTCACGGAGACGTTTGGCCATGACATTGCTGCTCGTGTCCCTATACGGAGGGAAGCAATAGGAAATGACCAGTTTTTGAGCCAAACCTTTATTCACGATTGAATACGGTACCCACGTTAAATGCCTTCTTTTCACTTCATTTATCACCTGACATCGCTGATCCGGATGCTGTATTAGGAAGCGGTTCATGAATTGAAACTGGGCGCTGATTTTTTGTTTGATGTATGACTCCGTTTGCGTGGTATCGGCTGTTTCGAGCAGCCCATCCAATCTTTCGATGACATCAAGACGCTGATTCACATAAAAGTCAAAGCTCATAGCTTGACGGGATACAGATTCATGGCGGATAACCCGATAGTAGACGGCTTCTTTTGCCGGATCTATTACCAGGAATTCAAGGTTACACTTACTGTACAATTCAGCATAGAAGACGATGTCCTCCCCGCTCCGAAGGCTCGCATCGAACGCCAGGCTCTTCAAAAATTGAGTGGGCAACAGTTTGCAAGCAGTAATACTAGCAACTTTATTCAGCGTCAGCAAATCAGCCTTTGCTTGTGAAAATGCATGCTTCAACTCGGCATTGATCGGATTTTCATAATCGGTGACTCCGTTTGGATGGACATCAGCTATTTGGGAAACAACAATCGTTTCCGGCTTTGAATGCTTATACATTTCGAGAAGATAATTGTCCGAAAGGTAATCATCATCATCGACAAATACGGTGTATTCCTTTGTGGCGTTCCGGATGCCGACATTTCGCGCTACAGCGGCGCTTGCTTCCTCGGAATACAGCAGGACAACCTGCTCCATCCTGTTATCCCGAATGAAATCAGACACAAGCTGTTCAGTGCCATCCTTGTCTCCATTCATGACGATAATGATTTCCACCAATTCCTTTCTGATTGTCTGTTTCAGCAAGGAATTCAGGCAGGTCGAAATTACACCCTCCCCTTTATAAGTGGGAATAATGACACTAATGCCCTTTTGGAGCGGAATTGGTTGTACAGTTGTTTCCAAGGAATGAGCTTTTGTATCACATAGACTAAATTCTTTTTTCAATTCCTCTATCCGATCTAACCGGGCCAGAACTACTTCTTTTCTCATAATGGAAAGCCCCTTCTACACTCTGCCTTTAATTTTCTTTTTTAATTCCCAACATTTCAGCGTGATGGCCCCAAGTCTTGATTGTTTAAGGGCTTCATACTTTCTCTCCACTTGCTTCAGTTTCTTTTCCAAATCTGCAGCCGATTCACCGTGGATGCTCGCTCGTTTTGGGACAGCGAGTTGCGCACGGAGCAATTTTTCTTCATTGATCAACGATGTTCTCAATTCACTTTTCAGCGTCTCAATTTGTTGTAGCAGTTGCTGAATGTCGTTTTGGTCTCCTCTCTGAGAGCAGGATTCTCCCCCCAATCTGTCCATCTTCCTGTTCAACTTAGCTACTGCCTCTATATAAGTCTGTTTCAATTCGTTTATCTCTTTTTCTTGAGAATCAATGGTTTGTTGCATGACTGTGATTCGATTGAGCAGATTATATTCGTTTGAATCATTTGCATATCCCAAACCTAACTCTCCCCTATCTCCTCCCAGGGTCTCACCCGGCATTTTCCGGCAGACAATCCCCGTATAATCTCCAATAGACTCCATCTTTTCGATAAAGAAGGAGCCGATTAACTGCTGTACCAATTCGCCATAACAGTTGCTGTACTTATGATCCATGTACGTATTTATGCCTATAGGGATGGTCACGATCAGGCATCCTTCATTTTTTAGATGCTTATGTGCTATATTCAGAATTCGTACTGAATCCTTTATATGTTCGGCCGTTCCGGCAAGGATTATCGTGTCAAATTCTTTTTCTGGTACTTCATCTCCGCTGATACCGGCAACTCTGAGGGAAATGTTCTCTTGTATCGAAATTTGTTCCTCATCAAACAGAGCAGTTTTGCCAATCACTAATACCTCCGTACCTTTTACCTGATTGAGGGTCCAATGGACCGACTGCTCACAATCAGCTGTACGCACACAGGCTTCCGCCTTATTCAACGGTTTGTTCGTCATCTTATTCATCCTTTAATCAACAGTTTTCTCACCGCAGCTGTCAAGGTGACAGAATGCCAGGTGCATGTATTGAATCTTATACTCCCGGAACCTCGATAATACTATATTAAAATAATAAACTGTTTCTCCTGAAAACAACAGTGTTAATAAAAGGATTTCAAAAATATTTAAGAAAACATGTAAATGATACAGCCAGCCACGCAGAAAAATCAAATGTACCGATTAAAATCACTATCTTAAAAACATTTCCATGCTCAGATGGCATTATATTGGAGCAAATAAAAAGGAACGTCCTTGACGGATGTTCCAAAATTGTTGATTTAGCCAAAAAAACCAAATAAAACAGACATACTCAAAATGCATCCCAGCAACAGAAGCAGAACTTGAGCTGTAAACAAGAAAGAATGGCCCGACACGGTTTTTTCTTTTTTTTCTTGAATCACTTGTAAACCTGCCTTATGTTGCTCTTCCGCTTGTTTCTTTTTGAATGCTTTCTTTTCTTCAGAGCTTTTTGCATTAAAGGCATCCACGAATTGAGCATATTTTCGCAGTACCTGGCCTGCTTCATCATACATCTCGATTTTTCCGCTATTCATCCATATGACTTTATCGCAGAATGAACGGACTTGCGAAATGGAATGGCTGATGAAAATGATTGTTTTTCCTTCTTTTTTGAATCGCTCCATCCGATCCAGGCATTTTTGGTAGAAAGTTTGGTCTCCTACAGATAATGCCTCATCAATGATCATGATATCTGGATTGGTATGGATTGATATCGCAAACCCCAACCTTGATTTCATGCCGCTGGAGTAATTCTTTACAGGCTGCTCGATAAAGTTCCCCAATTCGGCAAATTCAATGATACTCGGGACTAACGCCTCGATTTCCTTTTGCGACATTCCGTGCATCAGACATTTCAGCTCAATATTCTCCATACCGGACAATTGGTTATTCAGCCCCGCCGCAATCGCAATCAAGGACGTTTCACCATTGATTTCAATCGTTCCCGAGGTAGGCGGGATGACTTGAGCCAATAAGTTGCATAAGGTGGATTTTCCTGAACCGTTCAAGCCGACAATCCCGACCGACTCTCCCTCATTGATTTGGAATGAGACATCATTCACAGCTTGAAAAGCATGTGATTTGCCGGATTTAAAAGACAGAATATCCTTCAGCTTGTCAGATTGTTTTTTATATAAGTAAAACTGCTTCGTAACATTTTTTAAGATTATTTTCGGCCTCATATCCGTAAAGCCTCCATTATTATAGATAGTCAACAAATTTATGCCTGAATTTCAAATGGACTGCTGATCCGATCAGCAACAACAAGAAAGTCATGCACCAGAAGTACAATGTATACCATGGATCCTGGAAGAACCATTCTCCTCCAAGCATAGAATTCCTGAATCCTTCTATCGTGTAGAAGAAGGGGTTCATCTTCAGAATTGTCACTGCATAATCAGGCAAGGTGTCCACATTCCACACAACCGGCAACAGAAACATCATAACGCGAATAATCGATTGGACGATGTTCTGAATATCCCGGATAATTGTCGTTAATGTGGATAGCAGCAATGTCAGACCCAACATCAGCATGAACAAACATAGTAAGTAATAAGGCAGCTGCAAAAGGTAGATGCTCGGCATAATCCCATTAATGACCACAATGATTTGCGCAATGACGACCATGATCAAAAATGTAATCCCATTTTCAACGACTTTTATTGTAGGAAGCACACTTACAGGAAAATTCATCTTCGATACGAGCATAATTTTTGAATGGATGCTATTGGAGGCTTGATTGACCGTCGGGGCAATGAATAGCCACGGAACCAAACCGGTCAATAACCAGACGAAGAAGGGAAATTCACCGACAGGAGAACCTCCCCTGATCCCCATACCGAAAACAAACCAATAGACCCCCACTTGAATAAACGGGTTCAGCACCTGCCAGAATGCTCCGAGATAGTGCATTTTATACTTAGCTTTTAATTCATAGATACTTAATCTAAAAATCAAATTCAGATGTGAAATATGTTCTTTTAGAATTTGCCAAATTAAATTCATACAGATTTTATCCCTTTACTAAGATTCTTTTATTTCCAATAGAGCCGTGGAAAACCTGTTTCAGAAATGAAGCAGCTGAGCATAGGCTCTTAAGCTAATTGATCGTACAGTTTGATAAGATGCTCTTTTTCATTCATCCAATTGTAATTGGCTCTTGCCTTCAGACAGTTTTTGCTCATTTGGTCACGTACTTCCGGGTGATCCAACAGGTAGTTCACACCCTTAGCGATAGAATCAGGATCATGAGAGTCGACACAAACACCGACTTTTTCCTTCTCAATAACCCCCTGAATTTCAGGGAAGCGGCAGCCGACGACCGGAACACCTGCCATTAAATATTCGAATAGTTTATTGGAGGAAGCCGAGTAATGGTTAAAGCATACGTTATTCAGCACCTGGAATCCCAAATATCCGCATCTTGTATACTTCGGCAGTTCCTGCAATGGCACTTTCGGTATAAACTTGACTCTGTCTTGCAGATTCATTTCAAGCACCATTTGTTCGAGCTCTGGCTTAATCTTCCCGTCACCGATGAAGACAACCGTTCCTTCCTTAAATTTTGGCACTGCCTGGATGACTTTATCCAATCCCCGTCCAGTCTGAATACCGCCTTGATAGAGAAGGATTTTTTCATCAGCAGGCAGACCAAGCATTCCGTGCAAATCGACTCTGTCATCAATAGGCGCTTCATTCACGAATGGATAGTTATGAAGAACATTCGGATAAAGCCCATACAGCTCTTCGTTATATTTTGCTCTCGTATGATTTTCCACAATCATCGAATCAATGCGTCCGATAAAGAATTTTTCCAGTTTCCCGTATATCGGGCTGTGGTAGCCAGTCCGGCTTGTTTGCACCTCATGGGAATCATACACAAGCTTTTTCTTCCGGAAACGGATTTTGGCGCATGTGTACCCTTGCGGCAACGTATTCAAGTCATTGGAATGGTAAATATCCGCATTCATCCTGTAGCCTTTGAGCGTCATTCTCGTTATTAAGCTTGCTTTCACAAGCAACCCTTTGACCTTGGTGAATAAGACGACAGCTGCAATCACTGTCAAAGGAAGAACAATCAAAGGCGCCAGATATGCCAACAGTGCCCACATCGCCGCTATGAGTACGAATTGGAGCATTCCTTTTTTCATAAATCGCACCAAGCCCTGGGCTGCTGTTATATAAAACGGATATCGCTTGACCCGGTGGACTGTAAACAGCTCGTTCACTTGCTCCACATAGGGCATAGAAGGGTCTTTGGGATCGTGGATACAGACGAGGTCCACTTTATGCCCGTTTTCAGACAAAGCGGTACATTCACGCAATACCCGTGCATCATTTGTGAAATGGTTCCAAACAAACATACATACATTCTTTTTCATTTCGATTCAACCTTACCTGTATTTGATTTGATAGCTACTTGAATTGGCATACATCGATCGCATACCTGTTCGACTGCCTCTGTAAGATGACTTATGTTCCTTTCCCATAGGAACTCAGTTTCAATTACGTTCCTACTGTTGCCTGCCATACGGCAGCGTACCTCTGGGTTCTCCCGGAGATAAGTAATATACTGAACAATCTCGCCGGCATCCCTCTTTTCAGAGACATACCCTACATTATGGTCCTCGATTATCTTTTTAGCATTGCCAGAAACCGCCGCTACAATCGGCAGCCCTGAAATCATATAATCGATGAGTTTACCGGGCAGGACCGTATCGAAGACATCACTTTCGTTCAAAGAGAGGATGCCTACCTCATGCTCTGCATTCATTGCCAAACATTCTTTTCTTTTAACCGGGGTAAAAAAGCGAACATATTCCATCTGGTTTTCTTTTACGAATTCAATCAGCTCATTTCGCCTCATCCCATAGCCGACAATACTCAAAGGGATCTTTGCTTCGTTCATTTTGACGGAGAGCTCCTTCAGGAAGTCGACATCCTGTGCCAGACCGACATTTCCCGTATAGATGACTTTAAAATCCTTTGGCTTTTCTTCCCTGTCTGGAATCTCAGACTCTCTGGCGGCATTCGGCAAGTACGTAATGTCCGAACAGTCAACATTCGCCCTTTCCGTTATATAGCCGATAAAACCGGTACTGTTCACAACGATATGGTCAGCCTTCTGATAGAGCAGTTTTTCTAATCTATAAAAGATACCTAAAATGAATCGGTGGTCAAAAACACCGACACCTTTTAAGGATTCCGGCCATAAATCCCTGATTTCTAAGATGAAACGCGCCCGGAAGCGGATCTTGGCAATCAACCCGACAAACCCAATGAATATGGCGGGTGAAGTCGCATACACGACATCATATTTATTCTTGTCCCTAAGGAGGAACCATATCATTTTAAAAGTAAATGTAAGATAAAACAGCAACCGGTTGATCATGCTGTGTGCATATTTTTTATTGCCCGCCTGAATGCGATGGATATTCTTATCGCTGTTCAAGAAAACATCGTGCCAAAATGACTCATCCTCATAGATGTGCCTGTTCGGATAAGATGGCTCATTTGTCAAAACGGTGACATCGTACCCTTCTTGAACTAATAATTGATATATATTTTTCATCCTGTTCCCGGCGCTGCCGAGTTCAGGATAGAAGTTCTGTGAAATCATTAACAATCGTTTGCGTTGTTTCATTACTTCTCTCGCCCCTAAAGGTCTAGTTACTTTACAGATATCTATTATTCTCTCATCATACACTAAAGAAGTGTTATATCACAATAGTATAAAATCATATCCAAATAATCCTTATGCAGAAAAACTCTGCTTTTGAAATCATTGGCAACAACAGAGCAATCTACCGCATTCCCGACAGCACCCTCCTAAAAAGAAAACAGCTACGGATATACTAACGTATATCCGTAGCTTGTTAAGATGTTTTTTCAATAATTGCCTCGTATATCCGTTCACAATTTTTCTGGTCTTTATGATCAAAGATTTCCTCAGATTTTCGTTTGTATTCCGGACTCAGCTGGCAATTATTTCGAATGACCTGCTCGAGTTGATCAATCAACTGTTCTTCATCCTTCACAACAATCCCTATGTCACTATATTTAATTTGTTTGCTAGGGAAGTGATGGTTGTTTTCCGGATCAAACTGGTAAAGGAGGACCGGTTTGTTCATATATAAGAAGTCCGTAGACACACTCGAATAATCAGTGATCAACACAGCGCTTTCCTGAAGCAATTCAGAGACAACCGCATCTTTCTTGGTCAAGAATGTAATATTCGGATGATCGAATACAAACGTCGCCATGTATTTCTGCATCTGGCTATGGACATAGAAGCAGATTTGATATCCCTGCTCTTCCACCAGCCTTTGCAGACGCGGACTTTGCAGCAGACCTCTGTATGCCTGATAATACCCTGTTTTCACGAAGGCATTGGCCGGCAGATTGAAGAATCTTCTTCTCCAAGTAGGCATGATCAATACTTGCTTCTTCGGATGAGGCAGATCATGAAGATTATCAAACCTTGCCAATCCAGTGACCGCTATATCTTCATCATTGTACCCTAATGTCTCCTTGATGATTTCTTTCTCCTTCGAAGAACTTGCGATAAAGAGATCGACACCATTCCGATCTTTATGCAGATACGGAGCAATATTATGGATAATAACTCCATGCTGAAGGGTGATCGTCGGCGTCTTCTTCAGCTTCTCCCCAAACATCTTAACGAATGAAGCTTTCAGTTTAGGATATGATGTGTCTTCGAATACCCAGGCGCTGATGAATACATCCGCCGCCAGCGTATATAATGTGTGCTTCAACGATGAATGATAGATCACGTTCCCCAATTCTGTAACCTTCTCTAAATGAGGGGAGTTTCGGTTGATTATATAGTAGACCGCCCGATCCGGATATGTTTCCCGGCAATATTTAAAGAACACATAGCCATTATCCTCCGCCTGGTCTTCCCTTTCAGAAACCAGCCAGATCGGCTTTCTGAAGTGAGCCAGCTTTACAAATGAGGCCCGCATCATGATTGATTGACGGTATACGGTCGCTTTGGCTTTCTTATACAATCCTTTGGCCATTCTTAATGGTTTGGTAATGCGCCAGGACCAGGATGAGGACAATTCCAGGGGATGATTCTGAAAGAACCGGTCATACCGTTCATACTCCCCTTTCCAATACTTTTCGCTCCTTAATAATCGCATGCATTTGGTCGCTTCATCGAACAGTCCCAGCTTCAGAAGATGGAAAAAGGCAGCATACTCTTGAATATGATAGACACCGAAATCTACATCCCCGAGCTTGAACAGCATTTGCTTCACACTCGAGTACAGTTTATTCTGGTCATCTCCTTCGATTGAATCCAAGAAGACTTGAGTATGCATCAAAAAAGTCATTTCCTGAAGGAGAATCATCCTTATCTGTTCATCTGCCTCTTGGTCAATCAATAAGCTCCCGACAGCCTCCACTTCTTTCATGATTCTTTCAATATATTCTTGTGTGATCCAGAACTTATTTTCGTATCGGCAATCGGCAATCGAATAGGGCAGATTTTGGTCCATGTATAAAGAAAAGTCAAGTTCTCTAATACTGGTGGCCGTCAGAGGTTTTTGAAAACTTGTCAGTATATACTCTTTATCGATTAACTTTAGTGAAGTGATGGCATAATAACCGACTTCAGTCTCGGACGGTTCGCCGTCTGTGGCAAATCCTGTGTGGAATGCTTCTTGGCCAGCCACAAATGTATAATTGCCGTTACAAGCCGTATCATAGAGAGTCTGTAACGTGTGCTCCTCTAACACATAATTAAGATCATAAATGCTTACATAGCGGCCTTGCAGCTCGGTCGGATCGATCGTATGTACAATCGGGATGCTGGACAGGCCACAAAGCGACTCCATTTCACTGCGCTCTTCCTCAGGTAAAGCATCCGTCGCATCAAGCGCCACCAATTCAATCGCTGGTTGGCAAGTTTGTTTTTGTAACTGTTCTAAACACGTGGATAATTTTCTAAAGTTGCTGTTATCCACCAATAATACCATGCTAATATCTACCATTTATAGTTTCCACCTCATAGTTTCCTTCTTAACGAATATAGAATATTTGTTCGTAGAGGCTTAGTAATTTTCCAACTGAGGCTATGCCTGATTTGTCTTTGTTTTTTATAATATCTTTGCAACTCATGTGTTGCCATATAGGCAGTGCGCCTAGAAATCAGCAGCGCGTTATATTCAATTGCCTCGCAGAAATGCCCCAATGAAATCAGTTTCAACAATGGAGCCTCCCAGGTAAAGTAGCGGTCGACAAGGTCCTCATTGTAAGTGGCAAACACTCCCCTGATCATCGCAAGCACGCTTGTCTGCTCCTCAGGGGATAAAAGATTGAAATCTTCATGGCAAACTTTCCAGAAAACAGAACGTAACACATTAATCTGGAAGTATTCATACTCGCTTTCATTCAAAAGCGGTTTAATGATTCCCGCCACTTTGGTGTCATTTGTCACACTGCTGACAATATCCTGTTGCGTCATCGACAGATTCTCTTGGTCACTTCTGATTCTGTACTTATACACTACTGCAGGAATATAGGAGAACTTATCCGCTTGTTTGAAAAGCTGGATATCAAAGTATTTATCCTCGCCATTCCTCATGCCTTCTATAAATGTAATCTGGTGTCTTTCTAGGAATTCCCTTTTAATCATCTTAAGCCACACAGCTGTTTTGACTTGAAGGAAAAAGAGCGCTTCATCAATATTGATATTGTAATACTCCTTCTGCATTAGCCGATCCTTAAAGGTTATATGTTCAGATTCAGTAAGACTATCTTCGTTAAACATTTTCATTTTACCCATCACAAAATCCGAATCATACTTCTTACAGATGTTATACAACGTTTCGTAAGCTTCTGCCGGAATATAGTCATCAGGATCCAGGAACGTGATATAGTCGCCTGTTGCCTGCTTGATTCCCACATTTCTCGGCTTTCCGGGAGCACCGCTGTTCTCCTCGAAATGGATAGCTTTAAAATTCACATAAAGGGCGGCATATCGGTCTATGATGGCAGCTGATCCGTCCGTCGAACAATCGTTAACCATGATGACTTCAAGGTTTTCCACACCTATCGTTTGATTCAGTAAAGAATCCAAACATTCTTCCAAGTAGGCTTCCACATTGTAAATAGGGATAACAACAGAGATTAAAGAATGATTCATCTAATTATCTACCTCGTTTTATACTACAATTTGTTTCATAGCAGCAATAGCATTTACCATTAAATTATTTTTAAATATTAAATATACAGTAATGCAAGTGTGAAACTTTTTTTCAATATTGTTCTAATTATACTATAAACGAAAATTATATGTAAATACAAGCCGATCATTACTCCTAATCATAATATTAAAATAATTAAATGATGAAATAACAATTTAAAATTGATTATATTAATATAATTAATTTCGCACTTACCCGTAGGGTTCCCTAAAAAATAAAGGGCTGTCTCAAAAGTCAGTGAAGATTGACTTTCAGGGACAGCCCTTTCTTTCAGTTTTTTTCAAAAATATATGGTAAAAGAATACAAAAAACCGCCTTTTTCGATAAAATGAAGTTACCAACAAACACCATATCGAATGGGCGTTTTTTTTATACCAATTATACCACTGAACAAGTTGAACTTCCACTCTCTATTCAAGAGGAAACCCCAAATTCACCGAATAAATACGCCAAACCAACCTTCATCCCTTATGACAATCATCAAGCCACCATGATATTTGATATCCAAGAGTTGATTCCAGAACAACATGTCTCTCGTGTCATTGACCAAATGATCGAGGAGTTCGATGATGAGGTATTTCTCCAGCATTATCAGAGAGGAGGCCGCAGTTCCTATCACTCGAAAATGATGGCCAAAGTGGTGTTGTATGCTTACTCCCAGAAGATTTATTCCTGTTAGAACATTGCCCGAATGGTGGAAGAAAACCTCCCTGCGATGTGGCTCGCTGCCCTGCAGAAACCGGATTATCGCATCATCAATCGGTTCCGTACCCAACAGATGGGGAAACTGCTTCCATCCCTATTTGAAGGCATGATTCATCAATTATTGGAACGCAAGCTCATTTCGATAGACACATATTTTCTCGATGGGACGAAGATTGAGACGAACGCAAACAAGTATTCATTTGTGTGGAAGAAGGCGACAACCAAGTACGAGGCCAAGCTTCAGGAGAAAATCGATGAGACCTATCGACACATCCAAATCATCACCCTTCAGGAGAGCCAGGAATTGACCAATGAAGAAAAGTCGGATTTGCCAACGCCTGAGGAAAAGCTCGACTTTCTAGAAGAAACGCTAGCGGAGATGGTTGAGAAAGATACAGAGGAGATTGAACGGGAGAAGGACAGTCAGGTTCGAAAAGAGAAAAGAAGCGCCCTCCGTCCTTTCAAGAAGCTCTTGAAAGATGTTCAGGAAGACTCATGTCCTCGTCTGAAGAAATATCGAGAGCAAAATGCCTTGTTTGGGGACCGGAACAGCTACTCCAATACAGACACGGATGCCACCTTCATGCGCATGAAAGAGGATCACATGAAGAACGGACAACTCAAAGCCTGGTTACAATGTCCAGATGGCCACGGAAAATCAATTTATCCTGTTCTACTCGATTCATCAAAGACCGACCGATACCCGTTGTTTCAAGCCTCATCTCGAAGCTTTGAAGAATACCTTGATTCCGTATAATACCTATCTGACGGAACAAACTCGCAAGTACAAAAACGATATCCGGAATGCGCGGAACTGGGACTATGATGAGTACAAGGACGAATACATCTGTCCGAATAATCGCAAGGTTCTCTTTAGACGATATTCCACTCGAACGGATAAGAATGGGTTCACACGTGACCTAAAGATCTATGAATGCGAAGATTGTACGGATTGTCCGTTAAAGGCGCAATGCACGAAGGCGGAAGGGAACCGCCAGGGTCACTACAATCCCGTCTATGAAGAACTAAAAGCAAAAGCCAAGACGAGCCTTTGGTCTGAACCGAATGCACAAATTTATGCCCGCCGCAAAGTGGAGGTCGAAAGTGTGTTCGGTCATATCAAGGGCAATCGGTCGTTCCGGCGCTTTTCGCTCCGGAGTCTCTCGAAGGTCCAAACGGTATTCGGGAATGTGGCGATGGCTCACAATTTCCTGAAAGTAGCTGGGCTACTTTCAGGAAGACGAGTGAATGAACGAAAAACAGGTGGAAAAAAACGGTTTGTTTTTTCCACCTGTTTCTTTTTTAGGGGACTTATGGGACAGCTCCTTATTTTATTTGTTTATTGCGCCTGGATATCAGCGAACTTTTCCATTACTGCTTTCTCCAATTGCCGCAGCCTACTATCACTCTTTTCCCGTGAAGAGGTCCTTACTCCAAAGTACAACTTGATTTTCGGTTCAGTACCGGAAGGACGAATACAGAACCATGATTCGTCATCACAAATGCATTTAAGTACGTTTGCGCATGGCAGTTCCAACGATTCCTCCGCACGTTTATCGGTATAAGTCCGCTTGCCCGATAGATAATCCTCGACAAAATCGATGTGTATTTTGCTGTTTAACAAGGAGGGGTCTTCACGAAAGGAAGTCATGATTCGATTGATCTGTTCTGCCCCTTCTCTTCCTTTCAAAGTGATTGAATTCAAAGACTCCCTGAAGTATCCGTATTTTTCAAACAACGAATGTAACGCATCTAGCAGCGTCTTGCCTTCAGCATGATAATAGCCTGCCATTTCAGCAAGCAGAAGCGCCGTTTGTACAGCATCCTTATCCCTCGCAAAATCGCCTATGAGATAACCATAGCTCTCTTCATATCCAAACAAGTAGTGTTGTTCTTTTGTCTTATCATACTGTGCAATTTTTTCGCTAATATATTTAAACCCCGTCAGAATATCTATCGTCGGAATATTGAAGTCCTCTGCTATTGCCCTGCCCATTTCATTCGTGACGATCGATTTTATAATGACACCATCCTTCGGAAGAGTCCCCTTTTTTTGCCGTTCCGATAAAATATAATGCGTGATTAAAGCGCCTATCTGATTCCCGGATAGAATTTGGTATTCACCTTTAGAATCTCGAACGGCTATACCAATTCGATCCGCATCCGGATCGGTCGCCATCAAAAGGTCAGCATTATTCTTCTTCCCATATTTCACCGCCAAAGCAAAAGCTGCCTTTTCTTCCGGATTCGGGGATTCAATTGTCGAAAAAGACGGATCTGCTTCCATTTGCTCTGCTACATAAGTGACATTCGTAAACCCCATTTTTCCTAAGACCTTTTTGACCAGTTTACTTCCCGTACCGTGCAAGGGACTATAGACGATACTGACCTGTTTATCTATATTAGAGTTCAGCGAGATATTCATCACTTTATTCACATACGCTTCATCAACCTCTTTCCCAATATACACTAAGGATCCTTCCCGGACCATCTGTTCTAGTGATTCTGTCGGGATGCTGAGTTCACAGGCAATTGACCCGATGCAGTCGAGGATTTCCGTTGATGCTTCTGGTGTGATTTGCCCGCCATCCTCCCCATACAGCTTAAATCCATTGTATTCGGCCGGGTTATGACTGGCAGTAATCATGACACCAGCGAATGCACCGAGATACCTGATAGCGAAAGACAATTCCGGCGTCGGCCTCAACGACTCAAACAGAAACACTTTGACACCATGGTAACCTAATGTTTTGGCGACTTCAGCAGCGAAGATATCTGATTTATGCCGGTTATCGTAAGCAATCACCACTCCACGGCTTTTTGCTTGCTCTCCCTGTTTATCCATAAACAAAGCCAACCCTTCCGCCGCTCTTCGCACTGTATAGATATTCATACGGTTCGTTCCGGGCCCCAATTCTCCCCTCATGCCCGCTGTGCCGAATTCCAGAAAACGATAAAACTGATCCTCCAGCAATTGTTCATCTTCCTCAATCAATAAGTCCTTCAATTCTTGGTCCAATTCATTATGTATGTTCCAACGATGAAATCTTTGCTTCCAAGCCACGCTTATACTCCTCTCGTCTGCAAAACTGTTTACAGATATTTAATGGTTCTATTCTACTGAATAAACAGATCGTGTTCAAGGTGCTCTCGGCAACCACAAATAAAGGTGGCTTCCCTTCTAAAACAGGAAGCCACCTCTTCTTTTTACTTTCCGACAGCGATCTTCGAGTGATTCAAAACTGTTTCCACATACTCAAGTATGTCTTTTCGGATACTTTCATCCTTTAAGGCAAAATCCAAAGTCGTTTTGATGAAACCGAGCTTTTCGCCGACATCGTATCGCTCACCTTTAAATTTATATGCATAAACCGGCTGGATGTCGTTCAGCTTTTGAATGGCATCCGTCAATTGGATTTCCCCGCCTGATCCTTCTTCCAGATGCTCAAGGAGTCCAAAGATCTCCGGAGTGAATACGTAACGCCCCATGATTGCCAAATTCGATGGAGCTGTACCCTGAGCCGGTTTTTCAATGAAGTTTTTGACCTGATAACGGTCTCCCTCTTGGTAAAGCGGTTCAATAATCCCATACCGATGCGTTTCTTTATAAGGCACCTCCAGCGTACCGACAACGGAACAACCTGTTTCGTTGTACTGGTTAATTAACTGCTGCAGGCATGGCTCATCGTTTTCGACGAGATCATCACCAAGCAATACAGCGAATGGTTCGTTCCCGACGAAACTGCGGGCACACCAAACGGCATGACCTAGCCCTTTCGGCTCCTTCTGGCGGATATAATAGATGTTCGCCAACGACGATGGGAACTGGACTTTATCGAGCAAGTCGAATTTCCCTTTCTCGGATAGGTTCATCTCCAACTCAGGTGCCTTATCAAAGTGATCTTCAATTGCGCGCTTCCCTTTGCCTGTCACGATAATGATATCTTCAATTCCTGACTTCACAGCCTCTTCCACAATGTATTGAATAGTAGGCTTGTCCACAATCGGCAACATTTCTTTCGGCATCGCTTTTGTCGCCGGCAAAAATCGTGTTCCTAAACCCGCTGCAGGAATAATCGCTTTTTTGATTTTTTTCACTATGATGTCCCTCCTAGCTGCCTTTTCTTCGTTTGCTGCTCTTTTATATGTTTGTAAGTAATTTTTCGCAGCTATAATCTACTATATCCCAAGATATTGCGCCTTTTATAGTACATATTGCTGACTACCCGTCTAATATCTTCCAATTGCAATCGGTCATGATTCATCATAGTAGCTAGTACCGCTATACGAGAAAGCATCACCTTCATTTTATCGTTGCGCAAAAAGATGACAAAGTCGATATCATGGTTTTCCATATATTCTTCCGCTGAACCCTCCGTAAACCACCTCATGTCCAATATTCTCGTTCCGGCAAAGTAAGAGGTCATATACGACGACATCGCATTTGTATACGAATCCTTTAAAACTAATACTTTCAAATCATTGGGCGGATTTTCAGTTTTTAGTACCGCCTCACTGTAATTCCCAGATGTCAAGCTTCCCTACGTAAATTGTTTGCTGAAAAGCTGAGTATAAAAAACGTTATTAAATCCTTCAATTTTTTCTCCATGACCATTCGTATGTAAGCTGCCGAATAATATGGAAGAATCCTTCACTGTATAGGCTGTTCGCAATTCACCTGCATCATTGAAAATCCGCAGAATAGGACAGTTTGTGCTATCGATGAATATATTATTCGGTTCCTTAACAGAAACCTCTTTTAAGTCTTATTTTTCAAGAGGTCCCAATATTTCAGAATGTTCCTCACTTAATACAGTAAATAACCGTTTATAACTCTCATAAGTCCCCAGATGATTCCAGTGATGATCCGTTTTATAATACATGTCTTCCATCTCTTCTGATGTGAAGGTATCTGTAAAGTATTCCGAATTATTGATGACCGAGAAATTCTTACTCAGTCCAGAAATGACCTGTTTCGTCATCTCACCACCAACATGCTCTCGATACATCAAAAACATAACTCTAAGCCTGGAACGTATAAAACGAAATCCGATTGGTAAGGACAAAGGGGTAATGGCGATATTAAGTCCGAACAATTGATTTATATTTCCCAACAAGAAAGTGCTGTATTGTAATACCCGAGAATCATTAGATTTCCTATAACAGCTAAAGACACAACGACTTTTTTCATAAATGAGGCATCTTTATACTTATGTACGCCTAAACTAAAAAGGTAGTTCAGGGCAATCGAAACGAGCATCAGGAATATATACTCGGTTCGCCCCGTGAATAAAAAATCAAAATCGCAATCAGAAGCTAGTAATTCTTCAATATTTCCGGCGCCATCCATATAGTATAAAAAGATTGTAATCGGCAAAAATAAGCCCAGAAAAACTAAATTACTAAAAACAATTCTTCACACATCATTTTTTATACCTTAAGCAGCACACTCCCTCTTCCTCTAGTATTTTCCTGAGATACCCTTTACATATGTGTAAAGAAATCCAACAGATAAAATTATATAAAAATAAGCTTTGAACAATATAAAAACATCATTCAAATGATCTAAAACTCTATTATTATAATATTTTAATAGCAATATTTAATCAATACATAATGGGAAAAATGGATTTTTAATTATATTAAAATATTTTATAAGACATCTAAAAGCACACCACAACGACACTGTCCGCATATGTTCATGTCGAATATTCCAACGCTACCGGTTAAAATGAACAAAAAAACTGCCCAAAAAACCAGTGTCTCCTAGTTTTCTGGACAGTTATTACATTACAGATAGATGTCTTCCCTTACGATAAAACCGGCATCTTCGACCACCAGTTTGATGACAACGTTCATGCTACGAGGCCCGATCGTCGATTCAACGAGTAAAGTTTGTGATATCGGCTTCGATGATGCCATTCATCTTGAATCCATTCCTGTTGTACTCAACTGATTCATTAAAACAGATTGACACAAGGCCGTTACCTCTATAGGGGATGAGCTTCTTTGCCCGTTGAACTGCACGTAATGAGAATGGGGGTTAACAGTCCAGTCCCTGTTCCTGGACAATCTGTGCGGATACTGAATACAATGCTCCTTTGAAGTATAGTATATCCAATTGGATATACTATACTTACTGTTCAAACAGACATATTTCCGTTGGGGTTTAGTTTTGGATTGTCAATACTATCAATCCCGTTTTAGTTTCCCTCACTATCGCCGGAATAAAATTCCTCATCTAAATAGTGCCATAGAATGTTATAAGGAACTATGGTTCGGAAAGAAAGATGATATTTCACCAATACTACCATTAAGCCTTAGAAACAAAACCAGACAAATGGTTTTAAACAACACAATAAATCCCCCTGCCTAGGCAAGGGGATTTATAAACATAACAGTATATATCGTCCGAAAACTCTTATTAGTGACGATATATAGGTTGATAATAAAGCTAAATATTAAGGATTAAACTTTCACTTTAATCCCGGCTAAATAAATCTCTAGTGTACACCTTATCTTTAACTACCTGTAAATCATCAGATAGTCGATTGGCAACGATGACGTCAGAAATTTCTTTAAATTCTTCAAAGTCGTTGACTACTCTTGAATTAAAAAACAACTCCTCGGAGAGTGCCGGTTCGAAAACAACCACTTCTATCCCCTTGGCTTTGATACGCTTCATTACGCCTTGAATAGCTGATTGCCTGAAGTTATCCGAGTTCATTTTCATAGTTAATCGATAGATTCCAACCACTTGGGGATTCCTTTGGATAATCATATTGGCTACATGATCTTTTCTCGTACTATTGGCATCTACAATGGCCTTCATAATATTGTTAGGAACATCTGTATAGTTAGCCAAAAGCTGCTTTGTGTCTTTTGGAAGACAGTAGCCCCCATAACCAAAAGATGGATTGTTGTAATGCTCTCCAATACGGGAATCCAAGCCAACACCATCGATTATTTGCTTCGTATCTAGCCCTCTAACCTCTGCATACGAATCGAGCTCATTAAAAAAAGCGACTCTCATCGCCAAGTACGTGTTAGCAAACAGCTTAATAGCTTCAGCTTCTTTTAAATTAGTAAATAAAACTGGAACATCTTCTTTTAAGGCTCCTTGAACTAACAGTTCAGCGAATTTTTTAGCCCGTTCTGATTGTTCCCCAACTATGATTCTGGAAGGATATAAATTATCATAAAGAGCCTTTCCTTCCCTCAAAAACTCTGGTGAAAAGATGATGTTATCTGTCTCGAACTTCTCCCTTACTTTCTCGGTATAGCCTACAGGGACTGTTGATTTAATCACCATAACAGCATCTGGATTAATAGATAATACACTCGCAATCACAGCTTCAACAGATCTCGTGTTAAAATAATCTTTTTCGGGATCATAATTAGTTGGTGTAGAAATGATTACATAATCCGCATCCCTGTATGCTTTATAATTATCTGTTGTAGCAATTAGATTCAAGTCTTTAGTTGCCAGGTATTCTTCGATTTCTTTATCAATAATTGGTGATTTTTTATTATTGATCATATCCACTTTTTCTTGGATAATATCAAGTGCAATCACTTCATTATGCTGGGCTAACAAAATTGAATTTGAAAGTCCTACATATCCCGTTCCAGCTATTGTTATTTTCATTTTAAATCTAACTCCAATATTTAATATTTTCTAAAGTACTTAATTAGTATTTAAATTTCTTTTTAAAACCAACAAACAAAATTCCTAAGAAAAAAGTAATTAAAATAATATCTGTTAACGTTTGGACAATTCTTAAATTACTAATTTGTAAATTTAGCAAAATAGTCCCGAATATCAGTATTGAGTAGAGACTAAAATTAGACTTTTGCATATATAAGAAAGCCGCACTAAAAATAATTCCAAGAATATACATTCCAAGGAATACTCCCGGGATCCAAAAATTCATATACATGTTACCAATAGTTTCAGGAGGCCAAGAAGATTGATACATCTCACTATATGGAGTTGAAGGAGTAACATTCCTACCTTCTGCAATGGTCCTTAAATATACTCCATCATCAATAGGAGGCTTATCAGGGTATATTTTACTGGGAATTGGAGCATATAACAAATCAACAAAACTTCTACCCCACCAAAGGTTATCAACTGAAAAATAATCTAACACCAACAAATAGTGATCTATATAACTAACAGATTTAGTAATACTACCGATTTCTTCGGAAATTTCGCTTACTATTCTTTCTGGACTATTTATGTAATACTCTATACCAATTGGCGACCGAATTATCGGAACAATAAGTATATACAAAACAGCCAATGGAACAAGTAATAACATTTTTATAGGGAGTCGTTTAAATCGTTCTACATAAAAATGCCAAACCAAAAAACAAAATACAATAAACTCCAAGGTCGGCTTCCTTCCGCCTAATGAAGTTTGCACCATAGAAACCACTATTATTAAAATTAATAAGATAATAAATTTAAAAATATTTTTTTTATATTTAAAAGTACATATATATATATATACTCCAATATTTAATAACCCTAATAAAGACAAAATATAACTATTTCCAGTAGTAAATGATGCTCGTCTATAAAGATTCTGTAGCCAAAAGCCAATACCACCTGTAGATTGTATAAAATAAAAATAGGAGGTTAGACCTATAAAAAGGGCAATTAAGATAGATATATTATATTTAAATAAATTATCATTTGTTATTATTACCGGTAGTTTCCTCACAAAAATTGGAGGGATATTTGAACGTAGGCCTAATAATAAACCAGCAACGCCTACTATTAAAATAAACACATAATACGAAATAGCATAATTTATTTCAATATTAGAAATACGCCCTCGTACTAACGGGCTTATTACATCATAATCAGCAGCAATCGTTAATAAATATGGCACATTTGTTATTATAAGAAAAAAAAGGGTTATCATTTTAGGAGTAAACAAGCCTCCCCCCTTTTTTCTTGAATAAATCATTGGAGTTATCAACAAAACAAAAAGTATTAAAGCAAGTGTAAATATTATCATAAATTTTTCCTTTATTATAATTTTTCTCTTATACGATCTAATTTAACTTTTAGGAATATTGTTTTTTTTACTAATAATAATATTTAACAGAACAAAAGAAACAACCAAAAGTCTAACAATCATTCCAGCTAATAAACCATATGCTGCTCCTACAAGACCCTGGTCATTTGTAAAGATTAGAGTACAAATAAGGGTAACAGTGAATGAAAGTAAATAGACATATAATTGAGCATTAAACCTTCGTGTTGCTAAAAGTGCAGTATTTAAAAATCCTGTTAGATACCATATACTTGCAACAATCATAATAATAAAAAACAAATCTGAATATCTTACGAACTCTTTTGTATATAAAATGCTTAAAATAATATCCCCAAACAGAGAAGATAGAACGATTAAAACAGTACCAATGAAAATGCCAACAAGAACCAAAGTCTTCACAGTCTTCACAAAGGAATTTATATCTTCTATAAAATCCTTTGCTAACCTTGGGAGAGCAGCATGGGCTAATGCACCAATAATAACTTGCCCTGACATCATGATGAATATTATCGAGGAATAATAACCGAGCTCTTTAATAGACAAACTAGACTCGACTATATATCTTTGACTATTGATTGTAAGTGAATCCAAAAAGCTTGCAATACCTAAAGGTATTCCCAACAATAAAATTGCTCTCGCATTTTTTTTATCTTTAATAGCAGAAAGTAAATCTTTTGTTTTAATTCTTCGTACCTTATTTTCATACAGTTTTTTCATATCAAATACGAATAAAAGTACTAAGTTAACTATTAATAACCCTATCAGTGCAATAATTAGACTTTTTGTAATCAATAAAGCAATAGTAATGATTAATATATTGAATATTCCTTTAAGAATTTTAGATATAGAGATTATCTTTAGATATTCATTTTTTTGAAAGTAACCAAATACAATATCACTTTGTGATTCTATTACTTTAACTACAGCTACTAGAATTATCACCAGTGATGTCGAAGTTGGGTTATTCATTAAAAACATCGCAACTATAGTTATTAATAGTGCAATCAATGAAGTTATGTTTCTAAAAGAAAAATAATATGCAAAATCAAACTTATTTGTTTGATCTGTAGCTTGCATTGACCTTAAATTAAAATTTAACAATAAAAATAAGGGAGCAGTGATTCCTAATGCGAGAGTATATTCTCCAACCATCTCTACATTCCCTAATTTGGTCATTAACGATATTATTAACCATTGAGACATACCAAAGAATGCATTTCCAAATAAGGTCCATATAAAATTACTCTTGAATTGTTTACCTATTTTTGCTTTCGGAACATGTCTTCTAAGCATATTAATCCTCATTTTTCATCCGATAATAAGTTGATTATTACTACCTTCAATATTACTTTGTAATAAAATACATAAATAAACTATAAGGCTTTAAAATTTTTTATATCTAAATATTTTTAAAAAATCAAGTTCATAGAAATAAGTCAACAGTATCTTCAACATCTTGACTGCTATTTGATTTTTTTATTCCGTAATTGAAGGCGCCTTTGGACATTTCTATATAATCTTGACCACCCAAATCTACAAAAAATTGCAAACAATTAACGAATTTATTCTCATCGTACAACTCTATATCCCAACCCACATTATTATTTTCTAAACCTCTCCATGGTGTCTGATCGCTAATTATAACAGGACAACCTCCAATAAGAGCTTCAGAAATAACATGGCCGAAGTTCTCTCCTAAGGTTGGAAAAAGAAAAACATGATGGGCTTTAAAAATCTCCAAAACCTCATCGTGATTTACAATGCCTTTATATGCAACCCTAATATTTGAAGGTAATTTTTTTATTTCTGACTCACATTTAGACCAATATAATTTATCTTCTAATGGTCCATATATATTGAATTCAATTTCACCTTTCACAGTCTTCAGGAGTTCTATTGCCTTTTTAAGATTTTTTTTGGGGTGTATCCTAGAAACAAATACAACTTTCAGCTCACCTTTATTTTTAACTACATTTTTTTTGTAAATAAGTTTTTCATAATTTGAAGTAAGATTTTTAGCTACTAGGATTTTCTTTGTATTATCGAAAACTGCTTCAATATCTTTTTTTTCTGAATCAGCCGTTGCATGCCAAGTGACGTTTTTGTAAAAGCTTAATGCTTTCATGATCTTCATAAATAATTTCTTTTTAGTACTTTTTAAATCTAATGCCCCAGGTGAAAATTGTCCTCTTGGAGCTAAAACAATCGGTTTTCTTCTAATTCTTTTAGTTTTACTTAACAACATAGGAACAATACTGTCTTTATATGAAAAAAAGCTATTCAAGTAGATTACATCATAATTAATACTATTAATAATCTGTGCCGTTTTTCTCCAGTTCAACTCCGAATAATCAGTGTAAATAACATTAGCTTTTCCCACTTGTACCCATTCATCTGCCTTTATATCCTGGAACGGTTTTGTATCACCCAAATCTCGATCTGCTGCCACTATATAGAAATCCAATCTATCAGAAAGATTCTCTACCAAGTTCTTAATAGATTGAATAGGTCCCCCTCCCTTAACACTAGGGACATAATAACCAGCCATTATCAATACTTTTTTCTTCATATTATTTCTCCCAAACAACCCTATTAATATAATCTGTATAAGAAAGTATGACTCTAAGCATTTTATCAGAGACATTCGGCATACTGTAATCTTTTACAAGTCTCAGTGTGTTTGGCTCTTGTGTTTCTAGAATTTTCAACCCTTGTAAAACTCTTTCCTTCTTCAATCCAACCATCATTACAGCTGCTTCTTCCATCGCTTCAGGTCTTTCATGGGCTTGTCTTATATTGAGTGCTCTAAAACCAAGGATAGAAGATTCTTCACTGATCGTGCCGCTGTCGCTAAGAACAGCTTTTGCTTTTATTTGTAGTTTCACATAATCATTAAATCCTAATGGTTTCATTGTTTTTACTAGAGGATTAAACTTAATTCCCTTTGACTCAATCATTTTCCTCGTTCTTGGGTGCGTACTTACAATCACAGGCATATTATATTTTTCTGCAACCGCGTTTAAACTATCTACCAAGTCCAGAAAGTTCGTTTCAGAATTTATATTTTCTTCCCTATGTGCTGATACTACAAAATAGCGTCCTTCTTCCAAGCCTAACCCTTCAATGATATCTGATTTCTCTATATCTTGTTTTCTTGAATGAAGTACTTCAAACATCGGACTGCCCGTTTTAATGATCCTGTCTGATGGGAAACCTTCTCTCAGAAGATATTCCCTTGCAATATCACTGTATGTTAAGTTAATATCCGCTGTATGATCGACAATCTTTCGATTTGTTTCTTCTGGTACCCGTTGATCGAAACATCTGTTCCCTGCTTCCATATGGAAGATAGGAATTTGTCTTCTCTTAGCGGCAATCGCGCATAGGCAACTATTCGTATCGCCAAGAACAAGAAAAGCATCTGGTTTTACTTCTTCCATAATGGGATCGACTTTCACCAAGATGTTTCCGATAGTCTCTACCGCTGTTCCTGTCGCTGCATTCAAAAAATAATCTGGCTTTCTTAGATTAAAATCATTAAAGAAAACTTCATTCAGCTCATAATCATAATTTTGTCCGGTGTGTACGAGGACATGTTCAATTGCTTCTGATTCTTCTAGTTTATTAATAACAGCAGACAACCGAATAATTTCCGGTCTTGTTCCGACGACTGTCATTACTTTTAGCTTTTTCATCTATTAGACCTCCAGGAAGTATGTATCCGGTTTTTTAGGGTCGAAACATTCATTGGCCCACATAACCGTTACTAAGTCATTTTCTCCGACGTTAACGATTGAATGAGTATAACCGACAGGTATATCAACTACCTGCAGCTTTTCCCCGCTCACTCTATATTCAATAATTTCTTCTGAATCTATCCTTCTAAATCGAATTAACCCTTCCCCGCTAACAACCAAGAACTTTTCATTTTTCGTATGATGCCAGTGGTGCCCTTTCGTAATGCTTGGCTTAGACACATTGATAGAAACTTGGCCTCTTTCCTGGGTTCGAATAAATTCGGTAAAAGACCCGCGTTGGTCACAATTCATTTTAAGATCATACGAGAAGCGATCTTCTGGCAAGAAGCTTAAATAAGTGCTGTATAATTTTTTGGTCAATTCATCTGCCATATTTGCGATGTTTAAGTCTTTTCTGCTTTCGTAAAAACTTCTGATTCGCTCCGCTAATGATCCAAGCTTAATCTGATGTGTTACAGGCACGACACAAAAATCACCTTGTTTAGTTGGATTGCCCTCCATCACAGCATTAAACTCTTCCAGTACATCATCGATATAACATAAGGTTAATTCAACATCCGGGTTAGTGATTTGAATGTCTAACCCCCTTGCTATGTTATGGCAGAACGTTGCAACAACTGTGTTATAGTTTGGTCTGCTCCATTTACCGAAGAGGTTTGCTAATCGGTAAACATACACTTCCACACCGTTTTCTTTCCCGTAGCTGAACAGCAGATCCTCACTGGCTTTTTTACTTTTGCCATATGGATTATCCTTTTCAGCTTGTATAGAAGAAGTAATTAGAATGGGGGCTTTATTATCATGCCTCTTTAAAAACCCCAATAATTGAGCAGTAAATCCGAAATTCCCGTCCATGAATTCCTTTTCATCTTTAGGACGATTAACACCCGCCAAGTGAAAAACGAAATCACATTCTTTTGTATACTCTTCCAATTTTGAAATTTCTGTATCCATAGAACACATTAATACTGTATGATTGCTTTTACTTACAAGTTCCGCTATTAAGTTTTTTCCGACGAAACCATTAGCCCCGGTCACAAGAATATTCATTCAATCAATCCTTTATTTCGTTATATAAATTTTTGTATTCCATTCTTTTAGTTCATTTTGGACATATTCCAATTCTAGTAGCTTAGCCTTGATCTCTTCGACGTTCAGAATCTCGGTATTATCAGAGTTATACTCCGCTATACTTGAAAGCTTTTTATCACCTTCTGCAAAATACTTATCATAATTAAGATCTCTTTGATCGGCTGGGACTCTGTAAAAACCTCCCAAGTCTTCCGAAACAACGTATTCTTCTTTCGTAAGTAATGTTTCATATCGCTTTTCCCCATGACGTGTTCCAATCACTTTAATTTCATTGTCTACATCAAATAGCTCTTTGACAGCTTGTGCAAGGTCTCCGATTGTACTCGCAGGTGATTTTTGTACCATGATATCTCCAGCCTCAGCATTTTGAAACGCAAATACAACTAGCTCCACTGCTTCTTCTAAACTCATTAAAAACCTTGTCATATTTGGATCAGTGACAGTTAAAGGCTGTCCATTCTTAATTTGTTCGATAAACAAAGGGATAACTGAACCGCGTGAAGCCATAACATTTCCATACCTGGTACCGCAAATAAGCGTTTTGTCAGGAGAAACCGTCCTTGATTTTGCTACAAAGACTTTCTCCATCATGGCTTTTGATATACCCATCGCATTGATCGGGTAAGCAGCCTTGTCAGTAGATAAACAAATGACCTTTTCTACCTCATAATCAATGGCGGCTGTTAACACATTTTCCGTACCAATAATATTTGTCTTTACAGCTTCCAGCGGGAAAAATTCACAAGAAGGCACTTGCTTTAGGGCAGCAGCATGAAATACATAATCAACATTGTGCATAGCATTTTTTACGCTAGATAGGTCCCTCACATCTCCAAGATAAAACTTTAATTTTTCATTTTTATAAAGCTTTCTCATATCATCCTGTTTTTTTTCATCGCGTGAAAAGATACGTACTTCTTTTATATCAGTATTTAAAAATTTCTCCATAACTGCATTACCGAAGGAACCTGTGCCTCCAGTAATTAACAAAGTTTTATCTTTAAACATGTTTTTCCTCATTTCATAGTTAATCAAAGTGGCTCATAATAATTTCATAAGAATGCTTACTAGTATAGTTTTCTTCTAAATAAGCTCTAGCATTACTTCCCATTTGTGTTCTTAAATCTTCACTGCATAGTTGATTAACTTTCTTGTTAAAGCCCTCAACATCTCCACTCTCACACCAAAAACCAAATGAACCTTGTTCAATTACCTGTCCAATATCTGTATTTACATCAGTTGCTGCTAGTACAGGAATTGAGGCTTCCATATATGACAGTAGCCTGGAAGGAAAATTTGGTATTGTAAAACGTCTATCCAAAAATATCAAACCTACATCACATGAATTAACCAGGCTTTGATAATCATTTTTAGGTATATAGTCAAATAACTTGGCGTGAGGAGGTTTTTCTTCATTCATATATTTTTCTAACACGTTATATTCGGTGCCTGAGCCAGTAATAATGAAGAAAACTTCCTTGTTTAAACTATTTGCTTTTAAACACTGAACTAAAAAGTCAACTCCCTGTGGTTTACCTAAATTCCCTCCATAAATGAAGATTGTTTTATTCATTGGTATACCATATTTAGCTCGAATTTCTTCTTGATGTTTTGTAGTTTTTGCTATTGTTTTTATCTCTATACTATTCGGACAAATTTCTATATTTGAATGTCTAATTTTAGGATTATGTTTCAGAATAAAGGCTTTATTTGCCTCTGACATACAACCGATATAGTCCGATAATTCGTACAGTTTCTTTTCTTTCTTTCTAAAATAATAATATAACGGACTTTTAACTCCTGTTTTTGTTAACATTCCAAGATCTACTGCATTTTGAGGAAATATATCTTTTAACAATAAGTAGGTTTTAGCAGTATCTCTTTTTTTTACATATTTGATAGCTGCTCTTAATGTGATAGGTGGTGTTGAGTATATGACCAAATCAAATTTTACATCTGAAAAATTGTCTCTTATTGCTTTTTTGAACTTTGACTCTAATGTTAGAGTCGATATTCCTTTTTCCACCGCATTTGTTTTTTGGATATTTCCTATCTGTAATTTAAGAATTTTATGATTTCCGTTATCTATTAGTTTTGTAGGTTGCTTCCTTCTCTTTTCACTTGGTGAAATAATATATACTTTATGATTGTTCTTAATAAATTCCCTCATTAAATCTGTATAAATTCCATTTTCATCTACAGATGAAAAGTCTAACAGTGTTAAAAATAAGATATTCATATGTTCTATACTCTCCTAGTAGGAACTCCCACGTAAATACCAGGTTCAGTTAAATCCTTAATTACTACTGAACCAGCCCCCACAGTGCTTTCTTTAGCAATAGATATATTGTTTTTAACCGTACTTCCAATACCTACCCATGATTTTGCACCTATTGTAACCGCACCAGCTAAATGGACACCTGGAGAGATATGGACAAAATCCTCTATATAATTATCATGATCTATAGTAGCACCGGTATTTATGATACAGCCTTTACCTATAACTGTACTTACATTAACAATGGCTCCCGCCATTACTACAGTACCTCTTCCTATTTTTACTTTATTACTTATAATTGACTGGGGGTGAATTAATGTTGGAATACTAGCCCCCAAGACCTCAAGCTCTTGGTAGAATTCGAATCTAATAATATTATCACCGAGGGCCACAAAAAGTTCGTAATCATCAAGGTATTTACTGAAATTGCTGGTTGATCCTATTATTTTAAAGTCATTAACTTGTTCAAGACTTGAATCGTCTAAAAATGAAATTTCTTTCCATTTATTTATATTTGCTGCTACATCAGCGACCACTTTCCCATGACCACCAGCACCAATGATTAATAGTTTATCTTTCATAGCTCAATTCTTTCCTTTTTGGTACCCTTAAAAGGCTCTACTGTTGCAGCTGTTTCCGAGTTAATGCCTTCTCTCACAAAAACCTTTTTCAGGGTTAAAAATATGATTCTCCAATCTCCTAAAAAGCTAATATTTCCTGCGTATTCAACATCAAGATTAAACTTCTCTTCCCAACTGATTGCATTACGACCATTAATCTGTGCTAATCCAGATAAACCAGGCCGAACTTCATGACGACGTTTTTGATGGTTATCATATAGAGGTAAGTACTGAACTAGTAACGGTCTTGGCCCGATGATTGACATATCACCCTTTAAGATATTGAATAATTCAGGCAGTTCATCAAGGGAAGTCGAACGAAGTAACCTTCCGAATTTTGTCAGTCTGACGCTATCCGGCAGTAACACTCCATTTTCATCTTTCTCATCTGTCATCGTTCGAAATTTATACATCATAAAAATGTTTTCATTGAGTCCTGGTCTTTCCTGTTTAAAAAGTATAGGACTTCCTAGTTTTGTTCTGACAAGAATAGATACTAGTAGAAATACAGGACTTAGAACAATTATGGCAATCAACGAAAGCATAAAATCCATTGGTCTTTTAAAGAAGCATTTATAAATACCAATTGAACCCTTCATTATCTTGGGAACAACCCCTTCATAACACTTACAACTTTCAGTAGATTGTCATCAGTCATTTTTGTGTCGGAAGGCAGACATACCCCGTTTTCAAATAACTTCTCGGAAATACCTTCCCCAATAAAGTCGTATTTCTCAAAGAACGGCTGCATATGCATTGGTTTCCAAATTGGTCTTGATTCGATATTTTCTTCCTCTAGTGCTTCCATGATATCAATTGGTTTTACGTTACCTGTTACAGTTAATGAAGAAAGCCAATAATTCGGTTTATCCCACTCATTGACAGGCATAAATTTGATATCTTCAATGCCAACTAATTCTTTTTTATAGTATTCAAAAATATATTTCTTCTTTGCTACTCTTTGCTTCAATACTTTTAATTGGCCTCGCCCAATTCCAGCCACAACATTGCTCATGCGATAGTTGTATCCGAGTTCACTATGCTGATAATGTCTGGCTTGATCTCGGGACTGGGTTGCCCAAAACCTTGCCTTGGCGATATGCTCTTCATTATCAGAAACAAGCATACCTCCACCTGAGGTTGTAATAATCTTATTACCATTAAAAGAGAATATGCCGTAGTCACCGATTGTACCGGTTTGCCTTCCTTTATAATAAGCTCCTAAAGACTCAGCCGCATCTTCAATCACTTTTACCTTATATTTTCGGCATATATCCATAATTCTATCCATATCTGCAGATAAACCATAAAGGTGGACGACTATAACAGCTTTTACATTTGGATACTTCTTGAACGCTTCTTCCAAAGCATCAGGAGACATATTCCAAGTTTCATAATCGCTATCTATAAATACCGGAGCGGCTTTTTGGTAAATAATCGGGTTAGCTGTCGCAGAGAAAGTCAAAGTCGGACAGAACACAATGTCTCCTTCTTTAACTCCTGCTGCTTTAAGTGCCAAATGAAGAGCTGCTGTTCCGGATGAAAGGGCCGCTGCATCGTTTGAACCGACCATTTCAGCTAATTCTTTTTCAAATTTATTTACATTCTCGCCAAGTGGAGCTATCCAATTTGTATCAAAAGCTTGTTTTACGTACTGCATTTCAAACCCTTCATCACTCATATGCGGTGAAGAAAGATATATTCTGTTTCCCATTCCCCAGTCGTCCTTTCTTTAATGTACTTATTCGGAAGTTTATATATCACGTTACGGAATAATCTTTATGAAACTTTGTGTTTGCAATATCCACTAATATACCTTTCAATTCTGGCGTACTAGCTTTCTCTAACTGTTCTATGGTCGCATAGAGTTTCGACTTCTCCATTGGCACCGCCTTACCAACATGAATCTTTGGATAAACCTGCTCTTTTTGAACTTCATTGTCATTCAGCAATTCCTCAAACAACTTCTCACCGGGCCTCATACCGCAGAAGTAGATTCCGATTTCTTCTATTGAATAACCAGAAAGCATTATGAGGTTTTTCGCAAGATCGACAATTTTGACCGGTTCACCCATATCGAGCACAAAGACCTCGCCACCCTTGGCCATAACACCTGCCTGGATCACCAGCCTGGATGCTTCCGGGATGGTCATGAAGTAGCGCGTCATTTCCGGATCAGTGACAGTGACCGGCCCGCCAGCTTCGATCTGTTTTTTGAATAGCGGGATGACGCTTCCCCGGCTTCCAAGCACATTTCCAAACCGGACAGCAACAAACTTTGTATCGCTTTCCTTCGCAAGATTCTGGATAATCATTTCGGCAAACCGCTTGGTCGCTCCCATTACATTCGGCGGGTTGACCGCTTTATCGGTCGAAACAAGCACAAAATTCTTAACCCCGAATGTGTCGGCAGCTTCTGCTACATTTCTCGTGCCAAACACATTATTTTTTACCGCTTCATGCGGGTTATATTCCATTAATGGTACATGCTTATGGGCTGCCGCATGATAGACAACATCCGGCCGATAGTGATTCATTACGTCAAAAATGCGGTTGCGGTCCTGCACATCAGCAATAATAGGGATCAGTTCTATTTCCTCTTTATATTTCTTTCGCAACTCCATATCAATGGTATAAATGCTGTTTTCTCCATGACCTAATAGCAGGATTTTACCAGGCCTGAAATGGCTGATTTGCCTGCAGATTTCAGAACCGATTGAACCGCCAGCTCCTGTGACGAGGACCGTTTTCCCAGTTACTTTTTCCGAGATACTGCTCATATCCAGTTCTACAGGAGCTCTTCCGAGAAGATCCTCCACTTGCACATCACGTATATGGTTGACTGATACTTTGCCGGTGGCCAAGTCTTCGATAAGAGGCATGATCATCGTTTTTGCTTTTGTTTTCGCGCATGTTTCATATATTCTTTTAATCTCTTTTTGCTGAAGCGACGGGATGGCTATGACGATGTTATCAATATTCATCTCATCAACCAGCTGGGGAATATCCTTAATGGCTCCCTTGACTTCAATATCATAGATTTGCAATTTATGTTTAGTTGGATCGTCGTCCGCAAACGCAACCGGATACAGATCCGCTTCATTATTCTTCAGTAGTTGCCTCGCCAGCATCGTTCCCGCAGAACCCGCTCCGACAATCAACGTCTGCTTTTTATGCGGGGTCGGCGTAATAAACCGGTCGCGATAAATCCGCCAGGAGAACCTCGAACCCCCGATCAGCAAAATATGAAGCATCCATGTTAAGGCCAATACACGGATATAAATATCCTGTATGGCGATCACTTGTACAATAGCTGTCGTCAGAATGGATAAACTGACAGCCTTCACAATTGACCATAATTCCCCGATACTCGCATACTCCCAAGCCTTTTGGTAAAGATCATATCGGTAAGCAAATAGATGATGGCTTATTAATAAGCTAAATGAACTGATCCATATCAAAGGAATCGGATATGCCTGCAAGGGTGGATTCAGGAGGAAGTAACCCAAGAAGATGGAAAATAACACAATACATGAATCCAAATACACTAATAGCCTAATTCTTTTCTTATAGCTCATGGTTTACCTCCTAATTTTTTCTACATATTTATCACTTGTTTTTTGTTCTCAGCAAGCTGTTCGATATATTTCATCACGTCGTCTCTTATCTCCGGATTCTGCAGGGCGAATTCAATTGTAGTTTTCACAAACCCCAGCTTTTCCCCAACATCATATCGTTCACCTTCATACTCATAAGCAAACACGCGTCGTATTTCATTCAGTTTCTGGATGGCATCCGTTAGCTGGATTTCGCCTCCCGCTCCTTTTTGTTGCTTTTCCAAGAACATAAAGATTTCGGGTGTCAATATATATCGTCCCATAATCGCTAAATTAGATGGAGCTGTACCTTGCTTAGGTTTTTCTACAAAATGACGGACTTCATGTAATCTGCCCGTTTGCTTTAACGGGTCAATGATGCCATAGCGGTGAGTTTCATGATCAGGTACTGTCTGCACACCAATCACCGAAGACAAGGTGCGCTCATATTCATTAATTAATTGCTTCAGACAAGGTGTATCAGCTTGCACGATGTCATCACCCAGCAAGACTGCAAACGGCTCGTCCCCGATGAATTTACGGGCACACCATACCGCATGTCCAAGTCCTTTTGGTTCCTTTTGGCGAATATAATGAATGTCCACTTTAGAAGGTGCCTGTACTTTCTCCAGCAAATCAAACTTGTTCTTCTCCATAAGATTCGATTCCAGCTCAAATGCATTGTCAAAATGATCCTCTATTGATCTTTTTCCTTTGCCAGTCACGATAATGATATCTTCAACTCCTGATTCAATCGCTTCTTCTACAATGTATTGAATTGTCGGCTTGTCGACGATCGGCAACATTTCCTTCGGCATTGCCTTCGTCGCCGGCAAGAATCTTGTTCCGAGTCCTGCAGCCGGTATAATTGCCTTCCTCACTTTGTTCATGTGAATCCTCCTTTGTTTCATCCCTAAGACAAATAACTAATGAAAAAGTAAGAGACTCCTACACTTTCATTAGTTATTTCCAAAAAAAATAGATATACGGTTCTTTTTGCCTATTAGAATTGTTTGTTCTTGACCGATATTACCTTTGTAAGTAAATAAATAATCGGGCATCTAACCCGCCCTCACACCACACCACTGATAACATCTGTATCTAAGGACAAAAAATTGCCCCACAGCACGGCCGAGTTCTCCATTGATAACGGAAAGGAAGACTCTCCGGTTCATGCATTTGGTTATATTTAACCCAATCCATAAACTATTTCTGAAATTTTTGATTCCTGGTAAATTCATAAAAGCTATTCGGTAAGGATACCGCTAAGATGGCTGCCTTATTCCGCTACACTCAGAAGCCTTTACTTTTACAAATCACCGCATTAAAATCCAGTTACATAGAACGATTAGTTCACAAAAGAGCATATAGATATAATGATCTATATGCACCTAACCATAAAGGAAAGCCAAAAGCATCGCCTTCCTGAATGATGACCCTTTTGGCTTTGGCTGACAATTCCTAATTCACACCGTAATAATAATACTGATCTTCACTCGCCATCTTCTTCTGATTCAAAACAGCCCCCAACAACTTGGCACCTGCTGAATGAAGCATTCCCTTTGCTTTCACTGCCTGATCATTCTCCGTCTTATGGCAACCGACGACCAACACGGCTCCGTCACATGTTCTGGCGATGATTTGCGCATCCGCCACCGCCAAAATCGGTGGTGTATCGAAGATGATCAAATCAAATTCATTTTTCATTTCCTCAATCGTCCGTGTCATCATTTTGGATCCGATTAACTCAGCCGGGTTGGGCGGGATTGGTCCGCTTGATAAAACCGAAAGATTCTCATCCTCTGTTTGTTGTACAGTATCCCTAAACGCCGCTTTCCTCGTCAAAACGGATGTCAATCCGAATGTATTCGTCATATTGAATGTGTAATGGACCGTCGGTTTTCTCATATCTGCATCGATCAGCAGCACTTTTTTCCCTTGCTGGGCAAAGACAACTGCCAGGTTGGCGGCCGTAGTCGATTTCCCTTCTCCCGGATTCGATGACGATACCATCAGTGTACGGATTTCCTTATCAACAGCTGCAAACTGGATATTCGTGCGGATTGTCCGGTATTGCTCCGATATTGGGGATTTCGGATTATATCTGGCTATCAATTTCCTTCTGTTGTCCAACAATGTTTGCTTTTTGCTTCTTTTTATTTTGTTAAACATGCACGCCACTCCTACTCGCTGTCCTTGTTGAAGTTTTTTGTTTTCTCTCCTCAGTGGAGTCGATGACCGTAATCACACCCAGCACCGGCAGTCCCAATACTTTCTCAATATCCTGTTCTGTCTTAATGGTGTTATCGAGGAACTCCAGCAGGAATGCCAGTCCTACTCCAAGCATTAGTCCGACAACCGTTGCGATGGCTATATTCATTAGTGGCTGCGGCTTAATCGGCGACGGGTTGTCCCCGATTTCGGCCTTTGTCAAAATGGTGACGTTATTGATGTTCATAATATCGACAATCTCTTTTTGGAATACTTCTGCGGTCGTATTGGCAATTGCTGCTGCCTTATTCGGATCCTCATCCTCGACGACGATATTCACGACCTGTGAATCCTGTTGACTGGAAACAGAGATTTTTTGATTGAGCTGCTCTACCGTCATATCTAGGTTCAACTCTTCTCTCACCAATTCCAGAATCGCATTGCTTTTGATGATGACGTTATATGTATTGATCAGCTGGAGATTCGTCTGTACCTCGTTCATGCTATATAAACTTTCATCACTCTTTGCTTGGTTCACCAGCAACTGTGTCGAAGATTGATAGATTGGTGTCAAAAGAAAGTAACTGATGACCCCGCTAATGGTCGCAGCCACAAGTGTGATCGCAATGATCAGTTTCATCCTCTTCTTCAGGACTGCAAACAGTTCTTTCAGACTAATTGTTTCTTCCATGATGGCCCCCTAAAAATACTAGTAAATTCTGCATACTTTTAATTTGCTGATTAAACAATATTTTGTAATAATTATGAATGTCATTACCTATATTAACTTATTTTTTCGAAATATTCTAGCACTTTCTTCACATTTTTCTCTAAAAATTTTGTTACCACCAGGAAAAGAGGCTTATATGAAAAACATTTGGTTTATTACATTCATCGCTATTTGTGTCGCAATTCTACTCTCTGGATACATGCATTGGAACGTTAAACTGGGTAATAAAGCCCTCGTTTTCATAAAAAATACAAGTACAGAAACACTACACAAACGCCAAGATATGGAATTTTCATCCTATATCCTTAACTGGCCGAACGAAAACCAACAAATTTTTTTAGAGAAGCTTCATGCTCACAAGCCCTATCAAATATCTCTATTGATTTCCGGCAATATGAATAATGAACATTACAGTTTAGCCGATCATCTATCGGAGGAAATACAGAAAACCTTTGGCGAAACAGTATCCATGAATACGGTGGTTCATCGGACATCATCATCTGGCTTTATTCAGGAAGATGGACTGGCTGCTGTTCTCAACACCAATCCTGATATGGTTTTGATCGAGCCCTTTTCTAAAATGGATAATGAAGTCCTTCCATCCGGACAGGCCGTTGACAATCTCGATACCATCCTGAATGAACTTCGCGCTGCCAATCCGGATGTCGGTTTGGCGATCATTGAACCAGTACCTTGGCCATCGGCGATCAACTATCCCCGCGAAGTTGCGGATATCCGGGAATTCGCCGAACACGAGGGCATCCCTTATATTGCTCATTGGGATCAATGGCCGCCGGATGACGAAAAAGCGCTGGATTCGTTATGGGACGGCGCCAACGGCCGGCCGACAGAACTGGGCTACGAGATCTGGTCAGAACAAGTAAGAAATTATTTAATTGGCGAATAATACCTAAAATCAAACCTGCCAAGGGGAGGCGTACTATTTTCAACAGTTTGAGGCCGCTTGATAGAGCGGTCTCATTTCTTGCTTACCATCCTGTCTATCCATCAGTCTTACAAAAACACTATATTCCGGCTGATAAATACTGTATAATGTGAAAAATGAAAATATTATGAGGGGGATGACATATTTTGAACGTCGAACCACTGGAGAAAAAGAAGAAAAAACGAAAATGGTTAAAAATTATAGGGATGACCCTTTTGCTCATATCAATCGGAACAAGTGCCTTTGCTTATAGCGTGTGGAGGGACTTCACTAAGACAGTCGATACAATGCACTTACCAATGGAGAGAAAGACTGAAAAGCGGACTGAGCAGCTGAACCATACCGACCGCTCGCCTTTTTCTGTCTTACTGCTCGGTGTTGATGAACGGAAAGGAGATAAGGGGCGTTCCGATACGATGATTGTATTGTCGGCCAACCCGGCAAAAGGAAAGATTCATATGCTCAGCATCCCCCGCGATACGAGGACTGACATTATCGGCAAGGGCATTCAGGATAAAATCAATCATGCCTATGCATTCGGCGGACCGGAAATGAGCCTCGATACCGTCGAGAACTTCCTCGATATCCCGATTGATTACTATGTGAAGGTCAACATGGAAGGTTTCAAAGATTTAGTTGATGCCGTCGATGGTGTCACCGTCAATAACGAATCCGCATTTACATATGAAGGTGTCACCTTCGAGGAAGGCTTTATCGACTTGAACGGTGAGGAGGCGTTGAAATATTCGCGGATGCGTTATGAAGATTCGAACGGAGACTTCGGACGCCAAAACCGCCAGCGCCAAGTGATCCAAAGCATCATAAACAAAGGGGCTTCCGCTTCCATCTTAACCAACTATCGTGACGTGCTTCACGCACTTGGCGATAACGTGCAAACAAATATGAGTTTTTCCGACATGATGAATATCCAGAAAAACTACAAAAGCGCGGCGAAGGGGATTCTACAAGAAAATATCTCCGGTGAAAATGTCCGCATAGACGGAACTGTCTATCTGGAAGTGCCAACCGAAGAACAGCAGCGAGTACAGGACGAACTGAGAGAATATCTTGACCTGTAATACGTAAACTAAGACAGTATCCATGTAAGGATGCTGTCTTTTTCGAGTTCTAGTGGTATAAATGGAGCGGCATTCACTAAAATATCTGTCATTTTTCAGGGTTTAATAGTATACTTTTCCTTATGAATAGTAGTAAAGAACTAGAAAGGATGATTCTTTCGAATGACAGAACAACGTACCAGACGAAAGAAAAAGAAAAAGAAAAAATGGCCAAAGATTTTGGGCATTATCTTTTTGCTTTTCGTTATCGCCATCGGAGCATTTGCTTTTAAAGTATGGAGCGACGTTTCCAATTTGGCAGATACGATGCACACACCGCTTGACCGGACCTCTGATAAGCGGACAGAGGCACTCGATCTGAAGGACAAGCAACCCTTCTCGGTCTTATTACTTGGTGTCGATGAGCGCAAGAATGATAGCGGCCGTTCCGATACAATGATTGTCCTGTCTGTTAATCCGGAAAAGGGCAAGCTGAAAATGCTCAGCATCCCTCGGGATACACGGGTTGAAATCATCGGCAAGGGCAAACAGGATAAAATAAATCACGCTTATGCATTCGGCGGAGCAGAAATGAGCCTCGATACCGTCGAGAACTTCCTCGATATCCCGATCGATTATTATGTGAAGGTCAATATGGATGGATTTAAGGAGCTTGTGGAAGCGGTCGATGGTGTCAGCGTCAATAATGAGTTTGCTTTCACGTATGAAGGTGTGACCTTCCCAGAAGGCTTCATCGAACTAGACGGCGAAGATGCGCTGAAGTATACGCGCATGCGCTATGAAGACCCGAACGGAGACTTCGGACGCCAAAACAGGCAGCGCCAAGTGATCCAAAGCATTATTAACAAAGGCGCTTCTGCTTCCATTATTACGAATTACAAGGATATTCTGGAGGCACTCGGTGATAATGTCGAAACCAATCTTTCTTTTGATGACATGTATACTATCCAAAAGAACTATCGGAATGCCGCGAGCGGCATTGACCAGATGACGATTGCAGGAACCGGGACCAAAATCGGCGGCATCTATTACCTGCAAGTGTCCGAAGAAGAAAAGGCACGTATCCAAAAAGAGCTGAAGGATTATCTCAATATGTAAAAACGACGCTTGTCGGCCTTGTTGAAGCTGTGGGACACAATTCTGCAGCTTCTTCTTATTTCATCGCTATTCCGACAAACAGACCGTTTGTTTTGGGGAAATTTGTTGTACGAAGCTTCGTTTGAATAGTATGGAAATGCGGTATACCTCTAACAAATGTATATTATCTAAGGAGGTACCGTTATGAAAATCAAAGCTGGCAGCTGGCGGCTGTTGCATGATCAAGATAAAATGTTCCTCTTGCAAGCACTTAGCAACCTGACAAAAATGAAACATGCCGCTTGAAAGCTTGATCTCTGAAAAGGAGAACCGGCCATGTGTCCTTCTCCTTTTCATCAGCGCTTTTTCAGACTGCTATTGGCCATTTTTATGCAGAACGCCCCTCATCAAGCAAATCATCCATCAAAAAGCCCAATCCATATCTGTATTGGGCTTCTTTCCTATTCTGGAGCCTTTTCATCAATTTTCTTCTGTTCCGTAGTACCCGTAGCTCATATCCGTTTTTTCTTTCTTTTTGTTCAGGACAGTTCCCAACAACGGGGTGCCGGTCGATTCGATGATGTCCTTCGCTTTTTTTGCCTGTTCTGCTTCTGTCATCCCACTAGCGATGACAAGAATCACTCCGTCCGAATATTTCGCGATGATTTTTGCATCTGAGACAGCCAATAAAGGCGGAGTATCGAAAATGATGACATCAAATTCTTCTCTCGCCTGCCCGATCAGCTCCTGCATAGTTTTCGTGCCCAGGAGTTCAGCTGGGTTTGGCGGAATCGGACCACTAGTCAAAATGAACAGCTTATCTTCCCCAGTATGCTCCGCTACTTCCAATAACCCGGTCTGCTTTACCAGCACATTGGTCAACCCGACTGAATGATTTGCGTCAAAATAACGATGGAGCGTAGGTTTCCGGAGATCGGCATCAATCAGTAATACCTTTTTCCCCTGTTGCGCAAAAGCAGCCCCCAGGTTGGAGACGGTCAATGATTTCCCTTCCCCCGGCTTTGTCGATGATACCATCAAAACCTGCATTTCTTTATCTATTTCCAAAAACTCAACATTCGTTCGAATAGTCCTGTATTGTTCAGATATCGGCGATTTCGGATTATTCTTTACAATCAGTTTACTTGTTAAGCTTTCCTGTGGTCTTGCTGTATTGTTCTTTTTCTTAAAAATCATAACTTGCTTCACCCCATACTCAACTTACTATGTACTTCAGATATACAATACTATATGCTTTTTACGACCATATGACCTAGTAAAAGAAGGTCTTTTCCCCAAAAACAGTCCAATCCTCCTTTAGATCGGACTGTTAGAACTACTTATTTCCACATCATGAAATAGGTCAAAATAATCATATTATCAAACTAATTCCTTTCATAGTACCCGTCATGTCGTTTCCGTTTCTCTTTTTGCTGGTTCAAGACGGCGCCAAGCAGCCTGGTGCCGGTCGATTCGACCATTTCCTTCGCCTTCTTGGCCTGTTCGGCTTCTGTCTTGCCGCTTGCGACAACGAGGATTGCCCCATCTGTGTGCTTGGCGACAATTTGTGCATCTGCCACTGCCAATAATGGCGGAGTATCAAGGATGATCACGTCATAGGCTTCCTTGGCTTGGCTGATCAGTTTTTCCATTGCTGGTGAACCGAGGAGCTCAGCAGGATTGGGCGGAATCGGCCCGCTTGCCAGGATAGACAACGGATCTCCCTTGATTCTGACCACTGATTTCAGCAAATCAGCCTGCTTTGCCAATACATTGGTCACACCAACACTATTGGTGATCCCGAAATAATGGTGGAGCGTCGGTTTCCTCAGGTCCGCATCGATCAGCAGCACTTTTTTCCCCTGATGGGCAAAAGCCGCTCCTAAATTGGCGGCAGTCAGCGACTTCCCTTCCATCGGCTTAGTAGATGATACCATCAATACTTTCAGCGCTTCATGCACTTCCAAAAATTCGATATTCGTGCGGATGGTTCTGTATTGTTCCGAAATAGGCGATTGCGGTTTACGTCGAACGATTAGTTTCCTTTGTGCATCTTCCTGCACCAGCTTTTGTTTATTATCCTTCTTGTTAAAGAACATACAATACTTCAACCCCTTTTGTGATGAAATCTTGCCGTCTCGTCTGCAAACTCCCCTGGTCGGAATAGGTCAAGTATGGCATTTATACCCCATTCAAATTCCATTATTCATCAATTCTGGCAAAAAGGAGAAAAAGCAAAAAAAAACATCCTGCACTCGCAGGATGTTGGGCTGTCTTTCTAACCGTTTTGGATCAAACAGTGTTCCAAACTTTTCGGTTTCTCTGCTTTGATTGGCTTAGATCCCATCTTTCACATAGATTCTAGAGCATTTTATCCGATTCCTCGCTTTTACAGAATGTAAAAGAGGACCAATCGTTAAACCATAAAAGAAACCCCTGAATCAGGGGCCTCACTTTTAAAATTTTCTTTTCAAATCGAGCTTTAATCAACAGCTCAGAGCTCCGGGACTTACTAAAAGAAATCGGGTCAAATACCCATCTTATAGTCATATTCCTTTGCTTTATCTGGTTTTGAGTTCTCATAATCTGTCTTAATGAACGGTTTTTGCGATACATCCACCCGTTTGATGAAGTTATAGGTCTTCAGCTTTTCCACGGTCGCTTCGACATCATCCATATTGGTATACAGGACAACATATTTCAGCTTCTTGGATACATAATGGATGTTTCCGAAGCGTCTGAGCATCTTCACTTGCTTCAACGTATGTACGTACGCAATGATTCCTTGTCTTGCACCCAACATATTTCAGTACTCCCCTAGTCAATTATTATCAATAGTGTAGCATACCGGCGGCTTATCCTTCAACAGGTATCATCCCTAAGATAGCCTGTCCTATCAGCTTGATCAATGGATAAGGAAGTCAGCTGGGTTCCATAAGCAAAAAAAAGAGGGAACTCTACTTTCTCTTTGTTTACACTACTTGACACATATTACGTCAAAGATTTCAGTCGTTTTGGGCCGGCATCATTCATAATGGGATCTTCTCCTTTTCAACTGGTATTTTACGTTCCCGTTCTCCTTGATGGATTTTTTCTCCGTACAGTAAAAGCCCCATAAACCGTATTGGTCTATGGAGCCTCCCTTCAAACTGAATCATGAACATCCGCAGCTTCCGCCGCTGCCGCAGCCGCCAGTCGAGCAGCCTCCGCTATCGAAGAACGGGTTGCCAGCAGGTGTTTTCACATGCGGTGAAACTGCCCTTCCGACAAGGCCACTTATCTCATCAAGCAGCGCCTGCAGCTCATTTTCGGCCTTTTTGAATGCAAAGACCGTCCCATGCATATCGAGATCACGTTTTCTTTTTCGCGTCTCCATGTTCACATATTTATAATCCGGGTGATACTTCCCGAAACGCTGAACTTCCTCGAAGCGTTCCTTCATTTCCGTGAAGGCGGCGATTTTCGCCTGCGCCTCGGCGTCATTCTGCAGCTTATATAAAGAAATCAGGTATTGTTCGCCAACATCTGATGAGATGATCATCTGGGCCAGTTCATCGGCACAATCAAGGATTTCCATCCTTTCCATAGTAGCAAACATGTAATGAGCCCACCTCCTGCCCACATTTTAACATGTTATGCACTGGAAAGAAAAGAGAGCGGACCCTTTTTGCTATGAAAGCCTTTAGGCGGCCCGAATAAGCCGTCATGCAAATAACAGCTGGCCGCCCTCTTTAGCTCTGTGTGCCCATCGTCTGGAGCATATTCAACATCATGCTCGCTACCTGCACCCCGTTTGTCAGCTGGCTGACACGATCGGGGACAGATTTCTTGAAATGATAGATTGCCTCTGTCCCGAACTTCTCGGCATCCTGCGGGTTCCTCATCAGACGTCGATACCACATTGGCTGCATGCGCAAATACTTCACGTAATCTTCATTCTCCGCAATCCATTCATATACATCCTGTCTCATCCGATCGCTCCCATCATTCCATTAGTCCCTACGCAGAGGGAATGGATTCGGCTGCCGCCTTGGCTTCGTTTCTTTGTCTTTTTTGTCATTCGATGAGCCTTGGAATTGAGAGATGACGCCGGAGATTGTCCCGAGCGCTTGGCTTAATGTCGATACGTGCTTTTGCATCGCCTGGACATCGACATTTTTCAGTGAATCGAAGAAAGAGGATACGGCTTCCTTCTCCTCCTGTGATTGGCTTTCCGCCTGTGCAGGCAGCAAACTGGCGTCTCCACTCCGGTACTCGGCCCATACCGGATTGTCCTCGCCAAGCAGGTACCAATCCTCATATATTTCCTGCCATGTATAGATGCCCCGCCTCACTTCCTTCACGAGGTCCGTATGCCTCCTGATGAACTGCTTGAAATCCTCCATTGATTGATGTTCCTTCAACACTTTCTTTCACCTCACGAAACAAGCTGTCTTCTTCTTTTCTGCATGATCCGCCTATTTCAGTGTATGACGGCGGAGTGAATCAGTGACGAAAAAAACGAATGGACAACAGTCCATTCGTTTACATTTTCTTTATGAAATTCTGCGTATAATATTTCTTATAGACACCGACCCCCAGATGGGTGAATTCCTTATTCAGCAATGCTTCACGGTGCCCTTGGCTGTTCACCCAACCTTCAAAGGCAGCGGCGCCGTCCACATACTGAGCCGCGATGTTTTCACCGGCCATCGTGTATTTCACCTCTCCTTTTGCAAGACGGTCCTTCAGCTCCCCTTCTTTCGCGGAAACATGGGAGAAATATTCCTCGTCATGCATTTCCTTGCTATGGCCGAGTGCCACTTCCGATGTCGCTTCATCCCACTGGACTTTATTTAGACCCATACGGGCCCTAAATATGTTTGTAAGATCAAATATTTGCCGCTCATTGCCGTCATCGACCCGGTCTGACTCATCTTCTGGCACTTCCGCTTCCTCCGGGAGCGAACCGCGGTAAACAAGACCATAAGGACGCATCAAAATCAATGTCTCTGCATCCAGGAAGCGGACACTGGAAACGGTCGATTCAAACTTGTCAATATAGACTTGTGCATACACACCATTCCCTAGATCGACCAACGGCTTAATATTCATATCTTCCTCAGACAGTTCGAACTGATAGCTGCCTCCGTCCCACTTAATATCGACCATTGATGCGATATCGATATTCTGAAACAGCTCCCTGACAGGCTGTCCAATCTTGAACGGAGACATGTCCAGCTTGTCCCCAATCGAATAGACCGTCACTACTTTATCGTCCTTGACCCCTACCTGCAAGTATGTAGCATCCGATTTATTATAGATCCACCAGTCGTATCCATATGTAGTCGGGTCCTTGCGATCCGGTTCCCCGTACTGATTCGTTATATCCTTTGCGGATTGCCCAATCAGCCTGGCGGCCCCTTCACCGATTAAAACTTTTTCCTCTTCATTGACCGATTGTTCCATATTTGTATCCGTTCTTTCCGGTTCGTTCACATTGTCTGTTTCTTCATTCAGGAAAAACAGCCAGAACAGAAACAGAAAAACGGCTAGCATCACAATTCTACCTAAGCTTTTCAGAGAATTCTCTCCCCTCATCCAATAGTTACTTTGCGTAAAGTATGGATATTATACCATACAAGAAGACTTTGGGCTTCTCCCATATTGTATTGATATGTACATTATCCTTTTTTACCCTGCCTTTTACATATATATTCAATGACCACCATTTATTCAAGTTCTCTTAAATTCAAAATAGGCTCCCTATTGCCGATTCCTTGTGTTTAAATCCCCCATTTATGCTTTATAGATCGACCATATATCTTATGTTCTTGACTCTTTTGTGAAATTGGCCGGGAAACCTATCTACTCGTTGCAAGATTAATGGTTTCATACTATTATTAAAAAAGAGGAAATTTTAGCATGTATTTCAATTATTTAGATATTGCTGGATTTCACACATACAAAGGTGGATTTACAATAGGAGGGATTGCTTGTGAGATTCGAAGATACAGGCCTCGAGCACATCATTGCTGACTTGAACCGTCTCGATGAGGTCATGCAAGATTATGGTTTGGTCCGTGCTGAACAATGGGATTATGAACGGGTAAATTATGACCGTAAATTTGAGTTGAAGGAAGGCGTTTACTACCTTCGTGTCCAAGGATATGCAGTGGAAGGGGATGTCGGCGCGCACCGTGCATCCATCCAGCTGATTACGCCTCTATTGGGCAAACACTATTATCCACATGGATTGGAGTACGGAGAAGGCGAATACTTCCCTCCGTCCTTGGTTAAACAATGCGAGAAAATCCTCGCCAATGTGAAAAACGAAGTTTCCAAGTTTGCGGAAACGGTATAATCTCTTTGAAAACGCATGATGATTCATGCGTTTTTGCTTTATTCTCCGTCTCTTAACTAGGCTAAGTCATAAAAATGTATTTATATCTTTATTAGACATTTTCTCTATCTCTTAATATGATGATGCTACCCCTCTAATGAATAGAATGGCGACAGCTCTTCCAAAAGGTTTAAACCAACTCCCATCATCTATAATAGAAAAATATCCAAGGGTTAAAGAAATAATGGTCATTATAAAACTGACTCCAAAAAACAAAAATAATGTTATGTTTCTCGATGTTTTGCCTGCCACAATTATGAGCAACAGAAATGCAGGTAACAAGAAAACAGCATCCTGCCTTTCAAAATGACTGTTATATTCGTATAAATGAACTAGCCACATCATAATAAGGAGTATGTTACCCTCAACAACAAAATATACGAACAAAGTCTTTTAACTGAGGATAGATACGGCTCTTATAACAAGCAATACATGGAAATCCCTGAACAGTGTTGTAGCCAGGCCGAGTGGCTTCTATAATGAAGAAAAAGACACACCAAACGCACAGCGCCGGATTTGTGCTGTGTAAGAGAGGAGCAACCATGACCCGTTTCTTCACTAAAAAGAATGTATACATCGTCCTTTTTCTGGCGATGGCCATCCTGGTGGGCTATTACATCCTGCCACATGCGGCTCCGTTCATAGCCGCGTTCTTCACTGCCCTGCTCCTGGTCCCCCCAGTCCGTTTTCTGCAGGCGAAGAGCCAGTTAACGTATAAAAGCAGTGTGTTGATTGTATTCATTGCTTTCATCCTATTAATAGCAGCGTTGCTGTTTTTCCTTACTTCCAAAGCCATCACTGAAGGGATCCGCGTTATACAGGACACACCTCTATATATGGAGGAAATCAACCACATATGGGATACTTTTGAGTTGGACATCATCGAAGCATCAGAGAGTCTTCCAGCAAGCCTTAAAGACGCCTTAAGCCAACAGGGACAGCATTCCCTCGATATCCTGAACACGAAACTGACAGGCCTCCTGACAATCGAGAATGTCACCAACTGGGTAAAAGCAATCCCATCCTTCCTCGTCAGCCTGATTGTCTATACAATTGCTCTTTGCCTGTTCATGCTGGAGCTCCCAAGACTGGCGAAAAATCTGTTCTCGATGTTCACAGAGTCGACAGCCGATAAAGTGATGTTCATGCTTTCCAGGTTAAGCAGCGTCCTCTATGGGTTTCTGAAGGCGCAGTTTGTTGTCAGTGTGATCATCTTCATCGTGTCCTTCATCGGCCTAATTTTCATCAAACCGCATATTGCAGCTGTCATGTCGACGATCATTTGGGTGATTGATTTCATTCCTCTGATCGGCTCCATTGTGATATTGGCACCATGGTCGCTGTTTGAACTATTGACTGGCGATGTCACTGGCGGGATCCAGTTAGCCATCCTGGCGGTTATCTTGCTCATCATTAGACGGACAGTCGAACCGAAAGTGATGGGGGAACAGATTGGCCTATCTCCGCTCGCTACCCTGATTTCCATGTATTTGGGCTGGAAAATCATCGGTATCATGGGTTTCATCGTCGGTCCTCTACTCGTCATCTTTTGGACCGCTGCACGGGAATCAGGCATTATCAAAGGAAAAATCACCATCTAACGGCAAAAGACCGCGGAACAGATTCCGCGGTCTTTCTTGTCATGTGCCAAGGATGGCTTTGATGACGGAAGTGGTCTCGCCGCCCTCATAAATGACGTACAGCAGCATATAAACAGCGACACCAGTGATTCCAGTAAAGAACCAGACGATACTCGTGATTGGTCCCAACTTACGGTGCGTTTTGAACTTCTTCTTATACCCTGTCCAAAGAGATGTGATTCCAAGCACAGCACCGACTGTCGCAAGTGTAATATGGAAAATCAAAAAGATTGTATAGTAAACTTTAATATCATCAGGTCCGCCGAACGCTGTATTCCCGAAAAAGATAGTCCTACTTGCATATATGACGAAAAAGATGATAGCAAACACCCCGGCCGCATACATCGTCTTTTCATGGGCTTTGAATTTCCGTTGCTTAATGAGCCACCAGCCGATAGCGACAGTAATAGCGCTTAGTACAATGAAAAACGTGCTGATTGTAGGCAAAATAGGTAGAGACATAATCTTATGACGTCCTCTCAATATATGTATTTCCTATTCAGTCTAATAGAATTTTGGTTATTTTTCAATTATTTCCACGGTTTTGACATAAAATCGACTAACTTACAGCACTATCTATCACTCAAATGAAAAATAAACACCCATATAGGGTGTTTACATTTGTATGGACGTTTCCTCTTTCCTCCGTCTAATGACGGCAATGCGGGCGTTTGCCGCATCACTACTCCGTTACATGATGATACGCATCTGTCGGATTCATATCCACTTCCTTTTCATTCTCATTCCTGTACCAAGAGAAGAAAATCTGAGCCAATACGATTCCGAACACTATCTCCTGAATAATTTTCATGATGACGCCGCCGGTCCTTTGATCTTCCAATAAAGGCATTGTATTGAAAAGGTCTGGCCCCGTCAGGTTCAATCCATTCAATGTACCGGAAGGAACGCACAGCTCCATCGCCACTAGCCAATGGGTCGGGTTCGTATAGGTCGCATACATCGGACTGTCCGCAAAGATGATCAGTGCGCAGGCTGGCGTCAACAGAATGCCATTGGCGAATATATAGCCAATTCGTTTGATGCCGTAAAACCCCTGGTATTCCTCCAGCTTGTTCAATATCGGCCACCACAGGAAAATCGCCATGATGAACAGCAGGATTGTATAGCCCGTATGCAATAATACATCCGTTTTAACAAAATCAAATACCAATGGAATATGGTAGAACGAAAATGTCAAATTAAAGAGCAGTAAAGCGATTAACGGTTTCGTGAAAAAATGGAATGGTTTGCTGATCCACTTGTAAGACAACACTTTTCTCCAAAGCCAATTAGGGATGGCCGTGACTAATAGCGGCGGGATCACCAAGTACAGCAACGCCATCTGCGTCATATGCATGCTGAAATTGATATGGCCCAATAAGTCGATTGGAGAACCTTTCACTATATACAGAAGCACGATGACTGCCAAAAACAGAGACACCTGCGTCCTTGTCAACGGTTCGCTTTGTCCGGATAGTTTTTTGCGATAGCGTGTAGTCGACAGAAAATACAACATGCCGATCAGAACGAGAAACAAAAAGAAGAATGGGCTCCATAGCGCCCGGAAACCAAATATACTTATGTCCATCCTCCACACCCCTTTCCACCATTATACTTTATCGGATGACCCTTCCAAAACGATATGTCTCACTCAACTGGATAACCTGATGATTGACAGAAGAAAAGACTGGCCCGCGGGGTAGCGCAGACCAGCCTTCCTTTCATCAGATCCAGACAATCAATAGGAAAGTAAGGACCGTGACAAATCCGACCAACACTCCCGAATATAGGAAGAATGCCGGCATCTCATGTCCTTTATGGCTCATATGCATGAAGTAATACAGTTGGAAAATGACCTGCACTACCGCCAACAAGATAAGGAACGGTAAAATGAACCAAGACGAAAAGTCACCGTAGCCGACTACTGCAAAGGCAATCAAAGTCAGGAAAATCATCAAAGAAAAGGTGATGACCTGATATCTCATGTCCTCCGCATTTTTCTTCCTTCTATACTTCAAATCTATTTTCTGGTTGGTTGTCTGATCCATTTATCCCACCATCCCCATCAAATATACTACCGTGAAGATGAATACCCACACGACGTCAATGAAGTGCCAGTATAAGCTGGCGATATAGAACTTCGGCGCGTTGTACAGGTTCAGACCGCGTTTTGCGTTCCGGATCATCAGCGCGACGATCCATGATAGACCGAAAGCAACGTGAGCTCCGTGGAATCCGACCAATGTATAGAAGGCGGATCCGAAGGCGCTGCTTGAGAATGTGAATCCGTACTCATGGACATAATGGTTGAACTCGTAAATCTCAAGCGCCAGGAACGCAGCACCGAGGGCAACTGTCACAAATAGCCATGCCTGCATACCCTTAAAGTTGTAATTCTTCATATGATACATGGCGTACACGCTCGTCAATGAACTCGTCAATAGAAGCATCGTTGCCACGAATGTGAGCGGCAAGGAGAAAATGTCCTCCGCCAAAGGGTGGTCGGAGCTTGGCACCTTATCCTTCAAAGCCAAATAGGTCGCAAACAAGGTAGCGAACAGAACCGTCTCTCCGCCCAGGAACAGCCAGAAACCAAGGAATTTGTTCTTGCCTTCAAGCGATGCTTTCTCCGGTGAGGAGGGCCAAGTTGCTTCCGTGAATTTTTCTTCTGCCTGCATTATGCGATCCCTCCCTTATCTTCATCGTCCTCCAGGTCTTCTTTATGGATATGGAATCCTAAGTCGTCCTTCAGGGAGCGAATCAGCATGGCCCCCAATGTAATGGCGAGTCCGATGATCAATAGCCACAGTGTCCAGCCCAAGCCTTCATCGCGATAGTACATAGCCCCGAAAGCAGCCACGAACAATCCGAATGAAATGAAGACAGGGATGATTGATCCGTTCGGCATATGGATGTCGCCTAGCGGCTCTGCCGGCGTCATTTCTTTTTTGCCGTCCATTTTCTCTAACCAGTAAGCATCCAATCCGCGCACGAGCGGCAGCTGCTTGAAGTTATAGAATGGCGGCGGTGACGGAATCGCCCATTCAAGCGTACGCCCGTCTCCCCAAGGGTCGTTTCCGACTTTCTCATTCTTCACTTGAGTAATGACGACGTTCACAAGCAAGATCGCCACCCCTACAGCCATCAGCACGGCACCGCCGGTACTGATCGCGTTCCCTAGGTTCAGCCCTTGACCGTCAAGGAATGTGAACACACGACGCGGCATGCCCCATAGACCAAGGAAATGCTGGATGAAGAATGTCATGTGAAAGCCGATCAAGAACAGCCAGAATGTCCATTTCCCCATTTTCTCGCTAAGCATCGTACCGAACATCTTCGGCCAATAGAAGTGGGCACCGGCCAATAAGCCTAATACAACCCCACCGACGATGACATAGTGGAAGTGGGCCACGACAAAGTAGCTATCATGGAATTGATAGTCAGCCGCTGCTGAGGCATTCATGATGCCCGTCACGCCCCCCATCGTGAATGATGGAATAAAGGCGATTGCATACATCATCGGCACGGTAAACTTGATACTTCCGCCCCACATCGTAAAGAGCCAGTTGAATATTTTGATACCGGTCGGGACCGCGATTGCCATCGTTGCTACTGCAAAGATCGCATTTGCGATCGGTCCTAGACCGACTGTGAACATATGATGGGCCCATACCATGAATCCGAGGAACCCGATCAGCACTGTAGCGAATACCATGGATGAATATCCGAACAGACGTTTCCTTGAGAAGGTAGCAAATATTTCCGAGAAAATACCGAAAGCCGGCAAAATCAAAATATATACTTCCGGATGTCCGAAAATCCAGAATAAATGCTCCCAGATGATTGTATTACCGCCCATGTTCACAACAAAGAAGTTGGAACCGAACATACGGTCGAAAATCAAGAAAAATAATCCGACTGTAAGCGGCGGGAATGCAAACAGAATAAGTGCAGAGACGACGAATGTTGACCAAGTGAACAGCGGCATCCTCATATACGTCATACCCGGCGCACGCATGTTAATGATCGTTACAAGGAAGTTGATCCCCCCGATCAGCGTTCCGGCCCCTGAGATTTGCAGCCCCAGTGCATAAAAGTCAATTCCATGTCCTTCTGATGCGAGAGACAATGACGCATAAGACGTCCAGCCGGCATCAGGAGCCCCTCCCATGAACCATGAAAGGTTCAGGAACACTCCCCCGAAGAAGAACAGCCAAAAGCCAAGTGAGTTAAGGAACGGAAACGCAACATCACGCGCTCCGATCTGCAACGGCATAACGGCATTCATGAAAGCGAACACCAGCGGCATGGCAGCTAGGAAAATCATGGTCGTACCATGCATTGTCAATATTTCATTAAATAGTCCGGCGCTGACGAAATCATTGTCTGGCACAGCAAGCTGGATACGGATGAACATCGCTTCCAATCCGCCGATGACGAAGAATATTCCGCCGGCAATCAAATACAGGATGGCGATCTTTTTGTGGTCGACCGTAGTCAGATAATCCCACAGAACTGCGCCGAATCCCTTCTTTTGAGCATACGTACTCACGTTTTTACCTCCCCTTGTTTCTAAAGATCTCTCCGCAAACCCCTATTCCTGTACTTTCAACTGCATCAGATAGGCAGTCAAGGCTTCTATATCCTCTTCAGCCATATCGTTATAGCTCGGCATTTTATTACCTGGCTTCAGCTCATCGGAATTCTTAATCCAGTCTTTCACATTCTCTTCATTGTTCTCCAAGATTCCCGCTACCATTGTACGCTCCCCGAAGTTGGAAAGGTTCGGCGCTAGACGGGCAGGGACCGGTGTCCCCTCATTTGGTGTCACGGCATGGCAGCTGATGCAGCTTTCGTTGAAGATTTCTTCCCCTTGCTCAGCTAATGCTCCTTCAGCCTGCGGCGCTTCTGCAGTGGCCATATCATCCAACCATTGGTTGAACTCCTCTTTCGATTTCGTCACAACCTTGAAGTCCATCAAAGCATGCGAAGGCCCGCACAACTCGGCGCACTTGCCGTAGAATAGGTTTTCGGCTTCATCAGCTTTGTTTTCATCGAATGTCAGATAGAACTGGTTTTCGTTATCGGTATTTGTATCCATCTTACCGCCTGCGGCAGGAATCCAGAATGAATGCTTTATATCAGAAGCGGTCAGATTGAAATACACTCTCTCGCCTGTCGGCACAACCAGATCCTGGCTTGTGACGACGCCTTTTTCACCGGCGTCAGGATATTCAAATTCCCACCAATAAGCATTGGCGCGAACATTGACGACCGTTACATCCCTTTTTCCATCCTCATTTTCCTTATTCATCGGATCAACCTCGGCAAACTGGAACGTATAGGACACAGTCGGCACAGCCAGGATGATCAACAGGATGATCGGGATGACCGTCCAAACGATTTCCATTTTGTGGCTTCCTTCTACCTGTTTCGGTATTTTGGTGTCGCCCTTCTTCCGTCTGAAACGGAACATGACAATCAGGAAGATCACCGTCACAACAATGATGACCAAAACCATAATCAATGTGGAAAGCACCATCAGGTCATACTGCTTTTGACCAACTTCACCAGCTGGCGTCAACGTGGAAAGGAATGGCTCCCCACAGCCGGCCAATAAGAGCGTCAGCATTGTCAACAAACCAATGGACCGCCATTTTCCAAGCCGTTTTTTCATACTTACGAAACCCCTCTTTCATGATTTTTTCTCCCAAAAACCCTAAATTTGATGTTTTGCAAACCCGATTCAATATTACCATTTGTAAGATAGTTTGACATATATCCCAAAATAAGGAATCGACTTGCATTTTTAAAGATTCGCTGCTGTATTCAGCGAATCTTTAGTTTACCGGCCGAACCCCAAGATGGGGAGTCTGGCCGATTTATATCAAGGTTACAATAACCATTGAAACAAAAAGAATCGTTAAGTAATTCAAGGAAAAGATGAACATCCGTTTTGCCCATCTTAAGTCATCCTTCATCCGGTAGCCTGAAAGCCCGATCGCGAGCCAAGCGACATTCAGCACTGTCATCAGGATGATGAATGGTGTCCCCAAAGAAGTCAAAAAGATTGGAAGCGGCAACAACAAAGCCACCCACAAGTTGATGGAGTGCTTCGTTCTTTTAAAGCCCTTCACAACCGGTAACATCGGAATGTTGGCTTTCCTGTACTCATCACATCTCCGCATCGCCAATGCATAAAAATGCGGCGGCTGCCAGATAAACATAATCAAAAACAGCATCCACGCGACGAGGCTCAAGTTGGCATCGACCGCTGCCCAGCCGATGAGCGGCGGCACAGCACCGGAAATGCTCCCGATGATTGTGTTGGAAACTAATTTCCTTTTTGAAAATGTATAAAGAATGACATATGCGAATACTCCGAACAGTCCAATCACAGCTGCAGACCAAGTTGTGAATGCGAGAAGGACTGTACCTGATGCGACGAATCCGAGACCAATTGCGAGCACTTTGCCGGCGCTCATGTGTCCGTTTACCGTAGGACGGTTGCTCGTTCTCTCCATCAGATGGTCTATATCCCTATCGATATAATTGTTCAGTGTGCCTGCTCCGCCTATGATCAGCGCCGTACCGGCCATTGTGAGAAAGACCGTGCCCATGCTATCAAAAAAGCCGAGCCCGGAAAAATGGATGGCCAGCCAAATTCCAGTGAATGTAGTGATCAAGTTCGACTTAACGATGCCGATTTTGATTAGCGCCATGAATTCATCCCAGGCTGAGGCTTTCCCATCCGTTGATTGGATACCTTGGTACTGACCTTTATTATCCGTTTCTGTCTGATTATCCGACAGGACGTGATCAGCCAAGACCTTTGTATCTGACATTTCAGTTCCCCCTCTTGTACATCACCATTGCGAGAAATGATTCCTACTTACATTATTTCATACTTTCCTATATTTGCAATTAAGGTGATTTTTCAAAGTATCCCGATTCACGATGGGTTTTGCCTGTTCCCACACTACTAATATACTGAAATTAGCTTAAAATAACAAATATTACTATTCCCTGTATATTAAATCACATTTCGTTCCATTTTTGTGAACTTTTTTTGTATAACTTTTGACTACTTTGTGAAAGTGTCGGAGAGGCATTTTACAGGGCTTGATCAAAGGCTGGAAATGGGGAAGGTTCCTTGATTTCCATGCATGATTGCCACCCTTTGAAGACCCACTTTAACAGTTTCGAAATCTTCATTCATCTATTTCTATCAGATTTTTCCCAACCATTCAACTCTTTTGTTGACCTTCTCCCGGATTTCCCCTTCCCAGCTGTCTTTTAGCTGGACAGCTAGAAGAAAATATGGAATTTTCATGAACCTATGCCACTATTTCTTAATAATGTTTGAAACGGGGGCCTTTTTTCTTTATTATAGGAGGGGTAGCCATGAAAATACTGGCAAATAAAATATTCTGATAAATATATACTATCTTAAGAGGGTGAATTTTCAGTGCATCGTGTTTTAAAATGGTTTGCGGTACTTACCACATTCGGTATGCTGCTTATATTGCTTGGGGGGGCGCTCGTCACAAAAACGGAGTCGGGAGCTGGATGCGGGACAAGCTGGCCTCTTTGCCACGGACAATTGATTCCCACCGACATTACAATGGAGCTCGTGATTGAGTTGGCTCACCGTGTTGTTTCCGGGGTAGTCGGAATCATGGTCCTCATCCTGTCGGTGTGGAGCTGGAAAGCAATTGGTGATATACGGGAAACCAAGTTTCTGTCCGTCCTCTCCTTTTCGTTCCTCGTCATTCAGGGATTGATTGGGGCTGCAGCCGTCATGTGGGGACAGAATGATTTCGTGCTGGCCGCCCACTTCGGCATCTCTCTCATCTCTTTCTCGGCTGTCTTCCTGCTGACTTTGCTCATTTGGGAAGTGGATAAACGATTCGAAGCGGAAAAGGTCATTATCGATAAACGGATGAATTTTCATATCGTCGGCATTCTATTATACGTCTATTTAGTCGTTTATTCTGGGGCTCTCGTGCGCCACACGGATGCATCCCTTGTCTGTCCGGACTGGCCGCTGTGCCGGAATGATCAGCCATTTTCCCTCCCGGATAACTTGTATGAATGGGTTCAGATGGGCCATCGGGCCCTTGTTGCCCTCGTCTTTATTTGGATCGGCTATGCCACCATCCTGGCAATCAGGCATTACAAAGACCAAAAAGTCGTCTACTGGGGATGGATCATCAGCTTCACACTATTGGTCATGCAGGTCGGAAGCGGGGCATTCATCATCTTCTCAAGACTCAATCTATATATAGCTTTGGCGCATGCACTATTCATCTCCTGTCTATTCGGTGTTTTGACCTATCTGTTGCTGCTTGCCAGCCGCAGTGAAAAAAATAGTGCCCTACTCAAAAGCAAGGGACAAAACAGCCATCAGCTTTTGGGCAGGGATTAACAGCGAAAAAAAGCCCGCACAGTCAATTGTGCGGGCTTTCTGATTGCTTATCCTTTTGTAATCTCCATCAGCAAGTCCCCAGTGGCAATTGCTTCACCGTTGGACACATGAATGGATTTGATGACTCCAGTAAACGGAGCCTGAACAGTCGTTTCCATCTTCATTGCTTCTGTGATAATGAGATGATCCCCTTTCTGTACTTCATCCCCTTGGTCCACGAGCACCTTAATGACCGTTCCGGGCATGGTTGCGCCAATATGAGACTGATTGCCCGTATCTGCCTTCGGTTTGGAATCCACAAGCGATGTGATGCTTTCGTCTTTTATCGACAATTCACGCTGTTGGCCGTTCAGCTCGAAAGTGACGGTACGTGTTCCGTCTGCATGAGGTTGTCCGACTGAGACTAGTTTCACGATCAGCGTCTTCCCTATCTCGATCTCAACTTCGACTTCTTCTCCTCTCGTCATGCCGTACAGGAATGTCGGTGTGTCAAGCACCGACATGTTGCCGAAACGCTCACATGTTTTGGCGTACTCAAGGAACACCTTCGGATAGAGCGCATAAGCGATGACATCGAAATCATTCACCTGTCGGTTCAATTGATTGAACAGTTCCTCTCTCAAGGCATTAAAATCAACATCTTCCAACAGCTCACCCGGTCTTACCGTGATCGGCTCTTTCCCTTTCAGGATGACTTTCTGGAGCTCTTCAGGGAATCCTCCGACCGGCTGTCCCAAATAGCCTTCAAACAGTTCCACTACGGAATCAGGGAAATCCAGGGTGTCTCCTTTGGCGATGACTTGCTCTTCATCCAGATTATTTTGGACCATAAACAAAGCCATATCCCCTACAACCTTTGAGGACGGTGTCACTTTGACGATATCGCCGAACAGATGGTTGACGCGGCTGTACATGTCCTTAACCTCTTCCCAACGGTCCCCAAGACCGACCGCTTTTGCCTGCTGTTGAAGGTTGCTGTACTGGCCGCCAGGCATTTCATGCTTGTACACCTCAGTGTGAGGGGCAATCATGCCGCTTTCGAAGTCTTTGTAAAATCCGCGGACGTCTTCCCAATAACAAGACAATTTCTCAAGCGCATCGATATCCAGCTTCGGCTGGCGTTCATTGCCTTCCAGAGCATAATACAATGTGTTCGCGCTCGGCTGCGATGTCATACCGGCCACTGAGCTCACCGCTGTATCGACGATGTCGACCCCGGCCGCTGTTGCTCTGCTGTACATGAACACTCCGTTGCCGCTTGTGTCATGTGTGTGCAGATGGATCGGAATGGAAATCGTATCCTTCAGTTCAGAAATCAGGCGATAAGCCGCTTCTGGCTTTAGCAAGCCTGCCATATCTTTAATGCCAAGAATGTGCGCGCCCTGGTTCTCCAGTTCCTTGGCAAGATTTTTATAATATTCGATATCGAACTTCGTCCTTGTCGGATCATTGATGTCCCCTGTATAGCAAATGGCAGCTTCAGCAATCTTTCCGCTATCGCGCACCGATTCAATCGCCACCTCCATACCTTTCACCCAGTTCAGGCTGTCGAAAATACGGAAGACGTCAATCCCTCCATTCGCCGACTGTTTGACGAATTCACGGATGACGTTATCCGGATAGTTTTTGTACCCGACTGCATTCGCGCCGCGGAGCAGCATCTGGAACAGAATATTCGGCATTTGCTCACGCAGTTTCAGCAATCTTTCCCACGGGTCCTCTTTCAGGAAGCGATAGGCAACATCAAATGTGGCCCCGCCCCACATTTCTGTCGAGAACAGATTCGGAAGCAGCTTCGCTGTCGGTTCCGCAATTTGCAGCAGGTCATTCGTCCGCACACGTGTCGCCAATAATGATTGATGGGCATCACGGAATGTTGTATCAGTGATCAGCACCTCTTTTTGGTCCTTCACCCATTGAACAAGCCCGTCAGCACCGCGCTCGTCGAGGATTTGCTTCGTCCCCGATCCATACGGCAGATCATGCGGCAGGTGGATGAGCCTCGGCTTCTCGAAAAGAGGCTTTTCCTGCTTCTCGATTCCCGGGAAGCCGTTGATTGTCACATTGCCGATATATTGGAGCATTTTTGTCCCCCGGTCTTTTCTCACAGGGAAGACGAACAGCTCAGGTGTCGTATCGATGAATGAGGTATCGAACCTGCCAGACGTGAATTTCTCGTGCTTGATGACATTCTCAAGGAACGGGATGTTAGTCTTGATTCCGCGGATCCGGAATTCCTTCAGGTTACGGCTCATTTTGTTGCATGCCTGTTCAAAGGTCAAAGCCCATGTGGATACCTTAACGAGCAAGGAATCATAGTATGGCGTAATGACGGCTCCCTGGAAAGCATTTCCGGCATCCAGACGGACCCCGAAACCACTCGCTGAACGGTAAGCCATGATTTTCCCGGTGTCCGGCATGAAATGGTTGAGCGGATCTTCTGTAGTGATTCGTGATTGAATGGCAAAACCGAATAAAGGGATTTTGTCCTGGGATGGGATATTCACTTTGCTGTCATGTAGGCTATAGCCTTCTGCGATGAGGATTTGGGATTGAACAATATCAATACCGGTGATCATTTCTGTTACAGTGTGCTCGACTTGGACACGCGGATTGACTTCGATAAAATAGAAATCATCTCCTGCCACCAAGAATTCCACAGTCCCTGCATTTATGTAACCGACATTCGTTGCCAGCTTGACGGCCGCAGCGCAAATGTCTTCACGCAACTGCTCTGATAGGGAAATGGACGGCGCGATTTCTACCACCTTCTGATGGCGCCTTTGGACGGAGCAATCACGTTCATATAGGTGAACAATGTTCCCCTGGCTATCCCCTAGGATCTGCACTTCAATATGTTTAGGTTTCTGGACAAATTTTTCCACATATACTTCATCGTTGCCGAATGCCGCTTTCGCTTCTGACTTGGCTCGGTCATATGCTTCGTTGACCTCTTCAGCGCTTTTGACAATGCGCATGCCTCGCCCTCCGCCGCCAAGAGATGCTTTGATGATGATTGGATATCCGTATTGTTCGCCGAACGCCGATACTTCCTCCACACCTGACACGGGACCGTCACTGCCCGGAATGACAGGTATCCCCGCCAGTTCAGCCTGTGTCCTTGCGCGTACCTTATCACCGAACATATGTAAATGCCTTGTTTCAGGCCCTATGAAAATGATACCTTCTTCTTCGCATCGTTTCGCGAATTCGATATTCTCGGACAGGAAGCCATAACCCGGATGGATGGCATCAACATCCGCTTCTTTTGCGATTTCAATGATCCCTTCAATATCCAGATACGCATCGATCGGTTTCTTGCCTTCCCCAACAAGGTAAGCCTCATCCGCTTTGAAGCGATGATAAGAACCAGAGTCTTCTTTTGAATAAATGGCGACAGTCCGAATATCCAATTCGGTACACGCCCTGAAAACACGGATAGCGATTTCGCCGCGGTTCGCAGCTAACACTTTCTTGATACGTCTTTCCATATTCACACCCACTTTTCTAAGTATATATATTATGTAACAAAGGAGCCTTAGGCTCCTTTGTTATACACTCAATTAACAGAGTAGCTTTTGACAGAGAAGCCTTCATACTCATCGGAAACCGGTTCTTGTTTCGGTGTTTTATATTTTTTCTCGAAATTGGCAAACATCGACACATTTACTAGTATGCCCATGGAAACGGCAAGCAGTAAGATCGATGATCCCCCATAGCTGATAAAAGGAAGTGTAACCCCAGTGATGGGGATCAAACCGGTGAGACCGCCTAAATTAATGAACGCCTGAATCGCCACCATACTTGATATTCCGATTGCCAGCAGGCTGCCGAATGCATCCCGGCACTTCGCTGCCACCTTGTAGCCTTTCAGGATGATGAAGCACAGACTGCCTAAGACGAAGATGACACCCTTGGCTCCCAATTCCTCAGAAATGACCGCCATGATGAAGTCCGTATGCGGTTCCGGCAAGTAGCCGTACTTCATAACGCTGTTCCCTAGGCCCTGGCCGCTCACACCGCCATTCCCGATCGCAAGATACGAGTTTACGAGCTGATAGCCTTCGTTGCTTTCATAGTCGAATGGATTCATGAAGCTGTTGATCCGGCCCATCCTCGTTTCTGTAAAGATATCATCCGCCTTGAAATAAAGGAACGGTGATATGAGCAGGATTCCGACCAATACGATGCCAAACAGCTTCATCAGGCTTTTCATATTCATGCCGGAAGAAATGATGATGGTCGCCCCGATCAAGAAGATGATTGTTGCTGTACCAATATCCGGCTGGAGAACAATTAAAAAGCAGATCACGATAAGCACGATGATCGGCGGCAGGACGCCGGCATTGAAATTGTCTATGTAGCTTTGTTTTTTTGCATAGACAGCCGATAGATAAATGATCATACCGACCTTGATGAACTCGGACGGCTGGAGCCTGAACCCAGCGATTTCGATCCAGCTTTGGGCATTGTTAACATTCACCCCGACCAGGTCTATCAGCAGCAAAACACCGACCGAACCGAATATGATAGAGGTCAATATGTACTTATGCTGATAAATTTTATATGGCAGGACCGCAAAAAACAAAAACACAAACAAAGAAATAATCAGATGCAGCTTTTGCTTATCATAGAAATAGTCGCTCGGCACCTCATATTTGGTCGTGGCTACGATCATGCTGGCGCTGTAGATCATGACTAGCCCGAACAAGCTTAACAGGATGATAGCCAAAATCAAACTATAATCATAAGACTTTACTATTTTCTTTACCATTTCATTCCTCCTCGCCTGCATGTCATTCACGAAACGGGCGGAATACCAATATAGTATAACACATTGGATAATTAGTATACAACATTATCCAACACTCCCTGTTTTGTGCATTTCTCTCTATCATAAGGTGTATACCCCTATTCTAAAGACTTTTGCCGATAATTCATATAGATTTTTTCCAGAAGGCATTATCTGTAAAAAAAACTCAAACAATACAATGATTGTTTGAGTTTTCAGGAACTGTTATTTTTTCTGAGAAGCTTCATGCAGTGCTGATAACTTGCGCTCCAATTCTTCAAGAAGCGCTTTCCCTTTGTCTTCCGCCACCAATCCCAGCCGGATGGCGAAATCAATCTCCCTCGAGAGGCCATACATCTGTGTATCTAAAACTTCCTCATATAGAGGGCATTGAGGCATTGTCAGGTTATCCATCTGCACTTGAATCAGTTTCAATATTTTAGCTGCATCCGCCTGTAACAGGACATATGCTCTTTCTCGATGATCTACGATTACTCCGGAACTCATTTTAAAAAATCCCCCATTTCAGAGCGATTAACTAATTAATCTATCTATAGATTTTACCCCTTCTACTATCAAAATGCAAGAAAAGAAAGGAAGCACATGGCAAAAACAACCGATTTCCCTACTGCGGAATGCGAGATATTTTTCATCAGCCAGCCGGTCCGATATACTAGAAAGAAATACATATAAAAAGGGGTACGTCCATGGAACGAATTGTCCAAATAACAGGTAACGTTTCTTATCCGATCACATTGGATCCCAGCGTGTGGATCTTCGACGAAAGAAAGAAAAAGCTCACTGAGTTCTTTGCGGCGCCCGCAGAAGTTGCCGATGCCCTAGAAGCGTATACGAAAGCGATATCAGCACAATGGGATAAAGAGGTGACCGAAGGGAACAACGCCCCTTCCCCGAACAAAAACAAGGCGACGTTCTCAAAGAAAAAAGAATGGCTGTCCGAAACGTACGGCATCAGCCTCGGTCACTTCCTGGCCAACTCAGCTCCTTCGGATCACGCTGAAACATTGCTCGTCCACACCGATGAGGGGACTTATGAATTCCCGCTGTCCGCCGCCTCAAGCTTCGTACTATGTTTCTCTGAAAAAGGGAAAGCATTAACTGGTGATGATGGCCCCATCCATCTATATCATCGCGGAACGATGGATGAGCGCATCAAAGGTGTCCGGCTTTTCGAGATCCGCTAACAAACGTAAGTGCCTCCCTTTGTATTGATTACAGCGGGAGGCACTTTTTTATAATATATTGGCGGCCAGCTGCGCCAGCATCGAACGTTCTCCCTTCACCAACTTGATATGACCGCTGATCGGCTGTTGCTTGAACTTCTCCGCCGCATAAGTAAGACCGTTATTGTATTCATCGAGATAAGGATGATCAATCTGCTCCGGGTCGCCCATCAGTATCACCTTTGTCCTCTCACCTACTCTTGTAAGAATAGTCTTGACTTCATGCTTCGTCAGGTTTTGCGCCTCGTCGATAATCATGAATTGTTCCGGTATGCTCCTGCCTCGAATATAGGTGAGCGCCTCGACCTCAATAGAATGCATACCTGCCAGTATCGCATCCAACTCCCCCGGCTTCTTTGTATTGAACAAGTATTCCAGATTATCATAGATCGGTTGCATCCATGGCCTCAGCTTCTCTTCCTTCTCACCCGGCAAGAACCCGAGATCCTTTCCGAGCGGCACGATCGGGCGGGCGACCAACAATTTCTGATAGCGTCCGAGATCCTCGGTCTGCATAAGAGCCGCCGCCAGCGCCAACAATGTCTTGCCCGTACCTGCCTTTCCGATCATTGTTACAAGCGGTATATCTTCGCGCAGCAATAACTCCAGTGCCATCGTCTGTTGTACATTCCGCGCCTTTATGCCCCACGTCCTCTCCTGCTCGAACACAAGCCGTTTCAGCGTCCTCACCTGACTGTCAGCCATTGCAATTGCCGAGCTGCTCCCTCCCAGCTCATCCTTCATAATGACGAATTGATTAGGCTGCAGATCATGGCGCCAGCCCGGTTCGATTGGCCACTCCCCTTTCGCGTAAAACATATTGATTGTCTGTTCCGGCACGAACATTTCCGAATATCCGCTATACACATCATCGAAATTGACGACACGGTCATTCAAATAGTCTTCTGCGATAAGCCCCAGGGCGTCTGCCTTCACTCGGACAAGCGTATCCTTACTGACCAAGATCACCTGCCTGCCATTCTCCATCGCCTGCTCTTCAAGAGACAGATTCTTCGCGACAGCCAATATCCTGTTGTCGTTTGTTTTCTCCACGAAGATTTCCTGAAGCTGCTGAAAGTATTTATGATTGAGCTCTATGCGAATCGTCCCGCCATTATCAAGCGCGATTTTTTCATGGATTTTTCCGGATTCACGAAGCTTATCGATGATTTTGGATATATGCCTAGCATTCCTACCGACCTCATCCAAATTCCGTTTCTTTGAATCCACTTCCTCGAGTACAACCGCCGGAATCACTACATCATTTTCCGCGAATGAAAAAATCGAATACGGGTCCTGCAATAATACATTCGTATCCAACACATATATTTTGTTCAATCTCATGCCTCCTACCGGGAGTAATTCAGGCTCCCCTGCTAAAAGAAAGCCCCTGTTGCTCGGCGGATCCTTCTGCATTCTTGATCCGGGAGCCCGACTGTCCCTTATACGGGATAACAGATCATTCATATGACGGCATTCGAATCCCAGGTTGCAGACAAATCCGGCTCTCTCTGCTCCTAAGGCCGCAAGCAGCCCGGCAGGCATTTGTCAACAGTCTGTCATTCATACTACAGTATATGAATGTCGTCACTCTTTGCTAAAAATATATGTAGCTCGGCCAACGCTTAGAAGCCAAACTCTCTTGTCGGATCATATATCCTTCCCTCTAAAAACATGGTATACTGTTACCATCAATTGTTAGAGGTGTTCTATGAGAGTAAAATGCGTGATTTGCGATACGATCCAAACGTTGCCAGACGATACTCCGTTGGCGAAGAAACTTCGGAATCGCCCTATACATACATTCATGTGCGACACCTGCCATAAGCGTATCGAGGAAAACACCATGAAACGCCTCGATTCGGGAAATTTTGTCTTCCGCAAGCCGGACACGAAGGATAACGGCTGGTGAGTGACTAACCAAAAACATAAGCAGGATGGGCGAAGGCACGGGAAGGGCAGCAGACAGGACTCCTTTCACCCACTGACCAAAAAAGAAAGCGGTGGCATGTACTGAATGCCCCGCTTTCTTTTTTATTCCGTACGGCCGGTCCCGCTAGAGCCGTCCCTTCTTCAGTTATAGTTCTTATACCGTTCCGGATGTTCATTGATGCTGTCAAGCATGCAATCAATCAAATCAACGGGAAAACGGGCTTTCCCAGCTTCCCCGCTCTGTATGTATGCCAGCCGGTACATGTCTTCTTGTTTTTCGATTTGTATGTCTGAGATGTGATGGTCTTGATGGAGGATGTCGCGGAACATGTTCGTTGTTTCCTTCGCGGCCTTATCGTCAGGCCTTGCGTCACTCACCACTTTTATGGATAACCAGTTGTATAGAGCATCTTGAAGCGATTTCATATATACTCCCCCTGTTCATCCCGGCGCATTATGAGCCGACATTATTTTGCTGTTTCCTGTGCAGATGCAACCGAAGGCGATAGATCGCCAAAAAAAGCGCTGTGATGAAAAGTCCCTCAGCTATCGGCAGGAAAGCCGCAAAGAATGAAAGAATCGTACATCCGAATGCCAGGCATCCATAGATGATGACGTTTTGCCACCATAGAAGTTTTTTGGCAAATCCCAATTTATAGACAATAGAAGCCAGAACTAAAATTGTAAGATACAAATACCACATTCCTGTTTCAGGGTTCTTGTCGATTTCGAATAAGGCAGCAAAAAATGTCATTCTTTCCGTTATTGTCGATTCCATCCCTTAATCCCCCTATGTCATCAATAACAGTAATAGATAAAGCAGTGCCCAAAGGGGAAACCCCTTTGGGATACTTCAGGCATAAACTCAGTTCGTTTCTGCGTATTTTTTCTTTTTCGCTACACGCTCACGCTCGCCTTTATCAAGGATTTTCTTGCGCAGGCGGATGCTCTCAGGCGTTACTTCACAGTACTCATCATCGTTCAAGTACTCCAATGCTTCCTCAAGAGACATAATGCGCGGTTTTTTCATTGTTGTTGTTTGGTCTTTGTTGGCAGAACGCATGTTGGTCATTTGCTTTGCTTTTACGATATTGACCGTCAAATCGTTTTCACGGTTATGTTCGCCGACAATCATTCCTTCGTATACTTCTGTACCAGGCTCCACAAAGATCACACCGCGATCTTCAACACCCATGATGCCGTATTGCGTCGCTTTTCCGTTTTCCATTGATACAAGCACACCTTGTCGGCGTCCGCCCACTTGGCCGGTAGCCATCGGCTGATAGCTGTCGAATGTGTGGTTTAGGATACCGAATCCGCGTGTCAATGTTAGGAACTCAGTGGAGTATCCGATCAAGCCGCGCGCAGGCACATTGAAGACTAGACGAACTTGGCCGTTTCCATTGTTGATCATATCAAGCATTTCACCTTTACGGGCGCCAAGCGATTCCATGATAGCGCCTGTGTGCTCTTCCGGAACATCAATTTGAACTCGTTCTACCGGTTCACAGCGCACGCCATCGATTTCACGGACAATAACTTCCGGTTTGGATACTTGAAGTTCGAAGCCTTCACGTCTCATGTTCTCTATCAGGATGGACAAGTGAAGCTCCCCGCGTCCAGAGATAATCCATTCATCCGGAGAATCCGTCGGGTCAACACGTAAAGAAACGTCTGTTTGCAGCTGCAATTGCAGGCGTTCTTCAATCTTACGTGCCGTAACCCATTTCCCTTCACGTCCGGCGAATGGGCTGTTGTTGACCAAAAAGGTCATTTGCAACGTAGGCTCATCAATACGAAGGACCGGAAGTGCTTCCTGATGGTCGAACGGACAAACAGTTTCCCCTACGTTGATGTCTTCCATACCGGATACGGCCACTAGGTCGCCGGCATATGCTTCATTAATTTCCACGCGGCGAAGGCCGGAGAATCCGAAGATTTTCGTTACACGGAATTTCTTGACGGAGCCATCCAATTTCATCAAGGCAACCTCTTGGCCCACTTTCATCGTACCGCGGAAGACGCGACCGATACCAATACGGCCAACATAGTCGTTGTAGTCAAGCAAAGCCGTCTGGAATTGAAGCGGCTCTTCACGATTATCCTCTGGCGCCGGGATATTGTCTACGATCGCTTCGAACAAAGCCATCATGTTTTCTTCCTGATCGGCAGGGTCCGGGCTCAAAGAAGCTGTCCCGTTAATGCCTGATGCATAGACGACCGGGAACTCCAATTGATCTTCCGTTGCATCCAACTCGATGAACAGGTCGATCACTTCATCGACAACCTCTTCCGGTCTTGCTGCATCACGGTCGATTTTGTTCACAACGACGATCGGCGTAATTTTTTGCTCCAGTGCTTTTTTCAGTACGAAGCGTGTTTGCGGCATACATCCTTCATATGCATCGACGACAAGGACCACGCCGTCGACCATTTTCATGATCCGTTCTACCTCTCCACCGAAATCAGCGTGTCCTGGAGTATCGAGGATATTGATTTTTGTATCTTTATATTGAACGGCTGTATTTTTCGCCAGAATCGTGATACCGCGTTCTCTTTCTATATCATTGGAATCCATTGCTCTTTCCGCTACTTGTTCATTTTCCCTGAACGTTCCGGATTGTTTCAGTAACTGGTCGACCAAAGTTGTTTTCCCGTGGTCAACGTGTGCTATAATAGCTATATTGCGTATATCTGTACGAAGATTCAAGCGTTCCACTCCTATAATTTCAAGATTAACCTATATACTATACCATACAAGTTCAAAGAATTCTACTTGTAGGTAATTTTTAGGGAGGGTGAGTTATTTGAAAAATAAGATGATTTTCTTATTACTGGCGGTCTTGGCGGCTGCAGCCATGTCCTTGATCGGTCTGGCAGTTGCCCTTCGCAGCATCATCGGTGTCCTGCTCGCAATTGTCCTATTATGCGGCATCATGGGATATGGTTTCGCCACAAAAAAAAGATTCCGCGAAGCAGGCAGACTCTAGCGCTAATCTTTCAGGAAAGCCGTTGAGGACAACCATATGATCCAAATGCAAAACGCAGCCGACCGGGGCTGCGTTTTTTCATTGATGTAAAACACTCATCAATTCGTCGTATAGACCAGGCTTTGCTGTTACAAAGGTCGTTTTTCCATTCAGATCGATGGCTTTACCTCCCCCATCGGAGAAAATGGCGCCGACTTCATTCAAAAGCACCATCCCTCCGGCTATATCCCAAGACGCCAGATTGAGGGATATATATCCGTCGATTCTTCCGGAGACGACGCTTGTGATTTCAAGAGCCGCCGATCCATACGAACGGATTCCCCTTGATTGTTGGACGATCCTCTTTAGCCCCGAAGAAGGAATGCTTTTGCTGTTCAGCAACCAGAAAGCATTCAGGCCAATCAAGCTCTCACTGAGTTGTCCCTCCTCCAACCGATGGAGGCGCTCGCCATTCAAATACGCCCCTTGTCCGGTTATCGCCACATACATCTCATCCCTCATGACATCATAGATTAGTCCGACCTTGCCGACTCCGTTCTCATAAACCCCGATTGATACCGCAAACTCCCTTTGCTGATGGATGAAGTTGAGGGTTCCGTCAATCGGATCAATAATCCACACGGTGCCGTTCGTCAAATCGATTTTTTCTTTGTGTGCACTTTCTTCTCCAAGGATCACGTGCCCCGGATAGGAATCGGTTATTTTTTCGTAAAAGAATGCCTCTACCTCCTTGTCAATATTGGTGACCAAATCGTTTTTATGTGATTTCGAAGTGATCTCCAGCACTTCCTGAAAGGAATGCTTAATGTTTTCCGTTGCTTCCTTCATCCATTTCTCAGCGTCACCGGCTATTTGTTCCCATTTTGTATTCATTCCATATCCCCCTGTTCCTTTGTACTTTCAACTGGCTGCTGTTTTTTTATCATGCGGAAAAAATGAGCATGTTGAAGCTGATTTCTATGCTGACAAGCAACCGATTATTTAAAATTCCGCTAATGCGAAAACGGACCCTATATTCTATTATATTGAGCCCGCTTCACTGTCCTTTATTCAGTATTTTCTGGATTGATTTGGTATTATAATACATCTAATTTCATTAATTCTCTACGGATTCGCTCGAGCTTTTGTTTACTTTTTTTCTTTTGCTGGAAATCATTATCCTTCATTGCATCATATAAGGTCGCAAGTTCATAATCCATCTCCAACCTTAGGACAGCTGTCCTCTTTTTCTCATATTGCCTTGTTTTCATGGCCGAATTGATCACTTGTTTCACTTTTAATCCCCCTCTGCACATTTACGAAATTTTCAAATAATTACAACTCCAGTGTTCAATCAAGCGAGTCACAGCACTTCGTTAGCCGTCAAAAAGCCGAATATGGTAAGATGAAACCATCATCAACTATGCAGGAGGCTGACTTAATGAACTTTACAGGATTTTCCGCCGAGGATTTCAATGTGTTCACAATCGATGGATTGGAACCGCGCATGGAAGCCCTCACAACACGCATTCGCCCAAAGCTAGAAACAATCGGACAACAATTGGCACAGGATCTGTCAGCATTAACAGGTGAGGTAATGTTTCCTCATGTGGCTAAGCATGCCAGACGGACAATTAACCCGCCTAACGATACTTGGGTTGCTTTCGCCGCCAACAAAAGGGGCTATAAAATGCTTCCCCATTTCCAGGTCGGACTATGGGAGACGCATGTTTTCATCTGGTTTGCTGTCATTTATGAAGCTCCCGATAAAGCAAAAATCGGAAAAAACCTTGAAGAAAATCTTTCTGCCATCAGAAAGCAGATCCCTGAAGATTATGTGTGGTCAGTTGATCATATGAAACCGGAAGTGTTACCTCACAGCAACCTGTCCGAAGATGATCTTCTCAAGATGACGGATCGGCTCCAAAATGTGAAAAAGGCTGAGTTGCTGTGCGGATATCAAATTCCCCGCGAAAAAGCGGTGAAGATGTCCGGCAAAGAACTGTACCGAACATTTCATGATGTATTTGTAACATTATTACCCCTTTACAAGCTTACGTAAACATAGAACGGCTCCAGCCGTTTGATATGAATCCATAATTGTCAAGGGTATTTAGACCTTAAAATACATTTTAAAAAAAGGAAGATCAGCTCCTTTATGGCTGATCTTCCTTTTTAGGCCGTCTATTGATCTGCTATCTCATTTTTCTAGCAAGACAAGTTTTCTTCTTATAGCTTTACCCGATCTTCCGCTGCTTTCTTGGCGGCCTGTACGGCTCGGTAAATCGAATAGCCGCTTACATCCTCAAAATTTTTGCCGATTCTTTTTTCTTCAGCTATGCTCGGGACAATCTGTTTGAACCGGCGATATTTGTCCATGAAATCAGTACGTGCTATTCCCTTTTCATACACCTTTTCCACCGCTTCGTAAAAAGCAATGACGTGTACGATATCTTCTGTGCTCCAATCCATATCCAACGGGTATTGATATTCCATTTATGCCTCACTCTTTCTTTGCTGTTCATTTTACCACTTCGTCCGGATCCCTTCGGCTGTTGTGATCATCGACTGGATCAGTTCCTCGACTGCAGGTATGTCATGGATCATCCCCAATACTTGGCCTGCCCAGGCATACCCTTCATCGATTTTCCCTTCGTGGATAAATTTCTTGTTAGTCTGTCCGCTAATATATTCTTTTAATCCATCATATCCCACTTGCTTGTCCTCGAGCTCAAGGATCCTCTCAGTGAACGAGTTGGAGATGGCCCTGGCCGGCGCGCCGATCGAGCGCTTAATGACTACAGTGTCCAGCTCTGTTCCTCTCCGCAGCGCTTGCTTATAGGCATCGCTCGCATGGACGCATTCTTTCGTGGCGATGAAGCGAGTCCCCATTTCAACGCCTTCTGCGCCCAGGCTCAATGCCGCCATCAACCCACGTCCGTCCCCTATGCCGCCGGAGGCGATGACCGGAATGGATACGGCATCCACCACTTGCGGTACCAGGACCATCGTACCGACATCATGCCTGCCTAGATGGCCACCGCCTTCCTGGCCAACGACCATTACTGCATCGGCCCCCAGTTCCTCCGCCTTCACAGCCTGGCGTTTTGCAGCCACCAACACTAGTTTTTTCACATTTGTCCCTTTCAGGGCATCAAAGACCGGTTTGGGATTTCCGCCCGTGATGGTCGCAATCTGCATGCCTTCTCCCAAAGCAGCATCGACGTAATGCTCGAACGGCCGCCCATGATCCCCTATGGCAAAATTGACGCCGAACGGCTTAGCAGTGGCTGCTTTTACCTTGCATATCTCTTGCTTCAGCATCTCCGGCGTATCCAGGCTCAGCGCTGTCACTTGGCCTAATCCCCCGGCTTCAGAAACAGCCGCCGCCAGCTCAGAATACGCGAGATGAGCCAGTCCTCCTTGAATGATCGGATATTTGATACCGAGCAATTCTGTCACCCTTGTATTCCAATTCATTCTCTTCCCCCCTGCTTTTTATCCTGACCAGAAGATTATGTACGGTTATGGTATGCATGTCCATCATATGTTACAGCCTTCGGCAATGCAAGCATCCTCTGCCACTAAAAGGACCGTCCCCCGTTCCCCGGATTAGCAACAAATTATTTGACCGCTGTCTGCGAAGGCGCCCTGGCAGAGCGCCTTCCTTCATTCATTTCTATTTTAATTGCCTCAACAATACTTCCGTATAATGGCAGCAAGCTTACTGCTAAGAGTCGGTGTATCCTGTACGGTATATGAGAACTTAACGAACGTTTCATCAAGTCCCAACGCTTCCATAATACCCAGCCCACGAGCCCTCCGATCGATCTGCAACAGAACCTCGACCCTGTCTTTCTCAGCATAAAAGATGGCTTCCAGCTCATCCAACTTGGAACGGAATTCCCCGCTTACCGGTTTGAATTCGAATTCCTGTGCAAACGGAAATCTCCTGCTGACTGATGAAGAAGCTTTCTTGCATTCTACTTCTCGCAAGCGGAAACCGAGTTCTCTTGCAGCCTTCAAAAACTGAAGGACTAGCGGATGAGGTTGGATTTCAATGAAATCCTGATCTTGCGGATCCACAGCGTTTTTGATATCTAGTCCGGTCTGTAACCACACCTTCGTACGTCCTCTTGTTATCGGAACATCGTACGGAAGCTGGAAAGAGAAGGGTAATTCCTTCACTTCATCCGGTCCGATCATGAATGCTTCAGTCAGTTGATACTTCTCCACCTCTGCAGTCCTGGTGTATTTACGGTTGTCGCTTTCTACTTCATAAGTTGTCATTAACGCGAGATAAAGTCGATCGATTTGTTGTTCCACTTTTCCCCCTCGGATGATGATTGTGCCAGATAAATCCTCACCGACCGTATAACTTGCTTTATTCAATCTCGTGTCAACCTTCGTTGCACCAATCCCGATTGAACTTAACATTCTGTTCAGCATGTTCATTTCCCCCTTGTCGCCAATTTTCTATATTTCGAATTCATTATATTTGCTTCTTCTCTTTATTTCTACTTTTCTATTCTATGTTTGATGGTCCGGAAAATACAAAAGACTGCAACCATGGCTGCAGTCTTTTGTACTATATAATCAATTATTTATTTTCATCTTGGCATGGGTGACAACTATCACACTTAGAGTACAGCACACTGACTTTTTCATCTTCAAAAGACTCAATTGTTCCCTTGCATGTCTGACAAATAATCGTTCCCATTATCCAAACCCCTTTATGTTTTGTAACCGTTTTCCGGCTTACATCTAATATAATATAACACATTTGAAAAATCAAGCCTGAATTGTATGTAACATTTAAATAATAGTCAGCCTTATAATAAGCATTTTTCAACAATAGAGTTACCCCATACTAAAAATGCCACAATGGCTGTGGCATACGTATTGGACATCATTCATATTCTAAGTGGAACGGCACTGCCGGGAACTCCGCATCAAAAAAGTCGGCAAAAGCCTGTGCTTCCTCCCGTTTTTTAATTTTGAAAATCGATTGCAGGTGATCGAGGTCCTTTAGGTCATCTTGGTCCAAAAGGGCTGAGCGTCCTGTCTGCATGCAAATTACCAACAATTTCCCAAAGAACATATCCGTGAACACGATCCCGAAATCACACCTTGTTTCTTCCGTCATGAATCCCACGAATCGGACTCTCGCGTTTTCGTATTCGTCGTACAATTTTCCGAACCTTTCCATCTGCAGGCCTCCCCTTGCTTTTTCATTGCCCTATTATATGGAAGATAGCGAAAAAACGTCCATGATTTTTCCATTTTTCTAAGTGAGATATGATAAAATATGGATATTCAATAAAAGGAGCTGTTCTGTCATGACTGTATCCGAAAGCGCTTTTATTAAACTCGTTCCTCAATCAGCCATACAAACGATCACTATTGAAGAACTGAAGGATTTATTCCGCTATTACCGGAATATAACCACAAAGACCGGCGTGCAGCTAGATTGGGATTACAGTGGCCATGCTTTCCCCTATGAAATCAAGGAGACTTCCGATTCCGCCGGGAAATGGTTCTACCTCTCATCCGCGGAAGACCGCTATCACCTGATTGCACTCGCTATCGATCAGGAAACAACCCGGGATGGACACATACAGACATACATACAGGTTTCGCTGGCCGGTACATCGACGTACGGAGACAAATCAAAAGCCAATGAGTTCTGCAGGTTCCTTGCGAAAAAAGTGCAAGGTGAACTCCATCTGTTTAATAAACGAATCATGTATTTCTATCCGCGCAAATGATCGAGTAGGAATGGGTGACTAACCCCCGACCTCTCACACCACCGTACATACGGTTCCGTATACGGCGGTTCAATCAAGATAAGTGACGCAAGGTTTTATAGCGAATTTGTAGACTTTTGAGCCCTTGGAAATGCCTATTGGCATTTCCAAGGGCTTTGCTTAGGATAGGGCTATTGAAGATGCGCCAACACCCTTTTCGACTGTCTCCCCATTCATAGGCCTTCCCTTTCGGGACGCCGAGCTGGGTAAGGCTCCTCACCCTGGTTCTTGGATTCTTCCAATTCTTCCACAAGCACATCCGGAGTCTTCTACGGATCCATTTATCCAATGATTCGGAAAATGGTTTTCGTATCCGACAGCGCAAAGCATCCACACCCCCCGTTAGATACTGGTTCAGTTTTTCAATTCGGTATTCCGTTGGGTAGTGCATCTTCCTGGAAGTGATTTCCCGTACTTTCTTCTTCATTCACTGGATGCTTGCTTTAGCAATGCGAATCTTTGGCTCTTTCGTCAACGTGAAACGGAACCCCAGAGACTACAGTCTTTGGCTGACCCCTACTATTGCCTTCGAGGCTCGGGACTTTCACCCAAAAGCTTATACCCATGCCAGGCGCGCGCAAAGGGCGGCGCTTCATTAGGAGCGCCGCCCTGATCTTCAGATTCGTTCATGCTGCTTCATGATGTTGGCTGCCAGGTCAGCCGCCAATTCCTCATACCCGGAAAACTCGCTTGTAAACCTTCCCCTGCCGCTTGTCCATGATTTCAATTCAGTCGTGAAACTTAACATTTCGGCCTGCGGGACCTCTGCGACAATATGTTCCATGTTCTTAATCTCTTCCATGCCGAGGATCCGGCCGCGCTTCCTCGTCAATTCACTCATGATATCCCCGATAGTGTCGGTAGGTACATCCATTTCGACCTTCAGGATTGGTTCAAGGATGCAAGGCTCCGCATGAGCGATGCCTTCTTTATAAGCAATGGCGGCAGCCACCTTGAACGCGTATTCCGAACTATCGACGGTATGATAGCTGCCATCATGCAAGGTAGCCTGCAGGCGGATCAGCGGGAACCCTGCAAGCACGCCTTTTCCCATCGATTCGCATAACCCTTTTTCAACCGCGGGTATATATTGTTTCGGTATTGCTCCTCCAACAATCTTGTTGATGAATAATAAACCGTCTTCTCCGTCCCGGCGCGGTTCAAACAGGATAGTAACGTCCCCGAATTGTCCATGCCCTCCGCTCTGTTTTTTAAAACGGCCTTGTACATCCGCCCGACCGTTGATGGTCTCGCGATACGGGATGTGAGGCAGCGCAAAGTCGATTGTGATATCGAATTTGTCAGCCAATTTATGTTTTATAATCTCCAAGTGGGTTTCACCCATCCCACTGATCCGGAGCTCTAAGAACTCATTGTCACGCCGGACGATGATGGAAGGGTCCTCCTCCTGGATTTTGATGAGTCCGGCCAGTACTTTATCTTCATCGCTTTTTTTCGGCACAACAACTACTCTTTCGAATGTCGGCGGCTCACAATGCCCCACCTGCACTTTCATGAGTGCTGATTGATTGCATAGAGTGTCATAAGTACTGGATGATTGCAGTTTGGCAATCAATCCGATATCGCCTGTCCGAATCGAATCGACTGCCCTCTGTTCTTTTCCCCGCACCGTATACAGATGATTGATTTTCTCTTCTACGCCCCGATTGGCATTGTAAAGGGCAGAATTTACATCCAAACTGCCTTTAAGTACTTTGACAAAAGACAGCTTTCCGACGAATGGGTCGGCAATTGTCTTGAAGACGACAGCAGCGGTCCCCTCTTCTGACACCATACCGGTTTGCTGTCCGCCGGCAGCATCCGTAAACTCGAAAGTTCGCTCAAAAGGGGAAGGCAAAGACTCACAAATATAATCGAGAAGCAGTTGGATCCCCTTTCCTGTTTGGGCAGCTGTATATAGAACAGGATAGATTTCCCCTGCCAACAGCCCTGCATGCAGTCCGCCTGCCATTTCCTGCTCTGTCAAGAAACCTCTTTCCAAATACATCATCAGATACTCTTCACTCGATTCCGAAATGACCTCCATTAATGTCTTATAGGCATCCTGGTACTCCTCTTCATATGCCGCGGGTATATTTGTTGTGATTGTTTGATTACGGGCAAAGTCATACTTCGAATAATGACCGTCCATGACATCAATGATTCCATCCACTATGCCGTTTTTGACGACAGGAATTTGCAAGGCTATGACATTCGGCCCGAATTTAGTGCGTAAACCATTGTATACTTTCTTGTAATCGCTATTTTCCTTATCGATCTTATTAATCAGGAATGTGATCGGCAACTTAGCTGTTTTTGCCGCCTCAAATCCTCTTTCTGTTCCCACTTTAATTCCGGATCTTGCACTCACTGTAAGGATTGCTGCATCGGCGGCTTGCAAAGCCTGTACGCGCTCTCCTTCGAATTCTAAGTACCCCGGTGAATCCAGTAGATTCACTTTATATGTTCCATATAGTAAGGGGATGAGAGAAGTCTGTATGGAAATCCTCCGATTCTTTTCTTCTTCGGAATAATCGCTGATGGTGTTCCCTTCCTCAATATGCCCGAATCTGTCCGAACAACAAGATATGTAGGATAAAGCTTCAGCGATCATCGTCTTTCCGCTGCCCTGATGCCCCAACAATACAACGTTTCTGATTTCCTTGCCCATCACACATCATCCTTCCATAATCTGAAACCTGTATATTATTATTTTAACATAACAATAATTTAAATTTATCAGAATATAGTTTACATATGTGTGAACGAGGCTTTTATGTATGGGCCATGATGCTGCCGAGGATCAAGTGGATGCCTCCATATACCCCTAAGCTCGTCACGGTGACAATGGCCGTCTTGGATTTTGCTTTCAGTATACTGTTTCCTATATAAAGAGCCATCTGTAAAAAAAGCACAAACATAAGTGCCTTGAATACCCATCGGTCATGCCTAGATAGCCATTCCGCTACCGTATAGCCGCTCCATACCATCAACTGAATCAAAAAAACGGTATAGCTTTTCACGGCATCCACCTCCTCCCGGTCCCTCTTTACGCCTAGACAGTATATGCCCACCCCTGCTTTTATATGTACAACTTCCCGGTCTGAAAATCATTTTCCAAGTTCCGGCCCCCCGACTATCTTTCTTTAAGGGAAAGGTCTGTCTTCCTTTTGACTCCCAAAACAGCTTTCTAGCAATACTCCAGTCATATTGTGGGGCGTCTTATCGAGACAAACGTGACGTAAACAAAAAAGACAGAGCTCATAACGGGCTCTGTCTAGTAATCTATTTTATTTTACGATATGAATCGGGCTACCGATCGCCACTTCCGCTGTTTCCATTGTGATTTCTCCCAATGTTGGATGGGCATGGATTGTCATCGCGATATCCTCTGCTGTCATACCTGCTTCAATTGCAAGGGACAATTCAGAGATCATATCAGATGCGCCAGGTCCTGCGATTTGAGCTCCGATAACCAAGCCGTCCTCTTTTCTCGTGATCAGCTTCATAAAGCCGTCCGTTGTGTTAAGAGACAACGCTCGTCCATTCGCCGCGAACGGGAATTTGGATGCTTTGATATCCAAGGCTTCATCTTTTGCTTGTTTCTCAGTATAACCGACTGTCGCCAATTCCGGTTCAGAGAACGCCACAGCTGGAATTCCAAGATAGTCGATCTCAGATGCATGGCCTGAAATCGCTTCAGCTGCGATTTTTCCTTCATATGAAGCTTTATGCGCAAGTTGAGGCCCTGCAACGATATCACCAATTGCATAAATGTTCTCGATGCTTGTGCGGCATTGCTTGTCGATTTCGATTAAGCCACGATCACTCATCTTGATGCCGACTTCTTCCAAGCCGATTTCTTTTGTGTTCGGTTTACGGCCTACAGAGACAAGAACGTAGTCAGCTTCGACTTTTTGTTCTTTTCCGTCTGCTTCGTATGTTACGATGACTTTGTCTTCGAGTTCTTCCACACCTTTAGCCAAAGCTTTCGTTACGATTGTAGCACCTTTTTTCTTCAGGTTTTTCACTACCAATTGAGACATTTGTTTTTCAAATCCGTTCAGGATCACATCGGTTCCTTCCAGGATTGTCACTTCTGTACCGAAGTTTGCATACGCTCCGCCAAGCTCTGTACCGATTACGCCGCCGCCGATGACAATCATCGAATTCGGAAGTTCCTCAAGGTTAAGAGCGCCCGTTGAATCCAATACACGTTTGCTGTATTTGAAGTTCGGGATTTCGATCGGTGAAGAACCGGTCGCAATGATAGCGTTTTTGAATGTGTATGTTTGAGCTGAATTCTCATCCATGACACGGACTGTATTGGCATCCACGAAGTATGCTTCGCCGTAAACAGTGTCGATCTTGTTTCCTTTTAGAAGGCCTGCAACTCCACCAGTCAATTTTTTGACGACGCCTGCTTTGAATTCTTGAACTTTAGAGAAGTCAAGTTTCACATTTTCAGCGGAGATGCCCATCTCTGCTGAATTTTTTGCATGATCGTAACGATGGCCGGCTGAGATCAAAGCTTTTGATGGGATACAACCCACGTTTAAGCATACGCCCCCAAGGGTCGCTTTTTCTACAACGGTCACTTTTTGTCCAAGTTGGGCCGCACGGATTGCCGCAACGTATCCGCCAGGTCCGCCGCCTATTACAAGAGTATCTGTTTCAATCGGGAAGTCTCCTACAACCATTTTATTACGCCTCCATTAATAGTAGTTCAGGGTTGTTCAACAATCTCTTGATGTGATTCATTGCATTTTGTGCAGTAGCTCCATCAATGATTCGGTGGTCGAAGCTCAAGGATAGCGCCAATACTGGAGCAGCTACGATTTCACCATTTTTCACGATCGCTTTTTCTGCAATTCGGCCAATACCGAGGATTGCCACTTCTGGATGATTGATGACCGGCGTGAACCATTGACCGCCTGCTGAACCGATATTGGAAATTGTGCAAGAAGCACCTTTCATTTCGTTTGGAGCAAGTTTTCCGTCACGCGCTTTGCCGGCAAGCTCGTTGATTTCATTGGAAATCGCGAAAACGGATTTACGGTCTGCATTTTTAACAACCGGAACAAGAAGACCTTTTTCAGTGTCTGCAGCAATTCCGATGTTGTAATAATGTTTTTGGATGATTTCGCTTGTTGCATCATCAATAGATGTATTCAAAGCTGGATATTCACGCAAAGCGCTTGTCAAAGCTTTCACCACATAAGGAAGGAATGTTAGTTTGATCCCTTTCTCAGCTGCGATTTCTTTGAATTTCTTACGATGCGCAACTAACTCGGTTACATCGATCTCGTCCATCAATGTTACGTGAGGAGCTGTATGTTTTGAGTTTACCATAGCTTTGGCGATTGCCTTGCGGATGCCGCTCATTTTTTCGCGTGTTTCCGGGAACTCGCCTTCTGAAACAACTGGTGCTGCTTTTTTCTCTGCTGGCGCTGCTTCTGCTTTTGCCTCCTGTTTGCTTCCGCCTTCAAGGAATGCATCAATATCACTCTTAAGCACACGGCCATTATCGCCGCTTCCGCTTACTTTTGCTATGTCGACACCTTTTTCACGGGCATATTTACGAACGGATGGCATCGCGATCACACGTTTATTGGATGTGTTAGCCTCTTCCTGTTCGCCAGCGCCTGTTTCTCTAGCAGGAGCATTTTCGCCTTTTACTTTTTCTTTGTCGGCTTGTTGGCCGGCTTCCCCAGTGCCTGTCTGCACTTGGGACTCCGTTTTTTCGTCGCCTTTGAAGGAAAGATCTTCGTATCCTGGCGCGTCGAATGTTACTAGCACGTCGCCTACTACTGCTACTGTTCCTTCTTCTACAAGCACTTCTTCAACAGTCCCTTTGACTGGGGACGGGATCTCAACGACTGATTTATCGTTTTGCACTTCGCAAAGCACGTCGTCCTCTTCTACTTTATCGCCTGGTTTTATGAACCATTTAACGATTTCACCTTCGTGAATACCTTCTCCGATATCTGGTAATTTGAATTTAAATGACACCTTATTCAACCTCCTCGATTTCATCCCTGCATTGTTTCGTTGCCATTATTAAAAGTTAAGTACTTTGTTCGCTGTTTCAATGATGTCTTTATGGTTTGGAAGCCATACAGTCTCTGCTTGAGAGAATGGGAATACTGTGTCTGCTGCTGCCACACGAAGAACTGGGGCTTCTAAGCTCAAGATGGCGCGGTCATTGATTTCAGCAACTACATTCGCGCCAACACCTGCAGATTTTTGAGCTTCTTGAACGACCATAGCGCGTCCTGTTTTCTCTACAGAAGCAATGATTGTGTCGATATCAAGCGGTGCTACCGTACGCAAGTCGATGACCTCAACAGAAACATCCTGTTTAGCCAATTCATCTGCCGCTTTCAATGATTCTTGAACCATTGCGCCATAAGTAATGATCGTCAAGTCTGTCCCTTCCCGTTTGATGTCTGCTTTTCCAAGCGGGATTGTGTATTCTTCTTCCGGAACTTCCTGACGGAATGAACGGTATAACTTCATATGCTCAAGGAAAATGACCGGATCGTTGTCACGGATCGCAGATAGCAAAAGACCTTTCGCATCATAAGGTGTTGATGGAATGACCACTTTAAGGCCAGGTTGTTGTGCCATTAACCCTTCTAGGCTATCGGCATGCATTTCTGGTGTATGAACGCCGCCGCCAAATGGTGAACGGATTGTGACCGGCGAATGATATGTGCCTCCTGAACGGTAACGCATACGCGCCATTTGGCCGCTGATGCTGTCCATTACTTCATATACGAAACCAAAGAATTGGATTTCAGGAACCGGACGAAATCCTTGAAGGCCCAAACCGATCGCTAAACCGCCGATACCAGACTCGGCAAGCGGTGTATCAAATACACGCTCTTCCCCAAATTCCTCCTGTAAACCTTCTGTCGCACGGAATACACCACCGTTTTTACCAACGTCCTCACCGAACACAAGGACTTTTTCATCATTGCGCATTTCAGTGCGAAGCGCGTCTGTAATTGCTTGAATCATCGTCATTTGAGCCATTGGTTACTTCGACTCCTTTTCTTTGTAGATTTCATACTGTTCTTTCAGGTTATAAGGCATTTCTTCATACATGATGCTCATTAGATCAGTCACTTTTTGTTTCGGAGTCGCATCGGCTTTCTTGATCGCTTCTTTGATCTCCTCTTTTGCTCTTTCGATTACCGCTTCTTCTTCCTCTTGAGTCCACAAGCCTTTATCCTCGAGGAATTTACGGAAACGCACAAGCGGGTCTTTTTTCTCCCATTCATTATCGATATCGCTCGTTCTATAGCGGGTAGGATCGTCTCCGGCCATTGTATGCGGACCGTATCTGTACGTAAGTGTCTCAATCAATGTAGGACCTTCGCCGTTGATTGCGCGCTCACGTGCATCATGTGTTGCCGCGTAGACAGCAAGTACGTCCATTCCGTCCACCTGAATTCCAGGGATTCCGGCAGCAACTGCTTTTTGTGCGATTGTTTTCGCGGCAGATTGTTTTTCAACAGGAGTGGAAATCGCATATCTATTGTTTTGAACAACGAAGATTGCTGGTGCTTTGAATGCTCCCGCGAAGTTGATGCCTTCATAGAAGTCACCTTGTGAAGATCCGCCGTCACCTGTATACGTAATCGCAACTGTTTTCGCATTGTTTTTCTTCATGCCCAGTGCTACACCAGCTGTTTGGATGTATTGCGCCCCGATGATGATTTGCGGAGAAAGAACGTTCACTCCATCAGCCTGGTTGCCCACGTAGTGTCCGCGTGAGAACAAGAACGCCTTGTACAGCGGAAGACCATGCCAAATGATTTGTGGCACATCACGGTATCCAGGAAGAATGAAATCTTCTTTTTCAAGCGCGAATTGAGAACCAAGCTGCGATGCTTCCTGACCGGCAGTCGGCGCATAGAAGCCCAGGCGGCCTTGACGGTTCAAAGAAATGGAGCGCTGATCAAGCACACGAGTGTACACCATTCTTGTCATCAATTCTTTTAATTGCTCGTCAGTCAAGTCAGGCATTGCATCCTTATTGACGACTTTCCCCTCTTCATCCAGAATCTGAAGCGTCTTAAATTGCCCACTAACGGCTTCCATCTGTTTTCCGGCATCAAACAATGCCTTAACTTTTTTTGTAGCCATCCTCTTCACCTCGTCCTTTCATATGTTAAAAGGTTTTTGACTTGCCTAATACAAAACCCTTATCAGCCCTGTAACGTCTCTTATCTATTGCTTTCATTATGTATGTTCCACAACCAGCATCAACAGAAACATACAAGGGTTTTTTATTCATTGTATTTCTTTCTGTATCACTAAATTGCCATGTTGTTTATATAACAATATCTGTGATCACTGAAAATTTTACCTATGAATCATTGAACGGTCAAATGATTTGCTTCTACCAACATGAGTAAGTAAATCAACATTATTTTCTGAATAAAATCTATTTGATCTAAAATCTGTTATATAATACTGTAGTTTACTGTATCACAAAATCCTACTCTTTTATGACTTTCCTCGAAAATCCTCTGAAAGCGCTGTATTGGTACACATGCAGCTCCCTCCCCTTCTTCAACAAAAGAGCCTTTATAAAGCATTTTCCCGGAATAAAAATAGACAAATCCCCGATTAGGATTTGTCTGCTTTCGTTTATGAATCGGACTTGGCAACCAGCCTGGCGAATTCATTCTTTTTCTTCATCCATACATTGTAGCTTTCATTATATACAGATTGTGCTTCCTTAATTTCTCCATAATGTCCGTTTGCTTTGTCGACTAGCAGCTGCAAATCTCGGATCGGCACACCCTTCTGGAAGGCTCGATACAGTTCGATATCTGTTTCCACACTGTCGGCGTACGCAAGCGTCCACTTTTTACCAGCTTCCATTTTCTTTAGATGTCCCTTAAACCAATCTTCCGCTTTTCCCTTCATCCGATTGGCTTCAATGTGGTCCATCGCTTTTTCGATTGCATCAATGTCTTCTATCATATTTGCCAATATATCCCCTTCCTCCTTTATATATTGCTTCCTTTGTTCAGCATATTCCAAAGCCTGTACAATCAAAGCTTCTTCATTCGAATGCATCATCTTCTTATATAAATAGGATTCATTCTTCTCGATTTCCTCAAGCTTGACCTGTATTCCCCTTAGTTGCCGGTTCATTTGCTCCGCCTTTTCAACATACTCAAGTACAATTTGTTCCGAATCCTGCCTAGCGCACCCGAATAACAGGCAAGCCAGCACACATAAGAGAAAAGCCGTTTTTTTATTCAACGCATACACTCCTTTATATTTTCGGGACTTGTCCCATTAGTATGCAGGCATGCGGGCGCATAGAATCAATACTCTGCCGTTTGGCGGGAAATTCATGTCTTTGGTTGCCGGACATTTACATTCATTTCAACTTACGGTAAGATTTTATTGAAATCATAAAGCCATACATGGTGCACAGCATAAGATATTTTTACAAATATAATAGAGGTGTTTTTTATGATCACGATGCAAGACATCATTTTGGAGGATCACCCGACATTACGCAGTGTCGCTGAAGAAGTTGATTTGCCTGCTTCCGAAATGGATATCGAGACTGCAAAGAGTATGCTCGAATATGTCATCAACAGCCAGGATGAGGAATTATCGAAAAAATACAAGTTGCGTCCCGGCATCGGGCTTGCTGCTCCGCAAATCAATATTTCGAAGAGGATCATCGCTGTCCATGTTACGGATGAAAAAGGCAAGCTATTCAGCTATGCTCTGTTCAACCCGAAAATCATCAGTCATTCCGTCGAACAGGTTTATCTGGCTAGCGGCGAAGGTTGCTTATCCGTCGACAGAAACGTGCCTGGATACGTTCCTCGTTATGCCAGAGTGACTGTAACCGGAACAAATTACGACGGGAAAGAAGTGAAACTGCGTTTAAGAGGTCTTCCTGCCGTTTGTTTCCAGCATGAGATCGACCACCTGAACGGAATTCTGTTCTATGATCGGATCGATCCGAAAGAGCCTTTGAAACCAATTGAGGGGGCAACTGCCCTAGAACGATAATGAGTCGAATTAAACACCTTCCGTTGAGACAACAGGTATGAAGCCTGAGCGTTCAACAGAAGGTGTTTTTTAAATAGATTTTCTCCGTTCGTCCTCCCTTATTGCTCTCGCCTTTTCATAAAAAAGGCTGTTTTCGCAAACCTTGTTGCCTATGAAGAAGTAGGCTCCAGGTTGCTCGCTTTCCGCTCCCAATCAACTGGTTTTCATTATCGAACTTATGTAAAAACAACAATTTCTTAGAAAACAGCCTAAAAAAAAGATGACAACCGTCGTGACCGGCGCCATCTTTTCATAGCTTACAGTAATTTTGCCTTCAGCAATCCATTGTAGATGCCATCCTCGTCCACTGCTGTTGTCACGATGTCCGCGTGCTTCAGCAATTCCGGTACGGCATTCCCCATTGCGATGCCGGTGCCCACTGTTTCAAGCATTTCGATATCATTCAGTCCGTCCCCGAACGCGTATGAGTCTTCAATCGCAAAGCCGGCCCTCTCCAGAAACTTCAGAATGCCGACTGCTTTTGAACCGCCAGCCGGAGCGACATCCATGCATACCGGATGCCAGCGGATATAGCGGATATGTTCGTCCAATGACTCGAAACTTTTTTCGCTGTCCGGCGTACAATATAAAAGGGTTTGGTAAATATCTTTTTCAAGAAAATAATGTTCATCCAACTCCGGATGCGGCAATGCAAACGTTGCCAGCGTTTCCGTTATGTCGTCGGAATAAATGGTGGAGCGGACTGTATTTTCATCCATATACACCAATGGCGCTTGTAGTTTTTTGGCTTTTTCGCGCAATTTATTCAGACTCTCTTTCCGAATCGGGTTTTTATAGATTACTTCGTTCTCAAAAACAACGTACTGCCCATTAAAACTGACATAGGATTCTATATTAAGCTCTTTACGCAGATCTTCGAACATAAAGGGAGAACGCCCAGTAGCAATTGCAACGTACACACCTCTATCCTGCAATGCGCGGACAGCTTTCTTAGTTGATTCAGGCAGCTTTTTGTCATGATCAAGCAATGTGCCATCAATATCAAAAAATACAATCTTACTCAAATAGATCCCTTCATTTCTTTATGTATTTGATGCGGTATCACATCCAATTAAAATGGTTGCATCGTCTATAGTCAAGGTATGACTTCCGAATTGCCAAGCATTTCCCCTCAACATATATGATTTTTACCGAATACTAAAAGAAAAATACAATATAAGCTTTATCTGCATCGACCATTCTGTTTTCCCCATTTCAATACTCTAGGCAAAGGAGCAATTTCTTCATGCTAAAGAAATTGCGCAAGACCCTTCGGAAGCAGTGGAAGGGCTTACTCGAAAGAAATCCATTGCTTATTTTTTTGGCGGACAGGTTCTTCCGATTATGCGAAGGGCTTGTTCTTTCTTGAAAAGTTCACTACAATACCTATTATAGAGAAATTGGAAGTAGGAATATATTTTTCCGCCAAAAAATGATATGCTAATACTACATGTATTCAATTTTACATAACGGAAGGCTTTAATTCCCGCCATTATGGATATAAATACAGAGATGATGATATTTTTCAACCTAGCCATAAATACAGCAGTTTACGATAACGATGATATATGCTGTTTTTATATATAAGTAAATAGTCAACAATAGCACTAAGGAGAGAATGAACATGATTTACAAAGTTTATTACCAAGAAGACAAAGTGGAGGCACCTGTACGCGAAAAGACAAAAACAGTTTACGTCGAAGCTGATTCTGTTCGTGAAGTTAGACACATCCTGAACGAAAAGAACTACAACATCGAGTATGTAGGTCCCGTGTCGGATGCATACCTTGAGTTCGAAAAACAAAATGAAGATTTTAAAGTATTGGAGCAATGATAACATATGAAATTTGTTAAAAATGACCAGACCGCCGTGTTTGCACTTGGCGGTCTTGGTGAAATCGGAAAAAATACGTACGGAGTTCAGTTCCAAGATGAAATCATCCTGATCGACGCCGGGATTAAATTCCCGGAGGATGAATTGCTTGGAATCGATTATGTAATACCTGACTATTCCTATTTAGTGAAAAATGCAGACAAGATCAAAGGGCTTTTCATCACACACGGCCATGAGGACCATATCGGAGGAATCCCGTACTTGCTGAAACAGATAAACGTACCTATCTATGCAGGTAAACTGGCTCTCGGCTTGATCAAAAACAAACTGGAAGAACACGGTTTGCTTCGCCAAACGAAAATGATCGAGATTAAAGAAGATGACATCATTAAGTTCCGTAAGACATCCGTGACATTCTTCCGTACGACCCACAGTATCCCTGATTCATACGGTATCGTGGTGAAAACCCCTCCTGGACAAGTTGTCCATACAGGAGACTTCAAATTTGATTTCACTCCTGTTGGAGAACCGGCCAACCTGACGAAAATGGCCGAAATCGGCAAAGAAGGTGTTCTATGCCTGCTTTCTGACAGCACTAACAGTGAGGTCCCTCACTTTACAATGAGTGAACGGCTTGTCGGTGAAAGTATTGAAGATATCTTCCGTAAAGTGGAGGGGCGCATTATCTTTGCGACATTCGCATCAAATATTCACCGCCTTCAGCAAGTGGTTGAAGCTGCGGTTGCAAACGGCAGAAAAATCGCTGTTTTCGGACGGAGCATGGAAGCGGCCATCAATATCGGACAGGAGCTCGGCTATATTAACGCTCCAAAAGATACATTTATCGATGCGCAGCAAATCAATCGACTGCCTTCCCATCGGGTGACAATCCTATGTACAGGAAGCCAAGGCGAACCTATGGCTGCATTGTCCCGTATCGCAAACGGCACCCATAGGCAAATTCAAATCAACCCTGGCGATACAGTCGTGTTCTCTTCCTCGCCGATCCCGGGCAACACGATCAGTGTATCTCGCACAATCAATATGCTATTCAAAGCCGGAGCCGATGTTATCCATGGCAAACTGAGCAATATTCATACATCCGGACATGGCGGACAGGAAGAGCAAAAGTTGATGATCCGGTTGATGAGGCCACGTTTCTTCATGCCGATCCACGGTGAGTACCGCATGCAGAAGATGCATGCCCAACATGCGATCGACTGCGGTGTCCCTGAAGAAAACTGCTTCATCATGGATAACGGCGAAGTGCTTGCTTTAAGTAGCAACACAGCGCAGGTAGCCGGGAAAATTCAATCAGGTTCCGTCTATATCGATGGAAACGGAATCGGCGATATCGGCAATATCGTGTTGCGCGACCGCCGTATCCTATCGGAAGAAGGACTTGTAGTCGTTGTTGTCAGCATCAATATGAAAGACTTTAAGATTGCTGCCGGACCGGACATCATCTCCCGCGGTTTCGTATACATGAGAGAATCCGGAGACCTGATCAGCGATGCCCAAAGCCTTATTAAGAAGCACCTGAACAAAGTGATGGAAAGACGGACAAGCCAATGGTCGGAAATCAAGAACCAAATCACCGATACGCTTGCGCCATTCCTATATGAAAAAACAAAACGCCGTCCGATGATCCTGCCAATCATCATGGAAGTCGACGGCAAAGAAAAATAATCGAAACCAAGAGCGGCCGGAATTTCCGTCCGCTCTTTTGTCTGTCTCATCCTTTTACATTTTACCTATGAACAATGACACCCTTACATTACATTATGTATGATATGCCGCCCACCTGTGTATATATACCCATATGACCATTTTCACACATGATGAAAATCATCTATCTTACAGGAAATTCATTACAGATACTTAATTCATTCGGTGCATCTTTCATGTTTCCTGTTTATGAAAAAACAAAACATGCTATACTAATCAGGAACATTCGTTTGTATAACATGCCGCAAAAGTCAGGAAGGATGGATAGGTCAAATGATCCTGCAAGAACGAAATTACTACATAACCATTTTCCGTACATTCTCAAACAGAAAAATAACAATGAAGTGCGGAAAAGACCCTAACGACGTGCTGAACAAAGTAAAAGAATTCAGCAAGTCCACCGATCTACTGGGCCCTGTGTCGATCCAGGAAGTATTCTATTTCGAATCAGGCATCCAGCATCCATACCAGTTCATCTTCAATGAAAAACAAGAAATCATCGGCCTCGAGAAAACTTCAGAAACGTTATCCGCAGGGTGAACCATTACATGAAACAAAAACCAAGGGCGAATGCTTAGACAGCATTCGCCCTTGGTTTTTATTTCACCTTGCTATTCCAGGACCTTTTTTTCAAAACGGTTAATGGCCATATCGGATCCGATAACGATCAAAACGTCCCCTTCTTTCATCTCTTCGTCCGCCTGCGGTGACACGATGATGTTACGTCCTCTTTTGAACGCCACGATGTTGATTCCATATCTGGCGCGAATATCAAGGTCCAGCAATGTTTTTCCGTCCAGCGTTTTTGGAGCTACGATTTCGACGAGTGAATGCTCGTCTGATAACTCCAGATAGTCGAGGACATTATTGGAAACAATCTTGTGCGCAATTCTTCTGCCCATATCCCTCTCAGGATGGACAACATGGTCCGCCCCGATCTTGTTAAGGACTTTCTCATGGTAATCATTCTGTGCTTTCACTGTGATCCCTTTCACGCCCAGTTCCTTGAGGATCAAGGTCGTCAATATGCTAGCCTGGATGTTATCGCCGATTGCAACGATGACATGGTCGAAATTCCGGATACCGAGACTTTTCAACATAGCTTCGTCTGTTGTGTCTCCAATGACCGCATGGGAGGCAATGGCGGCAAATTCATTGACTCTGTCCTCATCCGTGTCAATGGCCAGTACCTCCATGCCTAAAGCAACCAATTCCCTGCAAATGCTGCCGCCGAATCGGCCAAGCCCGATCACTGCGAATTCTTTTTTCACAAAACATTCCTCCACAATCAATATGCATGACCATATTCTATCATATCGGAAGTTCAGTGACTACATGTCATAGCCAGCCTTGTATTGGGCTTCGATCAGGTGGTGATAATGCCCTTCTTGCCGAAGGAGTTCTTCATGTGTCCCCTGTTCGATCACTTCCCCTTCTCTCAGCACATAAATAATATCAGCATCCCTGATTGTGGACAGCCTATGGGCGATGATAATCGATGTACGTCCTTCTAAAAGTGTCTTCAGCGCCTTTTGGATCTTAACCTCAGATTCGGTATCAATGCTGGCGGTCGCTTCATCGAGAATGATGATTGTCGGGTCTGCCAGCAGCGCCCTCGCAAATGATAGCAGCTGCCTTTCTCCGACCGATAGGACATTCCCCCGTTCCTCCACCTCGGTTTCATACCCTTTCTTTAGCTTACCGATAAATCCGGCAGCACCGACCGCTTCAGCGGCTGCCTTTACCTCCGCGTCTGTGGCATCCGGCCTTCCGAACCGGATGTTCTCCATGATTGTCCCGGAAAAGATGAATGTCTCCTGAAGCACTATGCTTATATGACGGCGCAGAGAAGATACGGATATATCTTTTATATCGATATCATCAATCCGGATTATCCCGCCTGTCCTATCATAAAAGCGGCTGATCAGGTTAGCGATGGATGTTTTCCCAGAACCGGTATGGCCGACAAGCGCTACCTTCTGGCCTGCCTCCATCTTTAAATTGATTCCTTTCAGCGCTTTTCTTTTGCCATCGTAGCTGAATTCGACATTTTCAAAATCAATTTTCCCCTTCATGACATCCACCTCTACTGAATCTGGCCGGTCGGCAACCAGCGGCTTTTCATCAAGGAATTCGAAAATCCGTTCAGAAGATGCCATCCCGATCAGTAGTTGATTATACACTTGGCCCAGCCTCGAGATTGGGTCCCAAAACATACCCAGATAAAACGCGAAGGAAACAAAGGCACCGATGCTTAATGAACCATTGCTGATGAGTGTGGCGCCGTACCAAATCAAAGCCGCTGTCCCGAGGGCGTTCGTCATCTCGACAAACGGGCGGAACATGGCATTTTTCTGGGATGCGCTTCTCCAGCTTTCAAAGTTCTCCTCATTGATGCTGTTAAAAAAACGCATGTTTTCCCTTTCCTGCGTAAATGACTGTGTCACCCTGATGCCCTGGATACTTTCGTTCAGATGCGAATTCAGGACCGACTGCTTCAACCGGACATTCTGCCAGCTTCTCCGGATTTTTTTCCGAAGGTTCGTGGAAATGAAGAACATAAGCGGTAAAATAACCAAGACTGCCAGCGTCAGTTCAGGGCTCAGGAAAAACAGGATGGCGACAATCCCGATGAGCATGATGATGTCCATTAGCAGGTTGATGACGCCGTTCGTGAACAACTCTTGCAGCGAGTTGATGTCATTCATGATACGAACGAGAATCGAGCCTGCCGACCGCTGATCGAAAAAACGGTTCGATAAGCTTTGTACATGAGTGAATAGATGCTTGCGCAAATCAAGAATGACACTCTGCCCAAGATAATTCATCCAACGGATCCGGAAAATGTTCATTACATAAGAAACGATATACAGAGCGGCTATGACAGCAATCAGCTTTATAAGCAGCTCGCTATCTTTGCCCATAATGGCATTCTCCAAAACGTATACGCCAATCAAGATCGGAATAATCAGACGGATTGCCGTCGTGACGATAACTGCCATAAACGAAAGCGGCAGCAAGTTTTTGCTGTATGGCTTCAGATAACTGAGCAGGCGCAGCATCTGAGCCCAGTTGAATGGTTTATCGATAATGGTGTCAGGCGCATATTTGAAACGCTTCAGTACTTTTTCAGATTCCAAGCTCATGATCTCACCTCTCTTTTATGCAAGCGCAGCTGTTTCTGATCGCTGTACTGGATATCATATACGTTTCTGTAGATACCTCCAGACCGCGAGATCAGTTCTTCATGACTGCCGCGTTCTGCGATAGCACCGTTATTAAGCACAAGGATTTCGTCGCACATTTTGACGGATGAGATCCGGTGGGCAATAATGATCGTTGTGCGTCCCTTCATGACTTCTTCTAATGCCATCTGGATATTCTGTTCCGTCTCCATATCGACTGCGCTTGTTGCATCATCCAATATCAATATCGCCGGATTCAAGCAGAAAGCACGGGCAATCGCAATCCTTTGTTTCTGCCCGCCGGAAAGCCCGAGACCTCTTTCACCCAGCATCGTATCATAGCCATCCGGCAGCCCCATGATGAATTCATGCGCCTCGGCCTTTTTAGCGGCGTAGATGATTTCTTCCATCGTCGCATCCGGCCTTCCATATGAAATATTGGAGCGTATCGATGAGGAAAATAAAAACGATTCCTGCATGACAAGGCCAATCTGCTTCCGCAATGAAGCAAGCTCATATTCCCTGATATCAAGCCCATCCACCTTTATCTTGCCTTCTGTCGGCTCATAAAAGCGGGCCAATAGCTGAGTCAAGGACGTTTTTCCGCTGCCTGTCGCTCCGATGATGCCCAGTTTCTTGCCTGCGGACAATTCAAAAGAGATATCGGTCAACGCGGCATTGTCACTTCCTTCATACGTAAGTGATACAGTTTGGAACTCCACATCCCCTTTTGCCTGTTCGAGCGGAATTCCATCTTCTTTTTCTACGACCTCCTGATCGACTTCCAGTACTTCAAGAAGCCTCTCCCCTGATGCTTTCGATTGAGAGAACAGGTTGATGATATAACCGAGATTGGCGATTGGCCATATGATATACCACACCAAGCTGTAGAAAGCGACAAGCTCTCCCGGATTCATGCTTCCCCCGATGACGAGATAACCTCCATAGCTGAACATCAGAATGACAGCTACATGGCCGATGAATTCCATCAGCGGAAAGAAATGAGCCATTATGTTGGATGTCCGTATGTAATTATCCTTATACTCCGTGTTCGAGCGGTTGAATTTGTTGATTTCAAACCCTTCCCTCGATAATGATTTGACCGTCTGCATGCCGCTGATGTTTTCCTGTACATTCGTATTCAGTCTGCCGAAGGACTTGCGGATCCCTCTGAAAGCCGGAGTGACACGCTTCTCGAACTGATAGACGACGACAGCCAAAAACGGGATGATACACATCGTCACAAGTGTCAACGGAACAGAATAATAGAACATGACACCTAAACTGAGGCTAATCAGCAACAATACCCGCATCAGTTCTGTAATCCCAAACGACAGAAAGTGACGGAACCCCTCCACATCTGCTGTCAGGCGGGACATCAGATCACCCGTGCTCGCCCGGTCGTAATAACGATACGATAGAAACTGCAGCTTCTCATAAAGCGAGTTCCTTAAACGATAGACTGATAGAATTCCGAATAAATCCCCCTGATATTGGGTCATATAAGATGAGATACCCTTAATGACCATCAATACGACAAAGCCTACCGCCAAATACGGAATCATATCGTATTCCCCGTTCAGCACCGCTTCATCTATCGTCAGTTGCAGGATGATTGGATAAACGACTGTGATGGCAGTCATAACGAGCAAAAAGAACAATGACCATAATAAATGTGACTTGTAAGACCAGTAGAATCGTTTCAGCTTCTTAAATGTTTCCACTTGCATTCCCCCTCACCGCTTGAAAAATATCCCACATTATAAAAGCCGTATCTATAAATATATCGGTTTCCGAAGTATTTTTCCAGTATTTTTCGAAAAATCAATCAATTTACCTGTCGGACTGAAATCAAGGCAATAAAAAAGGATTGGATCCCGCATTCGGGCCCAACCCTAACATCGATTATCCTTTGTATACAATACCTAACCCTGTTGCCAATGCCATAGCTAAGTCAGAGTCCGCCTGTGCAAAATTATGGATGACGCGTTCTACGATGTCCATGCGTTTTTCTTTTACAGGCATCAAGTCATGGACAAGGTTTTTAATCAATGCTTCTTTCGTATCCGCACAGTAAGATCTGTAGATTTGTCCAGCTTGTCCGAACGGGTTCGTTTTTTCGATGGCTTTCCTTAACAACTCGTTTCCTTCCAATGGTTGTAGCGCCTCTTTGTATTGCGGCTGCTCTTTTGGAGTAGATTCCTTGCTATTCGGCTCATAATTGACGTGCTCGCTCTGCTGATTGACAGGCATCTGGCCATCCCTTTGATTATTATGGACCGGTACGTGCGGGCTGTTGATCGGCAGCTGCAAGTAGTTTGGACCGACACGGTAGCGTTGAGTATCCGAATATGAGAACAAGCGCCCTTGAAGCATTTTATCTTCGGAAGGAAGAATGCCGGGAACCATGACACCAGGGCAGAAAGCGGCAGATTCTGTCTCCGCGAATACATTATCGACATTTTTGTTTAATGTCATCTCCCCGAATTTGACATATGGGAAGTCTTCCTCCAACCAATCTTTCGTCGCATCTAAAGGATAGAAATCATAGTTATTGATATCCTTCGGATCGAGGAATTGAGCAAATACATCCCATATCGGGTATTCTCCTCTTTCGATGGCTTCGTACGTATCCCGTGTGGCATGGTTAAAATCATTGGCCTGGATTTCAGCTGCTTCTTCCATGCTAAGATTTTTGATCCCTTGTTGCGGCATGAAGCGTAATTTTACATAAGTGGTTTTACCATCTGCATTCACCCATTTATAGGCATGAACACTAGACCCTCTTATATACCGATAGGAAGCCGGAATCCCTTCATCTGTGAACAAATGGATCAGCATATTGGTGCTCTCAGGCGTCAACGACATGAAATCCCAGTACCGTACCGGGTCCTGCAAGTTCGTGCGTGGATCCGGTTTCAAGGAGTGGATCACGTCCGGGAATTTTATGGCATCCCTGATAAAGAAGACCGGCAAATTATTGCCGACAAAATCATAATTGCCCTCTTCTGTATAAAATTTGACCGCAAAACCCCTTGGGTCACGCAATGTTTCCGGAGAATGCAGGCCATGGATAACCGTAGATAACCGGGCAAAAACGGGCGTTTCCTGACCCACGTTTTGCAAAAAATGGGCGGTCGTATACTCTTTCATGCTGTTGGTGACTTTGAATACCCCATGCGCACCGAATCCGCGGGCATGCACGACACGTTCAGGGACACGCTCACGGTCAAAGTGCGCCAGTTTTTCGATCAGATGATAGTCTTCTAACAGTGTCGGTCCGTGACTGCCGGCTGTACGCGAATTCTGGTTATCTCCAACCGGGCTGCCTTGATTTGTTGTCATATTTTTGCTCATTTTCTTCTCCTCCTCACACGATAGGTTACTTGAATCCTATTCCCTTTGTTTGTGAAAAAACGAACAAATAAAAATGACAATTTTCACCCCGACGGTTTTGGGCCACAACCGATTCAGATACAGAGTGTCTCCTTCAAAAGGAAAAGCCAAGAATGTTGGCTTTAAAACCATATTCTTGACTTTACACTTGAGCCATAGTCCATATTAGGTTAGACGCCGCTTTTCCTCCTTATGTAAGCATCCAATAGCTTGACAGCCTTTGGGATGGCCTCTTCATCCGGATTCAACCGCGCATTGTGCAATCCATACTCCGTACCGACTCCGAGCCAAAACATAAATCCGGGGATTTCCTTCAGCATATAACCGAAGTCTTCCCCTGTCATTGCTTCCCGACATTCGTACAGATCCATATCACTTTCTGATATAAAATCCATGAACTCCCTCGTCAGCGTCTCTTCATTATACACTTGGTAGTAATTCGAACCATAATCGATGTGCACTTCACATCCGTACCCGATTTCTGCACCATGGGCAAGTGCCTCGATGCGAGATTTGACTTTATTCATACTTTCGGGAGACAGCGTCCTGATCGTCCCTTCCAAGCGTGCATGCTCAGCAATGATGTTCTGTACCGTTCCTGCAATCACTTTTCCGACTGTGACAACGGCAGAGTCGAGCGGATCGACGTTCCTGGAGACGATTGTCTGCAATTGGCCGACGAATTGGCAGGCCGACACCACCATGTCATTGGTCTGATGCGGATAGGCAGCATGTCCGCCTCTCCCTTTGAAATCGATATACAGCTCCGATGTGTTGGCAAACAGCAGCCCTTCTTTCACGGCTATTGTGCCGACCGGGTACTCCGGTGCAATATGAAGCCCTATAATCATATCAGGCTTCCATTCTTGCATAATGGCCGATTTCATCATCGGCAAGGCACCGCCTGGACTCTCTTCCGCGGGCTGAAATATGAATAGCATATCATCCTTAATCGGATTTTCTGCGATTGCGGTCAATAGGCCGAGTGCGATCGTCATATGGAAGTCATGACCGCAGGCATGCATACGCCCTTCATGCTGTGAGGAAAACGGCAGCCCGGTCTCTTCAGCGATTGGCAGGCCGTCCATATCGGCCCGGTACCCGATCATTTGTGTCGGCTCTGTACCATGCAGCTTGACAAAAATGCCCGTTTTCCATGTTTTCAGTTCATAGCGTTCCTTTTTTATGCGTGTTTCGATATACTTCAGCAGATATTGCTGGGTTTTCAACTCCTGAAACCCAAGTTCAGGGATCCGGTGCAGGTCCCGTCTGATCTCAGCCAATGAGTTTTTATCCAAATATACTCCTCCTTTGTAGGGGACTGATCCATCATTGCATGGACAGATAAAAAAGGACACTGGATATGCAGCAGCACAACCAGTGTCTCCCTTTTTGATTACAGTTGGCGAAGTTCCTTCATGATTTCTGTCTTGGACTTCGTTTGGTCGTCGATTTGCTTGATGACCCGTGCAGGCACTCCTGCAGCAACTGAATATGGAGGGATATCTTGTGTCACAACCGCACCTGCAGCAACGACAGATCCTTTTCCGACTGTCACGCCCTCAAGAATGACAGCATTTGCTCCAATCAGTACGTCATCTTCAATCATGACCGGTTTTGCGGATGGCGGCTCGATTACACCGGCAAGCACGGCGCCGGCACCGATATGACAGTTATTGCCGACAGTCGCACGACCTCCCATTACGACGTTCATATCAATCATCGTACCGGATCCGATAACGGAACCGATATTGATGGAAGCACCCATCATGATGACGGCATTCTCACCAATTTCCACTTGGTCGCGGATGATGGCGCCAGGCTCAATGCGCGCTTTGATTCCTTTTAGATCAAGAGTCGGAATGGCAGAGTTTCTGCGGTCATTCTCGACTACATAATCTTCAATTTTATCTTCGTTTGCCTCCATGGCCGCTTGGATATCCGCCCATTCCCCGAATACGATTCCTGTGTTTCCTGTAATGAATGCTTTAGAATCTTGGCCAAAGTCTATCCCTTCCAGTTCCCCTTTCAAGTACACTTTCACTGGTGTGGATTTCTTTGCATTCGCTATGTAAGAAATGATTTCTTTCGCATCTAGCATTTTCATTCTTCAAAATTCCTCCCTAGACTCAGTAAATAAGCTAGTTTTTACTTTATCAAAGAGATGTGCCAAAAACAAGCCATATCATTCATCAACTGTTTCTTTCATGTACTCCCGCACAACCTCAACAAACGCATTCACCTGCTGCAATTGGAAAGACTTCTCATAACCGAGCAGCCAAGTGTCCCGTTCGAGATGTTCATTCTTTTCATCCAAGAGAGGCACTTTGTATATATCGCTCTCATGGTGGTGAAAGGTGATGCCCGGCAGGATCGCATATCCGATTCCGTTCAGGGCCATCTGCTTACAGGTCTCAATCTGGTCGACGACGATTGTCCGCTTCGGTACCTTTTGATAACGCCTCATCCACCAGTCTTGAATCTCCTGGAAGTAATTCGAATCACTTTTGAATTGAATAAACGGACGGTCGGTATCGAGAAGCCTCGCTATATCATCCGTCTCTGTATCAACAAGGTAGAGCCTGTCCTTGAACAGATGGTGACGGACACCTTTCCAATCCGGGGTTCCCCTAATGATGCCTACGTGGACTGTATCATCGTATAAGGCCTTTAAAGTATCACTGCTCCATCCCGTCACCAAAGATATCTTCGCATGCGGATACAGATTGACGTATTTCTTCAGGACCTTCGGAAGCCAGTGCTGACCGACAATTGTGGCACAGGCGATCTTCAATGTGCCGAACACTCGGCTATCCATCGCCTGTAATTCCTCCCTTACCCTAAGCTCCTGTTCGAGGATACTGTCGGCAAGCTTTACGACCGCTTCCCCCGCAGGCGTCAGCATAAGCCCCTTCTGTGAGCGGATGAATATCTGAGTATTCCAATCCTTCTCGATGGTCTGCAGCCTCTGCGACAATGCAGGCTGAGAAACAAACAGACGCTCGGCCGCTTTCCTCATATTCATTTCCTGCGCCAATACAGACAATAATTGATATTCCGAAAAGTTCATCCCCATGACCCTCTTTGCTTTCTCCGCATTTTATCTTTATCATATCTGTTTTTTTGTTTAAGGAAAAGAAAAACACCGGCATGCACCGGTGTATGTTTACATCATTTCATCTGGTTTTGGAACTCTTTCAGGAGCGCCCGGCGTGTCAGGATACCTTCAAATATCCCTTCATTGTTCTCTACACAGACAAAGGGGTGATCAATTAGTAATTCCAATCCAAGCTCCATATGGTCTGTCAACCGCAGCCTCGGGATCTCCGTGTTCATGACGTCGCTGACCTTCAGTTCCTCCAGTTTTTCGAACTCAATCCGCTCGAGTCCTAATATGGAATCCATAATCATTGGTGTACTGATCAGGCCATATAGTTTCCATTGAGGATCCAGCACCGGTATCGCTGTGTAGCCGCTCTTCGTTAAGACTAACAGAACATGTTCCAGATTATTCGCGATTTGAACATGCGCGACCCGTTCTGCCGGTATCAGGTAATCTTGTATTGATATTTCAAGCAAATCCCTGCTATTTGTAAGCATATATACTCCTACCCCATTTAACTTTACTTATTTTTACAATTTAAACTGAACTTGTTCTTTTTACCCGAGGTCGGGCACCTTTAAACAGAATGCACATCACCCAATTATCACCATAAGTATAACACAGATCGGGGACCTATAATCAAGGGGCTTCCTTGTCCCCAATACGATAAATTTTTCTCGGCCAGAAGGGAGTGCTTCTTTGATAACCCAAAGAAAAAAGAGCCATTGCGGCTCTTATGCATTCAATAGGTCGAAGATTTCAATCGTGATCATATCGATGTTATCGAATTGATATTTTGAAGTCTTTCCTTTTTCATCGTAAACTTCCAATTCAAACATGGCTGTCTTATTGAAATATGTAACCTGACATTTCTTAACGCCATCTATCTCAAAAAAGCGTTGCGCTGTTTCCGTTTCTTTTGCGGTTTCCTGAAGATTGACCAACCGTGTAATGATGCCTTGTAATTGACTCATGCAAGCATCTCCTTTCACTATGTAACAAAAATTCTTATTCGATAGGTTTCACTATAACATAACTTCTTATCCATCCGCTATGTATAAGTATATTTAGAAAATTCAATAAACCATTTGCGTGACATTTACCATTATTTACAATAACCTTAAGGGAAAAGGAGGGGTTATTTTGGAAAAATTAGCGGACCGAACATTTTGCATTGATGTTTTTGATCTTGGTATGGAAAGAAGAACAGGCTGTTATGTCTTAGAGGGCCACACACTGATTGAGACGTCCTCTAGTCCGTCTGTCCCATATCTATTAAAAGGATTGGAAGAACTATCTGTTGATCCACTTGACATCCGCTACATAATCGTGACCCATATCCATCTCGATCATTCCGGCGGTGCTGGACTATTATTGCAGCATTGCCCGAATGCCGTAGTGATCTCCCATCCGAAGGGCGCCAGGCATTTAGCTGATCCTTCCAGGCTGGTTGCCAGCGCAAAGCAAGTGTATGGGAAGGATTTCGATGTATTGTTCGACCCGATTGTCCCGATTCCAGCTGAAAAGTTAAAAACGGTCACAGATGGGGAAACACTTGATATCGGCGGAAGAATACTGACATTTTTTCATTCGCCTGGGCATGCCAATCATCATATCAGCATCTATGACAGTCTCACCAACGGGCTGTTTTCCGGCGATACAGCAGGGATACTGTATCAGGAACTGTCACAAGATGGCTTGCCCTTTGTCCTCCCTTCTACTTCCCCTAATCAATTTGACCCGGAAGCTATGCTGTCATCGATCGAGCGTATGGAACAGTTACAGATTGACCGATTATTTTTTGGCCATTACGGCAGCTGCAAAGAGCCAGAAATCGCCTTCCAATCAATCAGGGATTGGCTGCCTATTTTCATGGAATGCGGGAAACAAGCCATAGATGCATCCAAAGACCAAGATAAGCAGCTGGAATTGGCCGCAAGCCTGTTAATGGAGCATATCACTGCTTACTTATCAGCCAAAAGTGTCCCAACAGACCACTCCGTATATGAAATCCTTTCGCTCGATTGCCAGGTATCTGCAATGGGGTTGATTGACTACTTAAGAAAAGTGACTTGATTATTGAGAAGCGACTGATACCCAATTACCTCATACAGTTATTGTCGATACAGCGCTTTTACATGTATAATGTGCTAGATAGATTACATTACTCATCTGGAGGCTTACATGAAAAAAATCACCTTATTTACGCAGCCCTCCTGCCCCCCATGCGAGTTCACCAAACAATTCCTGAAAAGCCACAATATTACCTTTACAGAAAAGAACATTGCAAGGGACAGCTCTGCGCGCAAAGAACTTATGAATAGATATAATGCTTTTTCTACCCCAGTTCTGGTCATTGACGAGGAAGTCATCATCGGATTTGAACAGGAACGCATCGAAAACCTTCTCGGGTTATAAGAAAACTGTCCGGAAAAACATAACAATGCTCAGCAGATTTTTTCCGCTGAGCATTGTTTGCTGACTATTCCTTGCCGGTTCTATTAAAATGAGAAAAGATATTTTATGGAGTTCCAGAACGACTGGCTGCTTTGGTTCATCTGTTGCTGTTCTTCCCCATAGAAATCGTCTATCAGCATTGAGCCGATCAGCGGTTCGCGTTTTTCTTCTTTTGCCTCATCCCTCTCCGGCTCATATTCATAATCTATCCGATCAACCTTCCATTGCTCATCCTCAAACACTAGATACACCGCTTCATAATGCGCATTATAGGAGACTGGTCCCTCGTTAAAAGCTGGAAACTCTTCATACAGCACCATTTGATTACCATCCTCCCTGTACTTCATTTCTTTCCCGTATTCAAAGTGCGGGATGAAATGAACCGGAAAATCGCTCCCCGGGATGAAATAGCGACCATTATCCTCCATCATGCCTTCATTCAAGAATTGATCAATGAACTTGTCTGTAAACAAAGGATCCATCCTGTCCTTAACTTCTTCCTCCGTCAGCAGCGCCCCGTCGGTCATTTGCCACTGTGCTTCTTCTCCTTTTCTGACTGTTTCCTTATATATTTCATTCTGGTCATCAGCTGAGGTTAGAACACCGCCCGTCAACAGTAAACACATACATACTAAGCTGCTTGTCCATTTTTTCATCATATGTGTATCGTCTCCTTTTATCAGAGTAATTAGACCGTAGACAATTCGCTCCTTGTATAATACTGTCTTTACCCAATCTAAAACCGGAAAAACAGAGACTTTCCGTAAGAAGAAGCTTTTGTACCTTTTCTCCTGCTTTAAGCAAAAATTTATCCTGAAGTAGAAGGCCGGCATCCGTTAACAAGCAAAGCCACAGTGTCCATGACTGTGGCTTTCCCGTTCAAAAGATATCATGCTCAAATAAATAATCATAGGAAATATCGACATAGAGGTATTCCTTCTCCTGCAACCCTATGGAGAATGTCCGGATCGTCTCACCTGTTTCTATGTCGCTATATGGATCAGACAGCTGCCCTTTTTGGCTGTTCCTCATCTTTATGATCGTTTTCAGAAAATACGGACGCCAGCTCCAATTATTGTCGATATACTCATTTTGAATCAGCCATTGCCCATTGGCTTTGCAAATATTCGGTGAGACCTGAAATCCGTCCTCATCACATATATACAGACGGAAGGACACACCTTCTAGCTGTTTTGCCAAGCTAATCAGTTGCGGCAAGCTTGTGCTGGTCGGCTTCCACTTATTCACAGCCTCTTCAATGCTTTCCTTCAACTGTTCTTTCTTCTGAAACTTTTGCTCCAAGGATTTTTTTTCGGAAACGATAAAGCTATGGCACTCCTTCTTGAAGCGCTCCTTCAAGACATCTTTCTCTATAAAAGACGGAGCCGGCTCAGCCAAATAAATCCCCTGATAATACCGGCCTCCGCTTTTCCAGGCAAACTGCAATTGATAAACGGTCTCTATGCTTTCAAACATAAGAACCGCCCCGATCTTTCTTGCCAGCTCCCCCAATGAATGGATGACTTCCCGATGGGTATCCCACTCTTTGTAAGTCAGAGAATCGAGATTCACCTTCAGAATATGGGGGGACAGACTTGCGATTCGGTCAAAATTGCTGTTCAGATCCACGTGATCAACTGCTATTTTTATACCGTATGTCCGGTAATAGTTAAGAAGATGGCCAAAACTCATCATATCCTCAGCCTTCTTGAAATCCGGAAATTCAATGACAACCCGGGACAAATGCTCTTCGCCCAGTTTTTCTTTGATTAATGCCAGAAAGCTCTCTCCATGATCTAACATCATCAGTTGAGGATTCACATGTATGAATATGGAAAAATCCCCTTCTGCTGTCGAAATCTTTTCTAGCGCGCTTTTCAGGATGATTGTGTCGATATCCATCCGATATTCCTCCGGGATCGACTCGTCCTCTAAAAAAGCTTCCAAACCTATGACTCCTGAATCATTTACATACCTTGGTGCAATCTCATACCCGACAACACTGTGCTCATCCGCACTAAAAATGGGTTGAAAAAAGGGTTGTAACTGTTCAAGGTTTGTCAACACATCCATTACATCCATGTTGTACCTCCTGAACATTTTCTTGTTAGTAGAATTATACCATTATTTAGCCGACTAACGCACCGTTATGTATGATTATTCTAAAATATCAATAAATATTAGAAGGGAATATCATTTAACCACGCTCCCCCATCGAGTGTGACGCATTCTCCATTCATGTATGCAGCTTTTTCGGAAAGCATAAACGCAGCTAGTTCCGCAATCTCTTCCGGTTTACCCATCCGGCCAAGAGGAACATTTTCAATGGTTTTGCGGGCGGCTTCCTCACTCATGAATAGCTTATCAGCCCCGCCTGTACGCTCAATTGGTCCCGGGGCTATGGCATTTACCCGGATGCCATGCTGACGACCCCATTCCACGGCCAATGTGCGCGTCAGTGACAATACCCCCGCCTTAGCAGCAGCTGAATGGGCGACAAGCGGACCAGCATCCCATGCATATGTTGCGACGATATTCAGAATCGATCCTTTGATCCCGTTTGCAATCATGTATTTACCTATTATACTGCTGCAGTAGAATGTTCCGTTCAACACGATATCTATGACTGACTTCCATCCATTCGGACTTAAATCTTCGGCTCTGCAGATAAAATTGCCGGCTGCATTATTGACCAGGAAGTCGATTGTCCCGAATTCTTTCTCGGTCTTTTCCACCATTGCCTGCACATGATCGACATTCCTGACGTCCATTTGGAAATAGACCACTTTTCCGTTTTCATGACGGATTTCCTCGACCGCTTGTTCAAGCTTCTCTTTATTCCTTCCTGTAATGACGATATGTGCCCCTTCTGCCACAAACTTTTTGGCCATATAAAGCCCCATTCCGCTGGAACCTCCGGTTACAATACCAACTTTCCCTTTCATAACATACACCCCTCTTTTACAAATGAATGATCGTTCATTTTTATTTTACCATTAAATGCCTGATTATGACATTCGGACTTCATAAATGCCCATCAAAAAAGACCACACAGCTTTTTGCCGTGTGGTTTTGGGGGTCAAACTCATTTTCCCTTTGGGCCCGACCGGACCTGGAAACAGAGAAAATGTGCCTGCACTGATCCTCCCTTACTTGAACGGGAAGAACAATGGGATAAAGATAATCATGATAATCCCGATGAATATTTGTAACGGTAAACCTGCTTTCACAAAATCAGCTGGCCTGTATCCGCCGGCTGTCTGCACCAATGCATTCGTTGGGGATGCGAGTGGGGTAGCGAACGACATACCGGCCGCAATGGCAATCGCCAAAACAAACGGATATGGGCTATAGCCCATTCCGATAGCCGCGACTATTCCAATAGGCGCCAGAAGCATGGACGTGACAACATGGCTTAAGAATTGGGACAAAACGGACGTAAGCAAATAAATACCAATTAATAATCCATACGGCCCCAGGTTTCCGAACAAATCCATCAATCCATTGCTGATGAATTGCAGCCCCCCAGTTTTATCGAGTGCTGTTACAACCGGAAGAAACGACGCAATCAGGACAACTGCATCCAGGTTTATGCGCTGGTAGGCTTCTTCAACAGACCGGATGCATCCTGTGATCACCATCAGAAAGGCTGCCAACATGACACTGACCGGGAAAGGAATCACTTGAGTAGCCATTAAGATGACCATGCCTATCAGGATTGCAGCCGCGATAGGGGCCTTTCCGACAGTAGGGGCGTTCGGTTTTTCCTCGACAGAGCCGAGAACGACAACATCACGCTTATCTTCCGACAGCAGCTGGATATCCTCCCATTTACCATGGACAAGCAACGCATCGCCCAATCTAATCTTTTCTTTTGCCAGCTCTGTTTGGATGTACTCCCCTTTCCGATTGATTGCCAACACATTGCAAGAATACTTTTCACGGAAATGAATATCATTGATCGATTGATCCTCTAAGCTCGAATGCGGGGCAATCAGCACTTCCGTCAACCCATACTCCTCATTAAAGAAGTGCTTCTTGACCTCTTCAGGCAGGAATGGTTTCCGGAGCAGTTCAAACTTTTGGATAAAATGCTGAACATCCGTTTCTTCCCCGAGAACCAATAAAAGATCATCAGGGTAAATTATTTCCTCAGCCCCGCCAAAAAAGAATCGATCCGGTTCTCCTGAATCTTCCGGCGCACGGCGGTCGATTTCGATAATTGTCACGCCATATTGGGAAGGCAGCTTCAGATCCGCAAGCCTCTCGCCGACCATGTCGGACATTTCAGGAACATGAAGGAAATGCAGTCTATCATAGATTTTGTATAAGCCTGCCTGTTCTCCGGCTGACATAGATTCCGTCTGTTTGGTATAACCGGAGTTCATCTTCGGTAGCAACCCGCGGCCGACAGTCAGGATAAACAGCAGACCTGCAAGCAAGGCCACAAGACCCAGCCCGGTTATGCTAAAAAAGCTAAGACTTCCATACCCTGCTTGTACAAGAGCATCCCTAACCAATAAATTGGCCGGTGAACCGATGATCGTCAATAATCCTCCAAAGCTGCCGGCAAAAGCCAGCGGCAAGATGAACTTGGATGGATCATCATGATGCAGCAGGGCATAACTCATGATTACCGGCAGAAACAGTGCGACAGTCCCTGAATTACTGATTACCGCGCTGAACAGGCTGACAATCAAGACAATCACCAGCAAAGTCAACCGCTCGCTTTTGCCGCCGAAGCGCAACAGGGAGTCACCAAGGTTCCTTGCCAATCCGGAGTCGAACACACCTGCCCCTACCACAAACAGTCCAGCAATGATCATGACGGTCGGGTTGGCAAAACCGGCCAAAGCTTCCTCCACTGTTATGTAGCCTAATAGGGTCAACAGCAACAATGACCCGACCGCGATGACATCTGCCCGGATTTTACTATAGCTGAATAACAGCAAGGCAAAAATCAAAATAATAAAAGTGACAATCATAGGTTGTACAGTCATTTGGGCCTCCCACAAAACGCTCTTTAAACTTTCTTTACATTCTCATGAATGAAGATACAAAAACATAACAATTCCATTCTATTCGTTGTCATATGTGAATATTCTTGATATATATTAAGTTGAGGTCATATCAGTATATTTCCAAAAGGAAGATGGAAGATGCCGGATGGATAAAAAACTCACGAAACGATCCTTCATCAAGTATAGTCTACAGTCAATTCTTGCTCTTGCCGGCTTAGGGACCGGCACAAAATATTATGCCGAAAACATCGAACCGGTATGGGTCGATATAGTACATCATACCATTTTCAGCCCCTACATTCCAAAGGGATTTTCAAAGATTAAACTAGTTCAATTCAGCGATACCCACCTTGGTTACCAATTCGGACTGAAACAATTACGCAAAACCGTCTCCACCATCAATTCTCTTTCCCCCGACATTGTCATTTTTTCAGGCGACCTGTTCGATAACCCGTCGAAAGCGACACAAGTAGATGAAATCGTCATGGAACTCATAAAAATCAAAGCTCCGCTCGGCAAGTTTTCCATCTACGGCAACCATGACCATGGGGGCAACGGTTCCTCCCTATATGCAAACATCATGGAGACAAGCCAGTTCCTCCTGCTAAGAAATAATCATGTCTTAGTACATAAAGACGGCGGCACGATCGCCATCGCCGGGGTTGATGACGCGATGCTCGGGCAGCCGGACATCCGAACGACTTTGGCACACATCAAGTCAGGGCATTACACAATCCTCTTGAGCCATGCACCGGATATCGCCGACCAGCTTGACCCTTATAACGTTCACCTGCAGCTTAGCGGCCACAGTCATGGAGGCCAGGTCAGGCTTCCTTTTTACGGGCCGCTCATCACACCGCCGTTTGCGAAGACATATACCGCTGGGCATTATTCATTGGCGACACATGACCTGTACGTGAACCGGGGGCTGGGGACGACGAGATATCCCGTTCGTTTTCTCTGCAGGCCGGAGATTACCTTGTTTACATTCCATTGAACAAACCTTGCTATCCATTGATGGCAAGGTTTGTTATTTGTGCATATCCGGTTCTCTTCAGTCTTCCTGCCGGCCAATTCAAAGGGCTCCGATTCTATAGCCTGCATAATACATCGCTGCACATCCGACCAAGGAAACAGTAAGATAAACAACCAACGAGAGGTTCCTCCTTTGTGCCGCCAATTGATAGGCTTCGAGACTGAATGTTGAAAATGTCGTAAACGAGCTGATTGCGCCAATGGCCACAAATGAGTTGGCATCGACAGACAGTCCTCCATGCTGTATAAGGCCCAGCAGGAATGATCCGGTAGTATTGACGACCACCATAGCCCACGGGAACGCTTCCGGATGCGCAACCCGTCTGTAAACGATACTGCATATATACCTCATGGAAGCCCCTAAAAATCCCCCCGCAAAAATGAAAAATGCATTCGTCATTCTGCTTGCCCCATCCCGATCGACAAGCCTAGCCAAGCAAACACCATACCGGCTCCTGTTGTCAGAACCATAAATGATATTGCCCCCGCTACAGAAGACGCCCCTAACTCAACCGACTCTTTGGCAAAGGCTGAAAAGGTCGTGAACCCCCCACAAAAGCCTGTCCCAAGCATAAGGCCTTGCCAATGTTTCCATTTCTTCTTCATTACCAGCCCCGTAATAAGTCCGAGACAGAGGCTTCCCAAAATATTGATAATAAAAAGGTAGACATATGGCGGGCCTGGTGTTATCCCATCCACTATGTATCTTGCCACGGCCCCGAGTCCTCCTCCCACTCCTGCCAAAATGACGTTTTTCATAATTCTGCCTTCCTTTCTCCCCAATTGGGTATACATACAATTTCTTTTGTGACTTGCTCTAGGTGTGTTTCATTTCCATAGGATATAGGAATACTAATAAAAGGAGGTATTCCTGAATGCATATTCCCTCTCTTCAGCCAATGGATTATATTCAGCCGATACCGCATGCAGGGATGATCTATCAGCCTGAACTCTCGATCATACAGACAGATGGAAATGATGAACGTTTTTTCGGATTTTTCCCGTTTTTGGCTGGCCTCGTCGCGGGACCTTTGCTTTTGAGTCCCTTTTTGTTCAACAGGCCTTGCTGTCCTCCATACCCGCCCCCATTCCCTCCGCCTGTGCCAGTACCCGCCCCTTATCTTGCCGGGCCGCCGTTTCCGTCGCCCGCCTATCAACCGAATCCTTTTCTTTCTGTAGGAACGAACTACGGAAACATTACGGAAAATGTGACAATCACCAACCAACTTCAAGGATGACGGCTTGAAACAATATCAGGCCTCATAAGACAGGGATTATGAGGCCTTCCTTGCCGAACGTAAAAGCACCTTCCGTTCATTAGATTGCCACAGAATGTTTTAAACATCTTCCGATAGGTAATAAAAAAAGAAAGAAATTGAATATTTAAATAGTATTTTCATGTTTGTATCACTTTAACACTGCAAAATGATATAATATAAAGAGGCTTTATTCTTATTTTTACATACTTATTATACGGATTGAAACGGAAGACGGCTATCGTTTTTAGTGACATCCCATATCTTAGACTGAAAGGAGTTGCACGAATGGAACCGAATAAGAAAACGGATCATGCAGTCGGGGAACTTGAACTCTCTCAAGCGATCTTCACGATCAACAAACATGCAAAAGCCGCTCCAAAGCCAAAGGCCTTATATGAACTTAAACAATCAGCGATCAAGAAGATGCTGAAAGAAGGTAAAGCGCATAAACTGGGACTTCATTTTTCCAACAATCCAAGGAACGCAAAACAACATTCAGACGTCATCGTGCAATGCGGTGAGTATGTTTTCCATTTGCCACCCTCCAAAGAGGATATCAAATCACTCCCTCACTTAGGAAACAGAGCAGCCGACAAAAGGAACCCGAAAACCTATATGTCTTTATCGAAAGCAAAATCAATCATTTACGGCTATATCGGCGTAACGGAAATCAAAAAAAACAACCAGCCAATGGCCAAACGACCGTTTAGGCCAAACAGACAGCAGCCGAAAAACATGTCCAGCGTGTTCACTTCTTCCTTCCTCGGCCGCGACTGATACATAATCCGTTGAGGGATGACGCTATGCTTCGCTCGGCGGCCTGAAGAATAAAAAGGATGGGGCATTTGTAATTTCCCCATCCTTTTTATTCGGTCATCTTTCTATCCTTTTAGACGCCGCACAAGTTCAACATATTCATAAAAGAAAGCAGGTATCCCTTCTTCTTGAACCGATTCGAATAAGGCTTCTTTAATTTCGCCATAATACCATAATTGCTGTTCCCTTCCTTTTGAGAAAATCTCCCACACTTGGTCGCCGTCAAGATCCAGGTATTTCTTGATATTAGACAGATTATCAAGCTTGTCTGCCGCAATCAAGGCTTTCGTTTCCATCGATCCCATTCGTACCCGTTCTATCGTTTTTCCTTTCCTGATTTCCCAGGGAAGCGCCATGTCTTCTGTATTCGAGGCAACCAATCGGCAGACTTCTTTCCCGAACACTTTCTCTATTTCGGAGAGTGGGACATTTGTATCCTCCACTATATCATGCAGATACCCTGCTGCTACGACTTCAGGGCGAAATCCTGCTGTTAAGAGTGTAGAAGCGACATTATTTATATGGTTTGTGAACGGTTCAGCATGCAACTTTCTGATTTGGCCGCGATGAGCCTTTTCGGCGAACTGTCTCGCCATACGGACCAATTGTGATTCGATCTGTAATTCCCCCTTGCATTGAGTTATAGAATATATCGATCGATCATTGTGATTAATTCCCTTATCTCCGGTTTGCTGATTTGTGCATCAGCTCCGACCAATTTCCCTTTATGGCGTAAATCATCTGTGATGAGAGAAGAAAAAATAATCACCGGGAGCTTCGATAGAATTTTGTCCTGTTTCATCCTCTTGGTCAGATGATGCCCGTCCATCTGAGGCATTTCTATATCAGTCACAACCAATTGGACATGTTTTGTGATATCCGCAGTTTCTGAAGCCAACTTTTCTAAATAACGCAACGTCTCCAAACCATTCTCAAAGAACTCCAACTTTTGGAATCCCGCTGCTGTGAGGGTATCCTTTAACAATCGCCTCAACAACGGAGAATCTTCCACAACGACAATCCGCTTATCCGACTGTTCCCTCTCCCCTAGTGTCTGCACTTTGAGAATATTGATTCCGGAATTTGGATTAATATCTGCGAGAATTTTTTCGAAATCAAGCAACAGGATCATCTCCTCATTATGCTTTACAATTCCGGTGATCTGATTCTCCAACCCTTGATACAATTCGGACGGCTTTTCAATCTGTTGCCAGGAAACACGATGTATTTGCGTCACGTTATGTACATGAAAGACGATTTTCTGTTGGTTGAATTCTGCCACGATCAGCTTTTCCTGTAAGGGCTTATACGAAGGTGCCAATCCCAATGCGAAGGCAACATTCACTACAGGCAGCACTTCTCCCCTCAATTCGATAATCCCCTCAACATATCGGTGTGCCTGCGGGACAGCAGTAATCTTAACTGGGTTCAGGATCTCCCTTACCTTAATAACATTGATTCCAAACGTATTGCCACCGACCTCGAACTCCACAATCTCCAGTTCATTTGTCCCGCTCTCCAACAAGATTTCTCTGCTTTGATTCATTCTGCTTCCGCCTTCCTATCCATATTTCTTCTCACTCAAAAGATTGAGTGCTGATCGCACCAAACCGCTCTCTTTTTAGATCTTATTCCTTTCTAATATCGGCGTATTGAAGATTGGTTTTACTGGCATCTGGCAAGCAGGCGAAAATACGCTATAATAAGAAATACAATGCTTTTTTTTTGGCTATACAGAAACGGAGGGCCATGACATGGACATGATTAATCAGCGGGTGAAAGATATAGAAATTTCCGGAATCAGAAAGTTCTTCAATCTAGTGGCACCATATAAAGACGCCATCTCCTTGACGATCGGACAACCTGATTTTCCAACGCCCGCGCATATAAAAGAAGCTGCCAAACAGGCAATTGATGAAAACTATACAATCTATACGCACAATGCAGGCTTCATGGAGCTCCGAGAAGCGGCCAGCGCTTATGTAAAGGAAAAGTACGGGCTCTCTTATGATCCCGCTTCCGAGGTGATCGTCACCACAGGCGCCAGTGAGGCCATCGACATTTCACTGAGGACGATTTTGACAGAAGGCTGTGAAGTGATCCTCCCCGCTCCTGTCTATCCAGGGTACGAACCGATCATTAAATTGTGCGGCGCAACACCTGTCCATGCTGATGTGACAGACAATGCCTTCCGATTGACAGCGGACATCATCGAAAAGCATCTGACACCGAGGACAAGGGCCATTATCCTTCCGTACCCCTCCAATCCGACCGGAGTCACTTTAACAAAGCAGGAGCTGAAGGACATCGCAGATCTCATCGCCGATAAGGAGCTCTTCATAGTTGCCGATGAGATATACAGTGAGCTTACCTTCGAACAAGAACATACAAGTATTGCGGCATTTATTAAGGAGAAAACGATCCTGATCAACGGGCTGTCCAAATCACATTCTATGACAGGCTGGCGGATCGGCTTCTTGTTTGCTCCAGCCGACCTGTCCGGACAGATTTTGAAAGTACATCAATATAATGTCTCCTGTGCTTCGTCGATTTCACAAAAAGCTGCGCAGGCTGCTTTGACCGAGGGGAAAGAGGATGCGCTTCCGATGAAGAAGGAATATAAAAAAAGGCGTGACTACGTATATTCTCGGCTAGTCGATATGGGACTTGACGTCGTCAAACCCGACGGCGCCTTCTATTTCTTCGTGAAGATGCCGAAGGGCTATCCATCCTCATTCGATTTTGCACTGAAACTTGCCAAAGAAGGAAAAGTGGCTGTCGTTCCGGGCAGTGCATTCTCCTCATACGGCGAAGGTTTCTTTCGTCTCAGCTATGCTTATGGAATGGACACATTGATAGAAGGGATGAATCGGCTAGAAGCATTCCTCATCTCAAACGTCGAATCAGTTTAATATCGCGATAGCCTTCTGCTTTATTGGTGGTTACGAGCCTGATTTCCACAAGGCTTCCTTTCAAGGACTGGAGTATTTCCTCCAGTTCTTTTGCGTTTTGCGGCTTATGGAAACCCAATTCCCTCAGCTCCCTGAGCAGAATGTGAAAACCTGCATTCGTCTCTATGTGGCTGAACTTTGCAGGTAGTTCACCGGGACCTTCCTCTATCAATCTCAGTGACCACTTAAGCGGCCTAGCGCCATTGATCGTTTTGTCCCGTGAAAAGTCCTCAATCTTCACAACATAATAACCGTCCGGCAGCTCATGGAATCTTTCTTCAATATCCTCGAATAAACCCAAATGGAATCTCCCCCTTTTCACACTATAAATGATATGAAATAGGTAGCCATTCAAGACCTGTTCCCTGCTATATGGCCGCGTTCGGATCATTGGAATAACGAAAGGGCCCGCTCCATTTATTAGAGCGGGCCTAAGAGCCTATTCCCAATATTTGCGCAAGGCTTGGGTGCCACTGTCCCCTTCGCCTTTTTTTTCAATCTCTTCATACATGCTTTTGCTCAATTCCAAACCTGGGAACTGGAGATCCATCTCTTTTGCCTCTTCCAGGGCAATTTGCATATCTTTGATGAAATGCTTTACGAAAAAGCCCGGCGAGTAGTCTTCATTGAGGATGCGAGGAGCCAGATTCGATAAACTCCAGCTTGCAGCGGCTCCTGTAGAGATGCTTTCCAGTACACGTTCCGGCTGTAGCCCTGCTTTTTCTGCATAGACGATAGCTTCCGTGACACCGATCATATTGGAAGCTATCACAATTTGGTTGCACATTTTTGTATGCTGTCCTGCCCCTGCCGGTCCCTGATAGACAATATTTTTGCCCATGGCTTCAAACAGAGGACAGACTGCCTGATAATCCTCTTCATCTCCGCCGACCATGATGGCGAGATTGCCTGATTTAGCCCCGATATCGCCTCCAGAAACAGGCGCATCCAATGCCTTCATCCCCTTTTCCTTAGCTGCTATGTATATTTTTTTGGCAAGTGAAGGTCTTGAAGTGGTCATATCAATCAGGTATGCCCCTTCTCTGCCGTTAGCTATTACACCGTCCTCTCCAAGGTAGATGTTCTCGACATCGTGCGGATATCCGACGATGGATATGATGACATCCGCTTTCTCTGCCAACGCTTTCGGTGAATCGGCCCATTCAGCCCCTTCCTTCAAAAGGTTATCCGCTTTTTCTTTTGTCCTCGAATATACCGCCAGGCGAAAGCCGTTTTTCATTAGGTTCGAGGCCATACTGCTCCCCATGACACCTGTACCGATGAATCCGATCACAGAATCTTTATTGATACGCTTCACGTTCTTCCCCGCCTTTCGAAATGCTGCCTCAACCAAATTATAGCATAATCCAGCCATGGCATAAAAAAATGAGTTGGCCTTTATGGCCAACTCCAATGGGGGAAATGAGAATGTTAGCTGCACTACGAGTCTAACAACTTGCTCCTTCTACATATACCCGCGATTACCTGATTAAAACATAAAAGGAAAAACATTTTATTTTTTTATAAGGCTGTTTTCGCAAACTTTGTTGCCTATGAAGAAGTAGGCTCCAGGTTGC
>JBJFHG010000055.1:0-49019 GCA_051893455.1 Bacillus sp. (in: firmicutes)
TACGACCGCTCGGTTAACAGCCGAGTGCTCTACCACTGAGCTACTGCGGAATATTATTCAGTTCGTCTCATCGACTCTTTAGATTATATAAACGTTTGTATGGGGTGTCAAGCGTATTTTGGATTATTTTTTAACCAGCTTTCCTCGACACCTGCCGCATACATACTTATTGACATCCATATTCCTTCTTCGCTTATATTCCAACTGGCATTGACTGCACTCATACACATGCCATTTCGTGGTACGCCTCTTATCGGAAGGCTCCTTAACCGATGAACAGAACCTTGGCGCTCCGACTTCAGCCAAAAGCTTACGGAAATCACGATCCTTGTGCTTATAGCCTTTGCCTTCAAGATGAAGATGATAATGGCACAGTTCATGCTTGATGATCCCGACCAGCTCATCCATCCCGAATTTTTCGAAATGCCGATAGTTCAGTTCTATATTATGGCTGATAAGCATATACCGCCCCCCTACAGTCCGCAGCCTTTTATTGAAGTAGGCCGCATGACAGAATGGTTTGCGGAATAGTTCCATAGAAATGTCTTCTGTTAATTTTTGCAGTTCTTGATCATTCACGCCTAAAAGCCTCCCCGTGTAACAAATTACCGCCTCTATCATACAATAACCATACCTACAATCCACAGGAGGATAGTGATATGCCCAAATGGCTTCAAATGCAGATCCAAAAGGCATTCAACAGTAAAAATACAAGCCAAATACTTCTATTGAACCAATGTTGGTTTTTCTATCAAAAAAATAACCAGAAAGATGCTAAAGAATAGAATTGAAGAGCCCTTGCTTACAGCCTAGGCTCTTCTTCCTCTTTTTATTCCCCTGGCGGCAGCATAGTCAGTGAAACCCTTTGTTTTCTCATATCCACTGCTTCCACCCATACAGTCACCACTTCACCGACAGATACAATATCCAGCGGATGCTTAACAAAGCGGTTACTTAATTTCGAGATATGGACTAAGCCATCCTGCTTTACGCCGATATCGACAAACGCCCCAAAATCAACTACATTCCGAACCGTACCCTGCAATTCCATTCCGGCGGATATGTCTTCCATCTTCAGCACATCCTGCTTCAGAAGCGGTTGAGCCAACTCTTCGCGAGGATCCCGCCCCGGCTTCATGAGCGACTGAACAATATCCTGCAAGGTGATTGTACCGATATCCAACTTCTCCGCCATCTTCTTGATATCTAGCCGGCCAAGCTCCTCCTGCAGTTCAGGCTTCCCGATTTCCCCTGTGGTGAATCCCATGCCTGAAAGCAACGAGCGGACAGTGTCGTAATTTTCAGGATGGATGGCCGTTTGGTCTAGAGGATCCTCTCCTGCCGGAACTCTCAGGAATCCGATGCATTGTTCATAAGTCTTCACCCCTAGCCGGGGTATTTTTTTCAACTGTTTCCTCGAAGAGAAAGCCCCTTCTTCTTCACGCTGCTTCACGATATTTTGGGCTACAGTCTTGGAAAGCCCGGACACATATTGTAGCAATGAGGCGGAAGCTGTATTGACATTGACCCCTACTTGGTTAACTGCTGTCTCTACCACAAATGTCAGCGAGTCATTCAGTTTCTTTTGGGAGACATCGTGCTGATATTGCCCGACACCCACTGATTTCGGGTCGATTTTTACCAATTCAGCAAGCGGATCTTGGACACGGCGCGCAATCGACACCGCGCTCCTTTCTTCCACCTGCAGGTCCGGGAATTCTTCACGGGCCAAATCAGATGCGGAGTAGACACTTGCCCCCGCCTCATTCACGATGATATAGGATACCCCCAGATTTATTTCTTTCAGAATCTCCGCGATGAATTGTTCTGTTTCGCGGGAGGCGGTACCGTTTCCAATGGCTACAAGCTCAACCTTCTTTTCTTTTATGATTGATATGACTGTTTTTTTCGCCTGTTCCTTTTTGCTCACCGGCGGATGCGGATAGATCACTGCAATTTTTTCCATCTTGCCAGTTTCATCTACAACAGCCAATTTGCAGCCTGTCCGGTAAGCCGGGTCTACGCCAAGCACTACTCTTCCTTTCAACGGAGGCTGCAGCAATAAGTTCTTCAGATTTTCTGAAAAGATATGGATGGCCTGGTCTTCAGCCTTTTCCGTAAGCTCTGTCCTGATTTCCCGTTCAATAGACGGCTGAATCAGACGCTTATAGGCATCGGCGATTGCTTCCTTCACTAGTTCCGCCGCTTCCCCGTGAAGTGCCTTGATCAGTTTCCGCTCCATATAGGATTCGATCTTATCTTGATCGGCTTTTATAGCGACCCTCAGTATGCCTTCCTTTTCACCACGGTTTAGAGCGAGTACTCGATGCGGCACAATTTTATGAACAGGTTCTTCATAATCATAATACGTTTCAAAGACGCCCTTTTCATCAAGTTCCTGCTTCTTCACTGCACTCCGGATGGACCCATTGGAGAAGGTGAACCTGCGGATCCATTGGCGGATATTCGCATCATCCGATACTGTCTCGGCTATGATGTCCTTTGCCCCTTTAAGCGCCTCTTCAACAGTCGCCACTTCTTTCTCCGCATTGATGTATTTCTCGGCTTCCGCAGCAAGTCCGGCTGGGTGCCTGAATGAAAGAATCCACTGGGCAAGCCCCTCCAATCCCTTTTCTTTAGCGATTGTAGCCTTTGTCCGCCGCTTCTGCTGGAATGGACGGTATAAATCTTCGACTTCCTGAAGTTTTGCCGCACTTATGATTTGCGCTTCCAGCTCTTTCGTCAGCTTCTCTTGTTCCGCAATGATGCGGATCACTTCCTGCTTGCGATTTTGCAGATTTTTGAGGTAATCATGGCGGGTCTGGACTTCACGGATTTGCACTTCGTCCATACTCCCCGTCATTTCTTTCCGGTATCGGGCGATAAAAGGAACCGTGTTCCCTTCTTCCAAGAGAGTGATCACATGTTTGACCTGCTTTTCGGTAACCTTCAGTTCCCTTGCGATTACAGTACTGTTATCTATCATAGTTCCATCAGTCATCGTCAATGTTTATCCTCCATTTGCTCAATCTATCCCCATTCTATCAAAAATATCGATCAATCTCCCACGACAAGAAGAAAGGAAGCCCACTTCATGAAAGTAGACTTCCCAATATAAACGTGACATCGTCTGACGGGGCCACATTGGCATCCCACATCGAATCAGCTTTCGCTTTCAAAGAAATATTGCGGCTTATATGCGATTTGATGCCTTTGAGCTCCAGCCCGTCCGAATAGATGACAAACAGCGAGGACGGCTCGTACTGGAATGTCTGGCTTTTGAAAACCTTTCTGGACCCAGAAAGATATCCGGACTCAGGTAACGGGTACAGAGTTTTCTCATTTGATGGAAGATAGATAAAAAACCGAATATTTCCCACAGATAAGTAGTGGAAACTCTTCGTATCAAAAAAGAATTTGATCAGCGCAACGGCTGCACCGCGTTTCATGTTTAACCCTTTATTGCATTTATCCATGATTTCTTCCACCGGCAAGTGGTGATGTTCCTCAACAATCTCTTTGACCGTGTTAGAAGAATCATATGCATTCTTGCCACTGCCTAAACCGTCTGCCAACAATAACAAAAAGTATTCATCGGTTGTTATGAAAAAGTATGAGTCTCCGCAATATGGCGCATTATCTTTTGCTACTTGCTTGACCATCAATTCAACTTTTTCATTTTGGATATAGTCATTGATCATCTGACGATCTCCGAGCTACCTTCTGCATGAATGGCTTCACGCAGTTTCTTGATTGCCCTCCGTTGGAGGCGGGAAACATGCATTTGGGAGATGCCCAACTTTTCTCCAGCCTCTTTTTGGCTCAAGTTCTCAAGGTATGTGTATTGGATTATCATTTTTTCTCTATCACTTAGGACATGCAGTACCTTTTCGAGGACAAGGCGCTGATTCACCTTCTCATAGCCTTCCTCCACATTGCCGAATATATCTAACAACGTGACTGTCCCACCATCTGAATCGGCTTCAATTGTATGGTTGATCGACAGCGCCTGGTAACTTTTTCCCATTTCCATCGCTTCAAGCACTTCTTCCTCGGAAACCTCCAAATAATCGGCAATCTCCTCTACACGCGGAGAACGGCTTAACTCTGTCGTCAGTTCCTCTACTGCCACTTTGATTTTCGGTCCCAGTTCCTTAATCCGTCTTGGTACATGGACACTCCATGTTTTGTCGCGGAGGAATCTTTTGATTTCCCCGATCACTGTCGGAACAGCGAATGCCTCAAAACTTTTCCCATAGGACTCATCATAGCGACGTATGGCACCAAGCAGCCCGATCATCCCGACTTGATAGATGTCTTCCTCAAAAGAACGACCCTTTGCATATTTCCTGGCGATCGTTTCAACAAGACCCTTATAGTGAAGGACAAGTTGGTCCTGAGCTTCTTCATCCTGATTCTCCTGGTATGCTTTGATCCAAGCATTCACCTTTTCTCTCGTTTCCAGGTTAGGTTGAGATTTTCTTTGCATCCGTCTCCACCTGCTCTCCCTGGACAAACTTGGTCATAAATACAGTAACCCCTTGATTTTGATGTATTTTAACCTTGTCCATTAAAGTCTCGATTAGATATAGCCCTAGACCTCCTTCTCTTAGGAATTCAATTTCGGCTTCCTTCTCATACGGGCCAAGACCTTGCCTCACTTCCTCAAAATTGCAGCTGTTTCCGCTGTCGGACACAACCAATTCCAGCTTATCTTCATAAAGACCGACGCCGATTGTGACCTCACCCTTTTCGCCGTCTTTATATGCATGCTGGACTGCATTTGTGCAGGCTTCGCTTGTGGCGATCTTCAGATCCTCGATGTCATCATAAGAAAACCCCATTCTGCTGGCGATGCCTGAAATCGTCAGTCTCACCACTCCTATAAACTCGGGCTTTGCGGGTATTTTCATTTCGACGTATTCATATCCTTTACTCATCAGTACCCACCCTTTGTCTCACTAGTAATATGAATGATATCAGCCAAGCCCGTTATTTCAAACAAACGTTTGAGACGGTCGGACAAACCGACAATCTTAAAATCCCTCTCATTTGCCCTTACATTTTTGAACAAGCCGACAAAGACGCCCAGTCCTGTACTATCCATGTAAGAAACATCCGAGAGATCTATGATGAAATCGACGGCCTCTTTCTCCGCTACCGGAAATAACGTCTCCCTTATCTTTGGAGCTGTATATGCATCTATCTCTCCACTAATGAACACTTGCACCGTGCTCTCCTCTTGTTTCATGTCTATCTTTAAATTCATAAAACTATCCACCCCTTTAATCCTATCCAATTATCACTAGTACCCTATACCCAAAGTTTTGCCATTAAAACAAATTTCTTGAGTCAAGCGACCCTTTTTATGATAATGAGGGTAAAATCATCACGCAGCTGAAAATGCTGCAATTTCTCAAGCTGCCTGTATACTTTCAAAACAATGTCCCGCGGATGAAGAGTAATGTGTTTCTTGATCTCATCAATCAGAAAATCCCTCTCGATGAATCCTTCCTCAGTACGGCATTCCGTAACGCCATCCGACATCAGGATGACCATATCTCCCAATTCCAAAGGCTTTTCGAACTGTTTATATGTTGTGTTCTTGTTCACCCCCAGAAGCAGTCCTTTGGCGAATATATCCTCAAACCGGTCTTCTTTTGCCCTGTAGAACATGCCCGGCTCGTGGCCTGCGGACGAATAGGAGAATATGTGTGTCTCAGGATTATAGACTCCGTAAAACATCGTAATGAACATACTTGGATCCACATTCTGTTCAACTACCCTATTCAATGCCTGCAGCACATTGCTCGGCTGGTGGGACTGTTCCGGTATGCTGTCCATCGCATACTTGATCATTGACATACAAAGAGCCGCAGGAATACCCTTTCCTATCACATCGGCTATCCCGACCCCTATACGGCCATTCTCATCCTGAACAAAATGATAGTAATCCCCATTCATATGCCTAGCGGGAATACTGATTGTTCCGATCTCCAAGTAATCCACATCAGGAATTTTTGTCTCCAGCAACGTACTCTGTACATTGGCCGCGATTTCCATCTCCGTCTTCATTTCCTGCTGGAGATTACGGAGGCTTTGCGTCTCTTGATATGTAATGCCATAACCCATCATCGTTTCAAGCAAAAAATCAAGGGAATTTAAGATTTCCGAACGTGTTTCCGGGAACAAGTCCAAAAGGACACTCTTATGCCAGCTGACGATTTCCTCCGGGGAGATGTTTCTCTCAATCATCTCCCTAGATAGCTTCTGCCCTTTATAAAGCTGTTTTTCAGATTGCTCCTTTACGTATTCAGTCAGAGTCTCTCTGTATAGGGATTCAATATGTTCTTCCGTTTTCATCGGATTCCCTCCTTAACGGAGCCATTTGGTGGCACGGATATGGGTGCCTTCACCAGGTGCGGATTCAATATCGAATGTATCCATCAGGCGTTTCACCCCAGGAAGCCCGGCTCCTAGCCCCCCTGAAGTTGTATAGCCGTCTTGCATGACACGCCGGATATCCAGTATCCCCGGGCCTTCATCATCGGCGATGATTGCCAAGCCCTGGCGCTCATGTTCATATACTTTCTCGATACAAACCTTCCCTTCACCGGCATATAAGTATATATTTCGGGCTAGTTCGCTTATGGCCGTTGTGATACGGGCCTGGTCAACCGTTCCGAAACCGAGTTCCTTGGCGACATTCCTGCCCAACTGCCTTGCAGCGACTATATCCCATTCATTGACTATTTTTACACAGGATTGATGCATAGGTTCAATCCCCCAGTTCCTGTTGTAATTTCTCTAAACCTTTTTCTAGATCTAAAGCTGTGAAAACGTCATTCAGGTTTATTCCAAGCTCTATTAAAGTAATCGCAACGGCCGGTTGAATCCCTGTAATGACAACTTTTGCCCCCATAAGTTTAGACATATTTACAACATCACCCAACACTTTGGCTATGAAAGAATCAATAAAATCAATTGAAGTAATATCGATCACGACACCTGTCGCACTTGTTTCATGGATTTTCTTAAGTAAATCCTCCTGGAATTGCAGAGCCGTCGCATCATCCAATTCCCACTGGATAGAAACAAGCAAGAAGTCATATAACTTAAGTATTGGAATCCTCATTAAACTTCCTCCGCCTCTACACCAACTATTTTTCTATTTGTCAAGACAAGGGCTGCTTCAAATCCACGCTTTAAGGTGTTTTTCGTGATGATCTCATTCAGGTTAATGCCCAGATTCACGATCGTTTGGGCAATTTCCGGCCTGATGCCACATAGCATACAGGTAGCCCCTACCAACCGGACAGCTTCTGACGCTTGGATGATATGATGGGCCACCATTGTATCCACTAGCGGAACACCCGTTATATCTATCAGAACGACCTCTGAGCGATGCTTCACTACACCAGTCAGCAAGTTCTCCATAATCTGCTTTGCCCTCTCTGTATCGATCGTACCGACGAGCGGCATGATGGTGATGCCTTCTAGTACAGGGATCAGGGGAGCAGACAATTCCTGCAGGGCAATCTTCTGAAGAGAAACTGTTCTTTCCCATGTTGATGTATACATATTGATGACTTCTGTATTCATAGGGATGGACCAGTTCTCAAAGTCCCGCATCAGAGAAATATGATTTTTTTCATTAATGATGCCTTCCTCTGCCATACTCTCAAATACGATCAGATTGAATACCTTCAGCCCTGTGATAACAAATGATAAGGGCCAGCCGAGACGAACGACCTTTTCCGCAAAATCATTCAGCTTTACTGTGAAGTCCTCATGCGATTCCTTCACATTTGAAACAATCAAATCGATGAACTGATTGCTCGTCTCCATGAACATCTGATCTGACACAATACGGATCAGACGATCATCTGAATCGTTCTTCATCCGGTCAACCCACTCATTCAATATCTTGCTTCTGTTTTCCTTTATATACGCAAACACTAGATTATGCATGATTTCCTCCCTATTTTACCACACTAGTAATTTTCAAATAATTACGTAAAATATATGTCATTTTTCTGTAACTTACAGTACAAACTTCATGTTTCAACCTTTTTATTTACCACATATGATTGATGTTGAAACCTGTATTCTGAATTTTTTTAAGATACTTACTTCACTAAGTATAATCGTACTTTCAATATACTTGTTGCTCCCTTATTTTTCAAATATTTAAAATACACACTATAAAAGAAGGCTTTTAGAAACAAGCATGAACCAAGCTCACATCTTTAGACAGTTTCCGAAACAAAAAAACCTCCTTACAAAGTAAGGAGGGTTCTGGCGATTTATTTATTTTTTAGAATTCTATAAGTCCCGTACTGATTTGCAAAGCATTATCTACCTTTTTCATCATCTGTTCATCCAAATGAGTGATTTTGTCAGTTAAGCGTTGCTTATCGATTGTGCGGATCTGCTCCAGAAGGATGACGGAATCCCTTTCGAATCCGTACTTCTTGGCATCAATCTCCACATGGGTAGGAAGCTTTGCTTTCTGTATTTGGGCCGTGATTGCTGCCACAATCACTGTAGGGCTGAACCGATTACCGATATCATTCTGGATAATCAGAACCGGGCGGGTTCCTCCTTGTTCGGAACCGACCACTGGGGACAGATCTGCATAGTATACGTCACCACGCTTAACAACAATCAATGGATCATCCTCCACTTACAAGTCGTTCAACACAGTGCTCTGCTTCATACTCAGCCAGAAATGCCTCAGATGCTATGTTAAGATTTATAGTTGCCATCTCAATATAGCCGCGCTTCATCTCATCACGAATTTTTCTCTTTTTTCGTTCGTGGAGATACATTTTAGTCGCTTTATATAGCAATTCGTTCCGATTAACATTGTCCTCTTTAACATATCCGTCAAGTTCCACCAACATATGCTGCGGGAGTTGGACCAATATTTCTCTTGTCGCGCTAGGTTCAGACACAAGCATACACCTCCACCATCACTACACACTATACTCTTTTATTTTTCAACCTTCATATTACCATTAAAAAGGAAAAATGAAAAGGGAATAATGAATTTGAATACTTTCTTATTATTGTCATACTCAAATTCCGTTTATGCATCATTGCAGAAATTCCCGTATCAATGGATGCTTCTGATCGAGACAGTCTTTCCGCCCTTTTTATATACTCTCGGCACTCGGAGACTTATGCTGCACGTCACCTCGTAATTGATGGTTCCAAGCGATTTAGCAATTTCATCGACGGTGACTTCTGCATCCCCGTCTTTGCCGATCAAGGTGACCTTCGTCCCGACTGGGTATTCCCCCGGGAGCTTGACCATGCACTGATCCATGCAAATCCGTCCGACGATTGGGTGCCTTTTTCCATCTATAAGCACTTCCTGTCCCGACAGCTTCCTGATCCAGCCATCCGCATAACCAATTGGAAGAGTCGCAATCCATTGATCTGAATCCGTATGATAAGTAGCTCCATAGCTGACGGCTTCCCCTTCCGGCAGCTTCTTCACGAAAACAGCCTTCGTATAAAGGCTGAATGCTTCTTTCAATTCAAAAGGAAGCAAAGGCTTTATCTCTTCCGACGGGGACAGTCCGTACATAGAGATGCCCAGCCTGATGGCATTGAAGCGCGACTCCTCAAATCTCATTGATGCCGCGCTGTTGCTGCAGTGGACAATCGGCGGTTGCTCGGGAAGTGCATGGAGGAATTCTTCGAAGCGCTCTTTTTGCAAATCATAATACGTGACATCCAATTCATCCGCTGTCGCGAAATGAGTATAGATACCTTCTATTGTAAACTTCCCTTCCGTTCTCATCAGTGCGGCGGTATCCTCCAGCTGTCCCGGTTCCCGGAATCCGAGCCTGCCCATGCCCGTATCGCATTTAAGATGAACCGTCAGCTTTTCTCCTTCAGGAATATGCAAAGCCGCTTCCCGGACCCAAGATTCATCAAACACGGTGATTGATATGTGATGCCGGGTTGCCAGTTCAACATCTTCTGCACGGACTGCTCCGAGAACAAGGATCGGAGCCGTGATGCCCTTATCCCGCAATGACAGGGCCTCATCGAGAAAAGCCACTGCCAAGAAATCCGCGCCTGCTTCCAAGGCCGTCTCCGCCACCTCAATATCCCCATGCCCATAGCCGTTCGCCTTCACAACCGCAAACAGTTTCACCTCATCGCCGATGAAGCTTCTCATTTCACTTACATTATGGTAAATGGCATCCAAGTCTATTTCTGCCCATGTATCTCTGTGGAAAGCTGTGTTCACTGCCCTAATCCCTCTTCTTTCTAATGATGTAAGATTCATTTATCTATAGGATACCATATGGCCACCTGTTTGCAGATAATTTCTAAAGAACACAGAAATGCATAAGAGGATGAAAAAGGCCGGCAAATTGCTTACCGGCCGGCTTTAGGGACTATTTTTCAGGATTGGTCTGAACAGATTGGGCAATTTCAAGCAACTGCTCACTATCTAGTTCTGAAGAAGCCAATGTATAGTCCACTCCTTCATAGGTCCATGTAATGCTTTTGTCAGTCATCGCCCCGATTGTGAATCCAAGATCTACCGGCTCACCCATCATGCTTTGCGGGGAAATTGATGTTTCCAGGACTTCTGCCTGCTCGGCAATCAACGTGAAATTCATGTCTCCTTCATAGGTCATGACGATGCTCTTGCCGTTCTCAGTCTTGACCTCTTTCTCCTCGACCAGGGATACATTCTCGAATTCGGCAGGGTACTTAATGCTGACCTCCTTTTCATCAAGGTCGGCCATCACAGGCACTTCCAATTGGGCCCCTGTCATGTTTTTCTTCATATCGAAAGCATCCTTATCGAAGGAGTGATCAAAGACGACTTCGGAAAAATCGACTGTAACCAAAACATTTTTGTCAGGGTCGAGGATTTTTACACTGACCGGCTTCAGATCCTTTTTCTTAAAAGTGACTTCCTGGTACGGCAACATTCTGCTGTTCTGGTATCTTGTCTTCGTTTCGAACACATAATGGTCTTCCGTTGCCTTGAATGTTGATTCTTTATCCTCTAGGATGTCCTTTACAATGGAATCATACAAATAAGCTTGGCTGCTTTTGTTTGGCCAATCGCTCTGGAAATGAAAGCTTTTGTTAAGGGCCGGTGTCAGCACATACACTCCTTCCTTGTTCCGAAGAATCATCTGGCTCTGTTCTTTTTTATCGTTCTTCAATAGTACTCTGTAAAAGTCCGGATTCTTATACCAGATCTCCACATCATAGACCTGCGGGTCGCTGCCCATCTTCATCGTCATCGTTGCTTTCGCTTTATAGCTCTTCATCTGTTCGACCTTTTTGCTTAAAGATTGAACAACATCCTCCTGTGATTTCTGGCCGCATGCGGCTAATGAGAACACAATCATGACACTCGTGATCAGCAGCAATAACTTTCTCATCTTTTCAACCCCTTCTTTTATTTACACAAAAAGGGGAGACAGCAGGAGTAACCGAAAAAGAACATCTCTGGTTGCGTTTTTTGCTCCGGCATTAACCGAACTTGTCTCACCCATAGCCATACAAGTATATGAAGCGGCCCCCGCGAATATGTCCAAGTATCCGAAATGCCGGATCCGAAAAAAAAAAGATGTGCCCTATGGTTGGCACATCTGTACTTCTTCGATTATGACTTGGGCGACTGCATATTGACTGCTGTGAGAGATTGAAAGATGGACCCCTTGCCGAAATGGTTTGTTGATGAAAGGCTTCCCCAAATCATCCTTCAGAACCTCGATGTCCCGAAAACTGATGGTTTGCCCGATCCCCGTCCCCAGCGCCTTGGCGAATGCTTCTTTAGCCGCAAACCGGCCGGCCAGGTATTCGTGGCTCCTCTCTTCTTTCAGAGCATCGAATACCTGATGCTCCGCTTCCGTCAAGATCCGTTTGCTGAACTTCGGCTGGGACAACGCCAGTTGCTTCACCCGGCCGATCTCCACAATATCGATTCCGATTCCCTTTATTATGTCCTCCACCTTCTATCTGTAACTTGTCCGGCATACCCTTACAATAAAACGATTCTGGGGTGCTTGCCGTGTTTGTCAGAAATGAGCGCTTTAACGATTTCATCCGATTATATCCCGCTGTCACTGCTGTTCTCGCAATAAACACCCTACTATTCCTTTTCGTCCGCCTCCCTCTCCTGCCGGACGGTTCCATGCTTCAGTATGTGATCGGGGTCAACCTGTATATAAAAGATGGGGAGATTTGGAGACTGATTACCCCGATTTTTGTTCATATGAGTTTTACACATTTTATCATGAATATGTTTGCTGTGCTCATCTTCGGCCCCGCCATAGAGCAAGCGCTTAAACCTGCCCGTTTCATCCTGTTCTTTCTTTTCTGCGGTATAGGAGCTAACATCATCACCTATTTTCTGAAACCGTTAACCTATGCCCATCTAGGGGCCAGCGGGGCAATTTTCGGGTTGCTCGGTTTTTACCTTTTTTATATGATTCGGCATAAAGGATGGATGGCTGCGCGTGACCGGAAGATGATCCTCATGTTTACGTTTTGTGCTTTTGCTTTGTCCCTCATCCAGCCGCATGTGAATATGCTGGCTCACGCAGGGGGTTATTTCATCGGCTTTTTGGCAGCCCGGTTCTTTTACCGGTCGATGGACCCCTACTTATGACTCCGGAACCAGACTTTTATCTTCCTGGCATCCTCCGCCTCCAGATCGACAACAGCCACCCTGCTTTGAGCAGCACCCGTCTTACTGTAGGAGACAATCGTACCCAACTGCTTTCTCCTCTGAAAAATGCTTTGTCTCATGGAGACTGATTGGATTTTATTCTTTTTCAGCAACACCATATGTTTGGCGAGCCCTCTTCTGGACAATGCCAACTGGTCATCATCCATACGCCAGCCTGCCGCCCTGAACTTGCTATATCCAAGCCAAGTCCCGAATAAAAGCAGAGTTAACGAAAACACACCTGAAGATTTGAAAATATAGATGATTACACCTATTAAAGGAATCCATATCAGCCATTGGCGTATGAGATATCTCGGCAATGAACAGGGAGGCAACGGGGAGATCTGTCTTGGCACCCTGTAATCCGGTGCCGCCTGTCCCAATAAGTCTGGGATTCTCTCTTTACTGATTAGAGGAAAAAGCATCACTTCCGCATTCTCATTTTGTTGGATTGATCCCGATGCCGTCTCCAATATGACGGCTGCCAGCCCGAACGGCTGTCTGATCAGATTTTCCGAAATGCGGACCGCTTGAATCTTATGCAGCGGAATCGTCAGGCTCCTCTTCTCAAGCAATCCTCTCGTTATGATCAGCTCATCTTCCTTCTTTCGTACAGTGAAGTTTGCATATTTAAGCATCATTCCGACAGAGGCAGCCATATAGGCAATCAACAAAAGCCCTAGGATGAGAGCCGCTACAATGAATATGGAAGCCACAGAAAAAAAAGATTCCATCTCCTGGAGAACCCCTCTGATATCAAGATTATCGGCGACATCAAGGACCAACGCAAATCCCCCTGCAATCACAACACCAACGCCCCCAGACGTGAGTGCCATCAGCCATATCTCCCTCAAGGACATCTGAAACAGCACTTCATCCTCCTCATCCAGTCCTACGGTTTCCTTCCCATTACGTGCTGCATCCAACAGTTCTTGAATTCTCGATGCTTCTTCTTTTTTGATAGCCGATAGGACCGCTTCCCCCTGTTCATCAGATGAACCAGCGGTATCGACTGTCAATTTTACCAATGAAAAAACCCTCTGCAGAATGCCTTCCGACCGGTCGATGCTGTGTATCCTTTCAAACGGGATATATCGCCTTTTTTTCACGAATATGCCCTGCCTGATCAGGATGGCTTCTTCACCGACGTCATATGTAAATGTCAGCCATTTCAAATATCCGGCAACCACACTGAAAAGAATGATAATGGCTGCTAATATGAGAGTGTAAATATAGTCCGATCCGCCCCCTACGATCAAGAGCGTTATAAAAGGGAAAATTGATTCCTTCAGCTTTCTAATCACCTGTATGACGATGGCAATTGGATGCATTCTTTTCAATTCAGACATCGTCCTTCACCGTCTGTACCATTTTTGAGATGTAATTGCGCATTTCTTCTGCTTCGTGCATTTCCAAAGCCGGAATCTCATGTACCGTTGCAGCAGTCGCTATCCCTATGGAAGACAGGCCGTACATTTTCATAATCTGCCCTTGGCTGATATCGACATGCTGAATCCTCACCATCGGAATCAGTGTGCGTTCGATGACGAAGAAACCGTGCTGGATTTCGATTTCCTTTTCCCTGATTTCATATTGCCACCACCGATAATTCAAAGCAGGAGATATCGCGATTCCGTATATAAAACGTAATCCTGTAATCACCCAAGCGGCGTATGTAATCCATCCGTACCAGCCGAAAAACGGTACAGCCACGGTCACTGCCCCTGCAATGAGAGCATAGATGGCTGAAGTAATCGCCCCGCTAATTCTCCATACTGGAATGGCCTTCGGAGATATTCTGTTTGCTAGTTCCACTTCCCTTTCCCTCCCAACTCTTACAGCCAAATTATACTATTTCTCCCCCGCTTCTAAAAGGATGGACGATCTATATCCTATATAAAAAATACCCGGCAACCGCCGGGACTTTCCCTTACACTCATTCAATTGTGAAACTTGTACTGTCTTTCCATTTAACTTCCTTGTTTTGCCCAATATCCTCCATAAGCCGGAACAGGGCCTCGTCTTTCCTTTTCGCTTCAATCATCAAATCCAAACAATCCAATGTGCCGTTCGATATTTCTATGAACTCCCAAAGCATATCAACATCAATAAAATCAGCATGGGCGCGGAATTGTTTCTCGTCTCTGGGCGAGGAGATATGCATCTTCACCGGAAGCGGTGAAGTTCTCCAAGTATCCACGATCCTCTGCCACTGTAAAAGAAGATCCTCGTCAACATCCTTGTTCGCCAAAAAATGATGGTAATCAAATACAAGAGGAACGGCCAATTTCTCACATAGGTAGAGTGTGTCATTCACGGTAAAAGATGCATCATCGTTCTCCAGAATGATCATGTTCTGTATATTGAGCGGCACCAAAGCCCAATTCTGGATGAATTGTTCAAGGGCCCGTCCCTTGTCATCATATCCCCCTCCAACATGAAGAACACATCTGTGGCGAGGATCAACCCCCATCCCGACAAGCAGGTCATGATGCATTTGGAGCACCTTCATCGACATTTTGAATACATCCTTATCCTTTGTATTCAGCAAAACGAAATGGTCCGGATGGAAGTCTACTCTCATATCTGGATGGTCCTCCAAAAAAGCAGCTATTGCTGCCAGGCTGTCCGATAAAGGCTCCAAGTAATCCCATCCCTCTAACTGCGGATGGTTGGCCAAGGGGATCAGCTTCGAGCTGAAACGGAAGAAATGAATGTCATGGGCAGCATTATGACGAAGCAGGCGCAAGCAGTTTTGCAGATTGGCGTTGGCTATCCTCCCAAGTTTGGCGATTGCCGCCTCTTCATCAGGAATTCCGGAAAATTGTTTAAATGTCATCGTCTTTGATGGCGATGCATTTTGCAGCTGCATACTCATTGCTACGTAGCCGAATCGGAATAATGTCATCTTTTTCCCTCCTTCCCCTTATTCTGTTTCCAATTTGTCATTTTTAACTATAAAAAATGACAAAAGGGAAAGCCTCCCTTCCTAGACAGTTCTGCTCACCGACACAAAAAACCGTACGGGGATTACCCCGTACGGTTCTACAAACATATAAACATATATTAGTTGGATTTCTCGCGTCGGCTGCTTCCGCCACCGCGACGATCATTATGACGGCGTTTGTTGCCATAGTCTTTACGGTTGTAAGCACGGCCATTGCGTTGCTTGTTTCCGCCGCTGTATGATTTTCTTTCTTTACGGAAGGCAGGTGCTTCACTAGTCAATTTGACAGGCGTTGCATCCGGCTCTTTTGTCATCATTTTCAGTACAGTAGCTACAAGAGTCTTCGCATCGTACTTATCCAGCAACTCCTCTGCTGCCGGAAGATAAACGGAAAGGTCCTCATTTTCGATTGTATTGACAATCTTTTCGGCCACTGCTTTTTGCTGCCCTTCAATCGCTTCTGTCAACGTTGGCGTTTTGATGCGCTCCATTCGTTTATTCGTTGTTTTCTCAATCAAGAACAATTGAGATTTTTCACGATACGTGATGAATGAAGTAGCAATACCAGTCTTACCTGCACGTCCCGTACGGCCGATTCTGTGCACATAGCTTTCCGGATCTTGAGGGATATCGAAGTTATAGACATGTGTCACTCCTGAGATATCCAACCCACGCGCTGCTACGTCTGTAGCCACCAATACATCGATGCTTCCTTCTTTGAACTTCTTCAAGACGGACAGACGTTTCGCCTGGCTGAGGTCGCCATGGATTCCTTCAGCTGTATAGCCGCGAAGGTTAAGCGCTGTTGAAAGCTCATCTACACGGCGTTTTGTACGGCCAAATACAATTGCCAATTCTGGTGTTTGGATATCAAGCAGACGAGTAAGCGCATCGAACTTTTCGTTTTCTTTCAGTTCTACATAGTATTGCTGAATGCGGTCAACTGTCATTTCTTTAGCCTTCACTTTTACGTGATGAGGATTTTCCATGAAACGTTCCGCAATCTTACGGATTGGTGCCGGCATTGTCGCAGAGAACAACAGTGTTTGGTGCTCTTCAGGCACAGTTGAAAGGATGGATTCGATATCTTCGATGAATCCCATGTTCAACATTTCATCCGCCTCATCCAACACCACTGTTTCCACTTCATTCAATTTGATTGTTTTACGGTTAATGTGGTCAAGAAGACGTCCTGGTGTACCAACGATGATATGCGGTTTCTTCTTAAGAGCCCTCATTTGACGGTCAATGTCTTGACCTCCATAAACAGCAAGAACGCGTACGCGTTTTCCAAATCCTAATTTGAAAAGCTCTTCAGATACTTGGATCGCCAGCTCACGTGTAGGGGCAATGACAATTCCTTGTACATGCTCAGCTTTTGTATCGATTTTCTCCATCAATGGGATACCGAATGCTGCTGTTTTACCTGTTCCTGTTTGGGCCTGTCCGATGATATCCTTTCCTTCAAGGGCAACCGGGATTGTTTCCGCCTGGATAGGTGTCGCCTCTTCAAATCCCATTTTTTCAATCGAACGCATTGTGGACTTCTGCAGTCCTAATTCATTAAACAAAGTCAATTTTCCTAACTCCTTTTTATCGAGAAATAACTTTATATATCTCAAGAAAAATCGTCACCGACCCCACCACCCGAACGGTGAAAGGCGGTTTTATTGGATACTGGCGTTTTACATACAGTTCCGACAGCATAAGACGATCGAATAACACATCCAGGAGAATTCCTTGTTTCGCCCAAAACATGCTGTATTCCTTGCAGAGGCGAAAACCGTTTATCGATATATGCTGGTTTACACTTTATAAAAACATAGTATAAGTAAGTTAAGTTCCTTAACTAATAAAAAACCAATAATGGCTTGAAATTTTCTCAAAATACAGGGAAGTTTAAACCCTTTTATGAAGACATCATTCATTATATGCTTCATCATCATAAATAATAACTATACTATCAATAGCAAAAAATGTCTCAACGAAAATAATAACACTTATCTCACCTTATTGCAAAAAAGGAGATTATGTCCCCGGCCTCAGCCTACTCGCGTCTGGTCCGGGGCTTTCAGAAATGACAGGATGCCTTTAAACATATCGTCGTTATACTCTTCATGGCAAATCAAATGCTTAGCTCCCTCCATGAGGTAGAGCATTTTATGCCGTGACGGGATCTGCTTGTATAGATAAATAGCGCTGGCAGGCGGTACAATCCCATCCGCTTTGCCTTGAGCGATGAATACCGGAACATTGATTTTTTTGAACATTGATCTGTTCCTTGATACCAAGGATGTAAATTGCCTGGTGGCAACGATCGGCGTGGTCGTGAACTTCGTCCGGTAGAGATCATAAAATTCACGTTTGGCTGTATTCCCTCTCGCAGAATCAAGGATGTAACTGCCGATATCAACAATCAATTGGCGTATATTGATATACTTTGCTGCTGCGCTGAGGAGAACGAGTTTTTCGACCGGATAATTTGCCGTCAAATAAGCAGCGATTACCCCTCCCATCGAAAACCCGACAACATAAACTTTTTCGCACCCGTCAAGCAGGGCCCTCAGTTCTTGTTCGGCACAGGAAATCCAATCGCTATACCGGCATTCCCTCAAGTTATGCCCGTCACCGTGCCCCGGCAAGGTCGGAACGGAAATCCGCCAGTCAGTATGCTTATTCAGGTATTGACTGAGTGGCTCCAATTCAAATGGTGAACCTGTAAAACCATGCAAACACAGACATCCAACCTTCTCCATTGTGATCACCTTCGCCGTTTTTTATTACATTACCTCATATCATCTTTGTATAAACCAATGCCCGTAACTCCTATCAGCATATTCATCCGCCCGTTTTTTGCCATCTGCCGGACTGTCTTTTTTTATTTGTAAGCTCTGATAAACCAGATTTTGATTTCTGCCATTCCCAGAGCAAAAAAAGAGGCCGGAAAGTGGTCGACTTTCCAGCCCCTCCTCATTATTCTTTTGTTTGCAGGGCTGTGACTGCCTCTTCCAGCCTCATTCCGCGGGAAGCCTTCACTAAAACAAGGTCGCCTTCCCCGACATGTGTACGAAGCTCTTCGATCAGCTCAGCTTTATCTTGGAATGCAAACACATTCGCTTCACCCAGTTTTCCAGCTGCTTCTTCAGCAATATACTTTGCCAGCTCTCCATAAGTGAATAGCTTGTGGATGCAAGATGGATTAATGGATTGGCCAATCATACGATGGAACTGGGCTTCTTCCTCCCCAAGCTCAAGCATATCCCCCAGGACAAGGATTTTTTTGTTGAACCCTTTCAATTGGCAAACAAGGTCGATGGCAGCCCGCATGGCAGTGGGGCTTGCATTGTATGCATCATTGATGATTTTCTCGCCGTTCGCCCCTGCAACCATCTCCATTCGCATGTTGGTCACCTTAAGCGTTTGCAGTCCTTGTTTAATGGACTCGAAATCAACGCCCAATTGGCGGCCTGCCATGATAGCGGCCATGGCATTCATGACGTTATGATGTCCCAGGATAGGAATCGATATCTCACCCCGATGCAGGTTTATCTCAAATGACGTATGCTCTTGGTCGGAATGGATCGAAAGCGGATATATTGAGTTATTCTCGCTTCTGCCAAAAGAGACTGTATGCCATTTACTATCTGTTAATTTAGGCTGCAAAAGCGGCTCATCTCCATGATAGATGATCGTCCCATCTTCCCGGAGCCCAGATAAGATCTCAAGCTTCGCTTCGGCAATTGCTTCCCGTGATCCCAAATCAAGCAAGTGGGATTCCCCTATGTTGGTGATGATGGCTACCGAAGGCTTAGCAAGCTTGGAAAGAAGCTCAATCTCTCCTCTGCTGCTCATGCCCATTTCCAGCACAATCACTTCCGTGTCTGCCTCCATAGAGAGAATTGTCAAAGGCATGCCCAAATGGTTATTGAAATTCCCATCCGTCTTATGCACCTTGTATTTCTGCGACAAGATGGCAGCCGTCATATCCTTTGTTGTTGTCTTCCCATTGCTCCCCGTGATACCGACAACCTGAGCCGATGTTTCCTCCAGATATCTTTCTGCGAGTCTTTGGATCGCCTTCAGCGTATCATCGACAAACAGCAATGCAGCTCCTTCCGGCGGGTTGGGCACATCCTTCTGCCATAAAGCGGCGGCCGCACCATCCTTCAAGGCTTGTTCAACATAGGCATGCCCATCAGCGCGCTCACCTTTAAAGGGTACAAACAGTTGTCCTCCACTTACCTTCCTTGAATCAATCGTAACACCGGCAACCTGCTTTTCCCGGTCTCCGCTGAAATCGACCCCTATCATATCTGCAATTTGACCGATTGTGCGTTTAATCATCCTAATCCTCCTTCATATCCATAAATGGACATTGCGTCACAAATCAAAAGAGGAAGCAGAAGGAGCATTCTTTTTTAGCCCTCTGCTTTCCCTGACATTTTAAAAAGTATGTTTAATGTTTTGTTTTTCCTCATAACGCTCCAATCCGAGCGCAACCAGCCTTTCAATCAACTGCGGATATTCCACCCCAGTATGCTTCCACAGCAACGGGAACATGCTGAACGGCGTGAATCCAGGCATAGTGTTCACTTCATTGATGTATAGCTTCCCCTCTTCCGTTAAGAAGAAATCAGCGCGGACAAGTCCGGAACAATCAAGCGACTGGAACGCAGCAATCGCATGTTTCTTCAGCTCTTCGTAAGTCCTGCCAGGCATTTCGGCCGGTATCACCATGACTGTAGTGCCGTCTTCATACTTTGCTTTGTAATCATAGAAGGTAACATCCTTCGGCACAATTTCACCAGGTACGGAGCATTCAGGATATTCATTGCCAAGTACACCGATTTCGATTTCCCTTGCTGTGATGCCTTCTTCCACGATTATGCGTCTGTCATATTGGAAGGCTTCGGCGAAAGCTGCTTGAAGCTCTTCACGTGTTTCACACTTGCTGATCCCCACACTTGATCCCAAGTTCGCCGGCTTTACGAAGCAAGGATATCCGAGCTCGGATTCCACATGCCCATAAGCCGATTCTTCATCCGCTTCCCATTGCTTGCGGGTGAACCATACATAACCGACTTGCGGAAGGCCTGCTTGCGCGAATATGTTTTTCATGACAATCTTATCCATGCCGGCAGAAGAAGCAAGGACGCCATTGCCCACATATGGCAGGTTTAAAATTTCAAGCATTCCCTGAACAGTACCGTCTTCACCGTTCGGCCCATGCAATAATGGGAAAATCACATCAAACCCTTGCTCATGGCTATCTTGTTCAGCCGGAAACATGCTTGTATTCAATGCCGTCGGTGCAATCCGTTCAGAGGAAGAGAGAGTCAGCTCCTGTACAGTCTTCGCCGGGGCAGTCAACTGTTCGCCAGTCACCCAATTTCCTTCCTCTGTAATATAGATCGGATATATATCAAATTTTGAGAAGTCTAATGCTTTTGTCACCGCGAGAGCAGTCTGCAACGACACTTTATGCTCCGCTGATTTGCCTCCATACAATAATCCCAGTTTCTTTTTCACGTTAAACAACCTCCATATACTCATTAAGCCTTTTATTATTGTAACATTTTCTTTTTCTTTCAAGTTAAAATCCAATTACTTTTTCAATTAAAACAGATGTTTATGATAAATGAAACCTATCTCTATATTATGCAGAACAGCGTTTGTGTCATTCAGGCATGGTTTTTAAAAATATGAATTATCTAATTATATATTTCCAAGAACATTAAACTTAACATTTTTTTCTGCACCGTGTATAATCCACATATAAAATACATTTGTTTTTCACAGGAGGACATCATGAAGAAACTAGGACTTCTCCCCAGAATTCTGCTGGCAATCGGTGCGGGAATCAGCTTTGGTCTTTTTCTCCCCTCTCCCGTGATACAGGTCTTTGCTACTTTCAATGACTTATTCGGGAATTTCTTAGGATTCATTATACCGTTCATCATCATCGGGTTCATCGCACCAGGTATCGGCTCTTTAGGCAAAGGCGCAGGCAAAATGCTTGGCCTTACCACGCTTTTTGCTTATGCATCAACCATTTTTGCCGGCTTTCTGGCATTTGCCACCGCGAAATTACTCTATCCTTATATAATGGATATCTCTACGGGCAGTCAATTCCAAAATCCTGAGGAGGCTTTGCTCCCGTCTTATTTCAATATCGAAATGCCTGCTATGATGGAGGTTATGACGGCTTTGCTGGTAGCCTTTACGCTCGGGCTTGGGATGGCCGCCATCAAAGGGAACACTTTGCAGCGCGTCATGGATGACTTTAAAGACATTGTGGAAAAAGTGATTAATTCTGTCATCATCCCTTTACTGCCGTTCCACATATTCGGGATTTTCGCTAACATGACTCAAGGCGGACAAATTGCTTCCATTATGGCTGTCTTCCTCAAAGTCTTTGCCATGGTCATCACTTTGCATGCCTTAATCCTGGTCATTCAGTACATGATTGCCGGTGCAGCAATCAAAAAGAACCCATTCCGCATGATCAAAACGATGATGCCGGCTTACTTTACGGCATTAGGAACGCAGTCATCGGCATCCACAATCCCTGTCACACTTCAGCACACGAAAAAGATGGGTGTATCAGCAAAGGTCGCCGATTTTTCAGTGCCGTTACTAGCGACCATCCACCTGTCGGGCAGCACCATCACGCTTGTCAGCTGTTCCATTGCAGTCATGCTTCTGCAAGGGCAAACTGTTGGCTTCATGACGATGCTCCCATTCATCCTGATGCTCGGTGTCACGATGATCGCAGCACCTGGCGTACCTGGCGGGGCTGTCATGGCCGCCCTCGGCTTGCTGGAATCGATGCTCGGCTTCACCGACACAATGCTTACCTTAATGATTGCCCTGTATATGACACAGGACAGCTTCGGAACAGCCTGCAACGTCACTGGTGATGGCGCCATCGCTTCCATGACAGACCGCTTTAGCCCAAAAGAAAGCGATAGCGGCCAAACGGCAAACGTTGCCTAAAAGGACTTCAACACTGAAAATAAGCCGGCTCCTGGAAAAAGGCACCGGCTTTCTCTATGTTCTGATTCAGACTTTTTCACCAAAACGCTCACGAAATGGTGATCACCCATTCTTTTGTCTTGCGCAAAAACTGGATGAGCGCGTCAGGCATTGATTGCACCTGATCCTTATACGCAGCTGCCACGTCATCAGCATCATTCTGGTCCCCGGTGACCCATACCGGGATTTCAATCTTGTTCCTTGACTTGCTGATCTTTTTAAAGGAAATAACCAGACCTTCGTTCAACAGCGGTGTCAGACTTCTGCATATATCTATGGGGATGCCGGGATAATCGGCTTTCCGTATCCGAAGCCAAGACTGCTCTATTTTTAGTTCGGACAGCTTGGCGGGGATCAACGTTCCAAGCAAATAAAAAAAACGGTCCATATCGCGGAAGTACACTTTGGAAAAATCACCGTACTCATCCGATAAGTAGACAAATTGGTTATTCAATATCGGATAAAAGGGCGGCCGGAGACTTTGCTTGCTATGCCCCAGATATAGAAGTTCGGCGATGCTCTGTCCCTGCAGATTGGACAAGTTCGATTCATCCTCAAAATCGATCCAGCAGAATTCCCCATTCTGCTCGCCGAAGTCCCTGACCATTTTCGGGATTTCATCCTTCCCTACATATTCGAATTTCGTGTGCATATCAAATGTTGTATCCTGAATTTTATGCTTCAACAAAAGAATATTTTCTGGAGGGTTGCTAAGCGAATGGCAGAAATCCTGAAAGGGAACACCGCTCGCCAGCACGAAGCGTTCCGGACCATTCATATGGAAGTAAAGCAAAGACTTATCTCCTTTTTTCATGACTCGACCTCCTGTAACGAACTGCATATAGATGATATTTCCGCTGTTTTATATATCCAAATTATATCAGACTTTATTTTCCCGCTAAAGATTTACTCACTTTTGGGCAAACTTAATATAAAAATTTTTTGATTGTTTATAAATTGCCAATAATTTATTGTATACTGAAATGTGAGTATTTTTTCTTTGTATTTCGGCTACAATCTACTATTACTGGAAAAAGGTGTTAACTATGGATAAACGTCAGACATTCTCAGAACGGTTCGACTGGACGTTATGTCTGTTATTGTTTCTGTTTCTCATCGTCAGTGTCGTCAGTATATATAATGCCCAGACAGGCGGACAGCATTTAATAAATTTCGCAATAAAGCAAGTAATCTACTATGCAACAGGTGTGGTCATCATCGGCGTGGTCATGTACTTCGACCCGGAACAGATCAAAAGGTTATCGTGGTACCTGTACGGAATCGGGATCCTGCTTCTCGTGCTGCTCATGCTGGCTCCGGATGGGGAAGGGCAGATCGGCCGGCCGATCAACGGCGCGAAAAGCTGGTTCTCTTTGCCTGGATTCAGCTTTCAGCCATCCGAATTCATGAAGGTCTTCTTGATATTGGCACTGGCCAAGATCACAGTCCAGCACAACTCGAATACGATCCATAAAACAATCCAAACCGATTTGATGTTATTCTTGAAACTTTCAGCCTTGACCGCCCTTCCTTTCCTTTTGGTCTTAAAACAGCCGGACCTCGGGACTGGGCTGGTGGTTCTCAGTATTTTTCTCGGCATCACCCTTGTCTCCGGCATCACCTGGAAGCTGTTGATTCCGATACTCAGCTCAGCTGGCCTGGTAGCCGGAACTATATTCTTTCTTGTCTTGTATGCGCCGGAACTTCTGAGTAAATATCTTGGTGTCGACCCTTACCAGTTTGACCGGATCTACACATGGCTGAATCCGGAAGAATACAGCGGTGCCGAGTCCTTTCAGCTTGAACAATCGCTCAGCGCAATTGGTTCGGGTATGATGTCTGGTAAGCTATTTTCAGGGAGCGCTGTGTATATTCCCGAAAAACACTCTGACTTCATATTCAGTGTGATTGGTGAGGAATTCGGATTCATCGGAAGCAGCATTGTGGTCGGATTATTTTTCCTGCTGATCTTCCATATCACCAAAATTGCTTTAAGTAAATCGGATCCTTTTATCTCTTATGTGTGTGCCGGAATCATCAGCATGATCACATTCCATGTCTTCCAGAATATTGGCATGACGATACAGGTTCTCCCGATCACCGGCATTCCATTGCCATTCATCAGTTATGGTGGGAGCTCCTTATGGGGGAATATGCTGGCGATGGGCATTCTGTTCAGCTTTCAATATCACCACAGGGCATTCATGTTCTCCAACAATGCGCACCATCATTCTCTATCCCAATAAGAAAAGGAGCCGATTCCGGCTCCTTTTTTTATTTCCCTGACTACATCAGATAGCGATTTACGTCCATTTCTCCCGAACAGGCGGAAAGAAGATCGGCTTCCTTCCTGGTGCATAATGGACGATGGGCGCGTCGGCGTCAACATACCCGCCTGTAAATCCTGCCATAGAGTTGCTCTTTATCTCTGCGTCGGCCGGATAGAGCTCCCACTCCCGGTGGTGAATATCCAACCGGTATACATTATACTTCGGCTTCGTCCACAAACTGTACCTTTCAGTCAGCCACACATCGATCTCTTTCTTTTCCGCAATCTTTTGGCGTCCAGGCGCAAATGCCACCTCCAATCGTTCAGAGAATTGATCAGGACACTCCCTGACACTCTCGAATAGATGCCTCCCCTCTGTTTTCCTATTACTCATAGCCGCTTTATTGTAGGGTAGAAAATTGCCGATCCGAGGCACCCTTACGATCGGATTTTTGTTTGCATCCAGAGTGAAAAAATAAACACCTGATATATTCTTATATTTCACATAGGTTCTTACGTTGAGTTCCAAATATGCATGAATCCCCGGAAGCAGAGGGAGGAATCTCAGCCGTGTTTCCTCCACCTTGAATAAAACAAGACTGATCCATGCCTGTCCTTCAAATAGATCTATCTCCAGCTCCTCCGGGATATATCCCTTTACTAGTTCCTCCGGTACCGGCCAGTGGAGAAAAAGGACATCCTTCCATGCCTGCGTCATCAGCCATGTATGTTTTTTATGTGTACCCTGTCGGTCAGACCATTTTTCCACGTACGCACTCCCTTTACATTCCTCAGTAGAAGAGCCCATCGAAGTCAAATTGATCACGACAGGCTATCTTATCTATCTGTTCCCCTACATGGTACGTTCTTGTTCGTAGCCATTTCTACGGAAAAATAATGTATCAAGATAAATATGATAGAACCATTCTCCGACTGCGATAATCAGTGCCGAAAAGATGGCGGCCAGCAGTACAGGTCCTTCATCCGCAAAAACAAGCTCTCCCAATAAAAAGATCACTAAAAACGCCAGTACCAAATCGGACACTGTCGCAATCATGTTTCGTTTGACTTGCTCGACGTTCAATAGCCGAAAAATAAATATATCCCCGACTATATAAGCTACCACCGTCAAAATAACACTTATTAATAGGGTGTCAGCGAACGCCCCATTATATATCCCCGTCAGGATGATACCCAGTATAACCGTGACCATCACGTCAGGATGATACCCAGTATAACCGTGACCATCATGATCTTAACCACCAAAGCTTTTACATGCTCCATTTTAACACCCTCCCTTTCGTTGTCTTTATAACTTGTAGATATACATGTGCGTTACTTTCCTTGTATGACCTGCGGAAATGAACAGAGAAGCCAGTTCTGTTGAAGCAGGATTGCCAATTTGGCCCCTCATCTACAAACGCTATTACCCTTGCATAAATTTGTAAAACTTCAAAAAGTGAAATTTCCCCTCAATTACAGCCGGGATATTTTTGAAAAAATGGTTTTCAATTCTAATAGGCGGGAAATAGTACAACATGTTCAACAAAACTTTCGATTTAAAAGAAGGAGGAATAGTAAATGGCTAACAATAATGACAAAATGAGCAGAGAAGAAGCCGGACGCAAAGGTGGAGAAGCTACTTCTAAGAACCATGACAAGGAATTCTATAAAGAAATCGGACAAAAGGGCGGAGAAGCCACTTCTGAGAACCATGACAAAGAGTTCTACCAAGAAATCGGAGAAAAAGGCGGAGAAGCTACTTCTGAGAACCACGATAAAGAGTTCTACCAAGAAATAGGCAAAAAAGGAGGAGAAGCCACTTCTGAGAACCATGATAAAGAGTTCTACCAAGAAATCGGGCAAAAGGGCGGAGAAGCCACTTCCGAGAACCACGACAAAGAATTCTATAAAGAAATCGGGGAAAAAGGCGGAGAAGCCCGCAACAATCAACGCAACAACTAAAACATCAGGTTCTTTGCCGAGAAGATGGGCAGATCGTAAAACAAAAAAGCGCGGCATGAGAGAGGCAAACCCACTCTATGCCGCGCTTTTTCATTATAAATTAATCAATCGATTGATTAATGTCCGGCCCGCTGTTCATGATTCAATTTCACCCGCTGCAGCCGCAGGGCATTCAGAACCACACTAACCGAACTGAATGCCATCGCCGCGCCGGCAACCCACGGAGCCAAGAAGCCGACAGCCGCCACCGGAATCCCGATTGTATTATAACCAAGTGCCCAGAACAGGTTCTGTTTAATGTTCCGGACAGTACGCCCGCTCATTTCAATAGCATCGGCAATCGCATTCAGGTCCCCGCGCATCAACGTAATATCCGCGGTTTCCATCGCGATATCCGTGCCTGTTCCGATGGCCATGCCGATATCGGCAATCGCCAATGCCGGAGCATCATTTATGCCATCTCCGACCATGGCCACTTTCCGTCCTTTTTTCTGAAGCGCTTTGACCTGCTCAGCCTTCTGTTCAGGCAGCACTTCTGCAACCACGTGTTCTATATGAGCTTGGGCTGCAATGGCTGACGCTGTCCGTTCATTATCGCCTGTAATCATCCAGACCTCGATCCCAAGCTTCTTCAACCGATCAATCGCTTCCGCTGATGAATCCTTTATTGTATCCGCAACTGCCGTCAGACCTGCATATATACCGTCTATTCCGACGAGCATCGCTGATTTACCCGCTGATTCAAGCTCCTTCATTTTCTCCAATGCGCTTTCCGGCACATCGATGCCTTCCTGCTTCATCAGCTTTCGGGTACCGATGATGACCATTCTTCCTGATACTTTCGCTTTTATGCCGTATCCAGGTATGGCGTCAAATGAGTCTGCATCTCTCGCATGAATCCCTTTTTCCCTAAGACCGGTAACGATTGCTTCCGCCAACGGATGTTCGGAGCCTTTCTCTGCATCGGCAACCAACTGCCTGAAATCTTCTTCCTTTATAGAAGGAACCGTTTCAAGATCCGTCAGGACAGGTTTGCCGTTTGTCACTGTCCCTGTCTTATCAAGCAATACCGTATCCAGCTTATAGGTTTGCTCCAAATATTCTCCGCCCTTGAATAAGATACCTGATTCTGCAGCACGGCCGGAACCGGCCATAATGGATGTCGGTGTCGCCAAACCCAATGAGCATGGACAGGCAATGACAAGAACCGCTATCGCCTTTTCTAGCGCCGATGGGAAATTGCCCTGATCAATAGCAAAGAACCAAATCAAGAATGTGATGATGGCAATCACCACCACCACTGGTACGAATATCCCTGAAATCCGGTCGGCCAACCGCTGAATAGGCGCTTTCGACCCTTGGGCCTGCTCCACTACCTTGATGATCTGTGCCAACACCGTCTGATTGCCGATCTTGGTCGCCTTCATTTTCAGAAACCCGTTTTTGTTAATAGTTGCGCCATATACTAGGCTTCCTTCAGTTTTGTCCACTGGTATGCTTTCACCCGTTAGCATCGATTCGTCGACTGCGGACTTTCCTTCTGTGACTTCACCGTCTACCGGGATTTTTTCTCCCGGCTTCACATGAATGATATCCCCGATTGCCACTTCCTCCAGCGGGACAGCCACTTCCTCTCCATCCTTCTCGATGATGGCTGTTTTAGCCTGCAGCCCGATCAGCTTCTTGATGGCATCAGATGAACGTCCTTTCGCTTTCGCTTCAAACAACTTGCCCAGCAGAATCAACGTAATCAGGACTGCACTCGTCTCAAAGTACAATTCCGCATGGCCGGCATGGCCGCCGATTGAGCGGAGGCTTTGATAAAGACTATAGAAGTAGGCCGCCGATGTGCCTAAAGCGACGAGTACATCCATGTTGGCGCTCCTGTTGCGCAAAGCTTTGAAGGCTCCGGTATAGAACTGCCAACCAACCCAAAACTGAACAGGGGTCGCCAAAGCGAGCTGAAACCATGGATTCATCAAAAAATCAGGCATATAAATAAATGAAGTAAAGGAAAAATGGCCAACCATCGTGTACAGGAGCGGTAATGAGAGAATGGCGGAAACGATAAATTTCTCTTTTAGCTTTCTGATTGCCTCTCCCCGGTGATCGGCAATATGTTGCTGATCAGCCTTCCTTTCTGCCCCATAGCCCAATTTTTTAATCTTGGAGATGATATCATTCGACGATACCGTTCCAGGATTATAGGAGACTGATGCTGTCTCCAGCGCCAGATTGACATTGGCACGGATGACACCGTCCATCTTATTCAGCCCTTTTTCCACCCTGGCCGAGCAGGCTGCACAGGTCATTCCCGTTATATCCAATTCCAGTTCATCCAATTGGACACCATATCCTAATTTCTCGATTTTTGCCTGCAGCTGTTCCGGATCGGTAATGGCAGGATCATAAGAGATAGTAGACTTCTCCGTCGCCAGATTGACTGTGGCCGATTCTACCCCGGCTGTTTTGCCCATCACCTTTTCGATACGAGCCGAACAGGCTGCGCAGGTCATTCCCGTGACCAAAAATGTAACTTCTTTGCTCATATCTTCCACTCCATCCATCGGCTTACGATATACTTGGTTCTAAAAAAACCCGGCATCCTTCACCGAGTCTTTTGAATCACTGTACATCATATCCTTGATCATCTATAGTTTCCTTGATTGTCTCAAGCGTCACTTCAGAAGCGTTATATTCCACATCGACTTGCTTTTCCTCCAAATGGACTTTGACGCTGCTGACGCCTTTCAATTCACCGACACTTTCTTGCACCGCTTTGACGCAATGCCCGCATGACATGCCGTCCACTTGCAAAGTTACCTTTTCCATCCTTAGCCCTCCTTATTTTTTCATTAACTTCTGTATCGTTACCAATACCTCATCCAGGACTTCCATGTCACCTTCCTGGATCCTTTCTACGACGCAGCTTTTCATATGCCCTTCAAGCAACAGCTTTCCCACACTGTTCAGGGCTGACTGCGTGGCCGCCAATTGAGTGATAACATCATCACAGTAAACATCCCGTTCGATCATTCCCTTAATGCCTCTGATTTGGCCCTCCACCCGGTTCAGCCGAGTGATAAGGTTTCTTTTCACCGCATCGGAATGATGGCTATTTCTTACAGTTTCTTCCCCGCAGCACGGCAGATCACCGGGAATGTTTGCTTGATGTTCTTGCTCCATGAATATATCATCCTCCTTCGTTTCAATATACCATACCCCCCTACCCTATTCAACCGATACTTACCATTATTTTAAAAAAGCAATCCTATTACGTTTTATCCGCTATTCCTGTACAATCGTAGGTAGTCTGAACAATCGCGGGCAGCTAACCCGCATAAGAAATCAAAAAAGGCAGGAGAAATGGCATGCTTACAATATATTTCACTCGCCATGGCCAAACGGAATGGAACGTCCAGCAACGTATGCAAGGTTGGGGAAATGGCGAATTAACGGCAAAAGGGATTGCAGATGCCAAAAGCCTCGCAGTCCGTTTAAAAGATACCCATCTGGACAGGATTTATGCAAGTACCAGCAAACGGGCATATGAAACGGCTGAAATCATCGCTGAGGGCCGCGACATACCGGTTGTGAAGGCGGATGTTTTCCGCGAAATGTCCTTTGGAGATTGGGAAGGTGTGAACCGGGATGAAGTGAAAGCGTCCTGCCCGGAAGATTTTCACGCCTTCTGGGAAACACCCCATCTTTTCAACAGGAAAGGGAGCGAAACGTTCGCTGACCTTCAGGAACGGGTCAAAAGCGCTCTGCAGATGATTCTGGAAGAAAACCAGGACGGCGGCACCGTCCTGGTCGTCGCTCATTCTATTTTCTTGCGCATGGCAACAGCTACTATAAAAGGACTGCCGATTGCAGACATCTTTACACAAGATCCGCCGGCCAATACGAGTCTGACAAAGGTGACGTTTGACGGCAATAAGTTGGCGATTGAGTTTGAAGGGGATATGTCGCACTCCCCGCAGATCAATGCCTGATTAAAACCAAAAGAAGCAAGCACCCGACCGAAATGATCTCGGAAAGGAGCTTGCTTCTTTTTTTACCCTTCAATAAAACCCATCAGCAAATATTTCGCGGTTTGCTTTTTGGATAATTTTTTGATTTGCTTTTTCTGTATGGTCGTCGCCTTCAAAGGCGTGACAAACGGAATAGAAGACACATCAATCGTAGTGGGGTCGGTGACGATGAGATTTTTGGGCTCAAGTCCTTCCCGGACTTCCTGCCGGCCTTTGAATGCCAGGCCAACCTTGATGTTGCGGCGTTCCACAGTTCCGCTATCTGTCAGGACATACACAAACCGCTTCTTATCAGCACGTAAAGTCCGTTTCTGTTCAACTACGAGGACGTCGTCTGCCCGGTCAACAATGACGTTCATGTCCACTTTATTGCCTGGGAGCCATTCAACATCCTGTTCAACTAGTTCGCCATTCATGCCATCAGCCGAATCCTGATCTCCACCATCATCGCCCGCTGCATCCTCTCCCTGATTTTCCATATTTCCATTGCCACCATCGGATGGAGGTTCCTTTTTTTCTTCAGTCTCTGCTGCCGCTTCCTCAACACCCTGCGAATCCAAAGCGACTACAAATGGGTATTCCGCTTCCTCAGATAGTGATGGCGCCTTTTTCGGATAGCCATGGATTTTCAGGATACTACCGGTATACTTTTCGTTGTGCAAGGATGAATATAGCCGCACTTCCATTTGCTCCTCTGCCTCTTGGCGTTGTTTCTCATCCAATAAACCCGACACTGATATAGAAGGACTCGCAATCCGGATCAACGGGTTATCACCTCTATCGTTAACAGCAATGATTTCCCCTTCTACCTCGCTGACCACAGAAGCCTGTTCCTTTTTATCAAGGAGCCTGTCCAGCTCCGCCTCTGCTTCTTCCAGTTCAGCCTCTTTCTGTTCAAGCTCCGCTTCCGCTTCCACCACTGCTTTTGCAGTTTCACTATCAATGATGGCGGCTGCTTCCATCTGAACATCGACGGACACCTGGATACCATCGTCTGTCTCCTCTATGGAAGGATTGTTTACTTCTCCGGCGGCAGATATGCTATCGAGGTCCTTTATTTTCGTTTCAACACTGGCGATTTCCCGTCCAATTCGCTCTATTCTTGCTTCTATCCGCTGCTCTTCTTCCATGAACCGATCTGTTCCATAAGAGAATAACGGCGTGTCAGGTGTCACCCAGTCCCCCTCTTCCACGAACATTTCGGAAATCGGGCCTTCGTTAGGATTGTAATAAATACTGAATTCTTGTTCCGGCATCACCACTCCTTCAGTCGGGAACGTCTTGACGATATCCCCTTTTCCGACTGCTGTCCATTCGGACACGAATGTTTCCCTGCCAGCCTTGCTGTTTTCCTTCAGAAGCAGGAATAGGTTGCCTCCGACAAAAATACCCGCTGCAAGTACCAGGCCATAGATTTTCTTTTTATCCAACTCTGCCCCTCCTTACAAAAACAAGTCTATTTTAATCATGGCAAACAGCCCGGCAATTACCCACGTAAACAGATAGAAAATAAAAACCATCAATATCCCCTTCACCTTGCTGATTGAAGTCAGCCGGAACAGGTAATAGCACGTAATGCTTATCATGGCAATCTGGAATATAGTAATATTGCTTACTATTTCGATGACCAGCTTATAGTCCGTCAAATATTGCGCTATCACACCAAAAGACAGCGGATTGGAAATGCCCGTGACATCCAGCAAAAGGAACAATGGGATCTCCACAATCTTTTCCAACAGGTATAAACAAAAGACAGACATCTGGACAACAACTATTTTCCGGTAATCCACCTCAATGAAAGCCCAAAAATATAAAGACACCGCAAACAGGAAAAACGCAGCTGAGAATAAACCCAAAAGAATTCTTCCGATAAGGAACAGCTGCTTGCGAGCCTCGAATTCCGAGATGGACAAGCTGGTCAGCTCCTTTGATATAGAACCGCTTCCGATACCGAGACCCGCACTCAATGCATATACGCAGACACTTAAGAAAAAAAGCAACCCTATGTATCTTTTAAAATTCGGCACTGCTTCAGCAGCCCCCAGTTGGTAATGGTAGATGGACGGCCGAAAGATGCCTTTTACAGGCTGAACACGGAAGTTCATATGTAATCCCCCAATTCCTGAACCTTTGCTGTTTTTACATATATTTACCATAATTTTTTATTCTCCTTCCATTCTAAACCAAAATAAACGAAAAGTTTACAAATAACTGACAAATACCACAAAAAAAGAGCAGCCGCCTCTATTAGCTGACCGACAGCATCCACCGTTTACCACCTCCTTGTCCGGGTATATATAGAAACAAGTTTTCAAAAAAGGAGGGGAGAGATATGAAAGACTCATCAAGAAAGGCGGAAGGATACCGCCTGCCCCGCTCCGCAGAGGACTCACTGAAAAACGAAAGAGAATTGCGCAGAATTTCTGAGGAAGAAAGAGGCTCTCAAGGAACTTGGGAGAGCAGCGACGATTACATCCCCCCGCATGAGCCGAATGAAACAGAGGGGGGCGGTACCGCAAACCGGAGCCGTTCCTGTAAATGATGAGAGAACGCGTTAGGTATTCAAGGACCAGATTGGAAGGAGTTTTGATATGAAAAAAGTATTGTTCATCGTGACGAGCCATCCTGCTATTACCGACGAAATGCCGACCGGCGTGTACTTGGAAGAATTCGCTGTTCCCTATGAAGCATTTAAAAAAGAAGGCTTTCACATCGAAGTCGCCAGCCCGAAAGGTGGAAAAGCTCCAGTGGACCCAAACAGCCTGAAGGTTCCGGATGACATGTTGGCCGAATGGAAAGACAGTCTCCAGGCGCTGGAGAATACAAAGCCGATTAACGGCATCATTGCCGACCACTTCGATGCGCTCTTTATACCGGGCGGGCACGGCACAATGTTCGATTTACCCGGCACAACCGAAGTCACCGAGCTATTAATGGACTTTGAAGAAAGCAAAAAAGTGATTGCTTCCGTCTGCCACGGGCCGGCCGCTTTCGTAGAGGCAAGATATGCAGATGGCACTCCTTTCGTATCCGGCAAAAAGATGACTGCTTTTACGGATGAAGAAGAAAAGGAAATGGACTTGAAGGAACAAATGCCCTTCCTTCTCGAGAGCAGGCTCCGCGAGTTGGGAGCCCATTTTGTGACAGCTGCCGTATGGACACCCCATATCCAGGCAGAAGGCAACTTACTGACCGGGCAAAACCCGCAATCAAGCCAGGAACTGACACAAGCTGTCATCAAGAGGCTAAAATAAGGGATTAAAAAAGCAGCCGAGGAAATTCGGCTGCTACATTTCTGTTTTAGAGGACTTTTTGTTTAGATTGCCTTTTTGACATTCCAGAAAACAGGAAGGTTAAGTGGTTCGTGACGGACAAGCCAAGCAAGCCTCCATATAAACAGTTCACTTATTTCAACAATCCGCCAATCCAGCTAAGTATGCCTGCTGTATCCAAGAACACAACAACCAATATGATTGGGATGATGTATCTCATCGTATAGAACCAGAGATAGAAAAACCATGTGCCAATTTTAGAATGGGAAAGCAGCTCTGCCTGCAACAATCTTTTCTCAATCTTAAGCGGAACAAATATTGAAATCAGGAAAGCTCCCAATGGCAACAAAATATTGCTGACTAGGAAATCGGCATTGTCGAAGATGCTGCGGTCAAAGAACACGATGTCCGCTAAAGAACTGTATGACAATGCAGAAGGGATCCCGACTATAAAAATAAGGGCCCCGATAATCACTGTGACGCGCAATCTTGATTGCTCCCTGTCTTTCACGACTGAAGCAACGATGATTTCAAGCATCGAGAATGCGGATGTCAGCGTAGCGAACAAGAACAGTGCCAAGAAAAAGAGCAGGAACACTTCCCCGAACACGATCTGTTCAAAGACAGCCGGCAGTACAACAAATAGCAAGCCCGGTCCTTGGGAAGGCTCTAATCCAAGCGAAAAGACCGCCGGGAATATCGCCAGACCTGCAAGCAAGGCAATCAACAGATTCATAGAAACAATGGAAATAGCCGGCTGCAGCAAGCTTTCTTGCTTGGACAGATACGAACTGTACGTAACCATCACCGACACTCCTACACTCAAAGAGAAGAAGGATTGTCCAAGCGCAAACAGGATACTCTCCGACGTAATATCCGAGAAATCCGGCTGCAAGAAGAACTTCACACCTTCCCAGGCATGATCCAAGGTCAATGATCTGATAATCAGCACGACAAACAGGATAAATAATGCCGGCATCAGAATTTTGCTTGCTTTTTCGATCCCGTTTTGGACACCTTTCGCAACCACAAAGACCGTTATAGCCATAAATATCCCTTGCGCCAAAAGCACCAGCCATGAATTTGAAATCGTGTCATTGAAGACCGTTCCGTAATCAACACCCGCTCCTATTATTTTCCCGACAAGGCCTTTCAATAAGTAAACGACAATCCAGCCCCCGATGACACTATAAAAGGAGAGCAGGAGGAAGCACGTCCAGACACCCATTTTTCCGATCCAAGGCCACCAAGTGCCCGGCGCAATTTCCTTATAGGCGCTGACCGCTTCTTTCTGTGTGCTGCGGCCGATAATGAATTCAGCCAATAATAGCGGAAAACCAATAAAAAGGGAAAACAGAATAAATAGCAGGAAAAAAGCACCGCCTCCGCTCACACCTGTTACGTAAGGGAGCTTCCAAATGGCCCCGATGCCGATTGCTGAACCGGCAGCTGCCAAAATGAAGCCAATTTTTGATGACCATTGAGCATGTTTATTCATTTAACCAATCCAATCTATCATTTTTTTAAAGTAAATACTTTGCTAAAGTTCCCAGTTGATTTTCTCAGGCAGGAAGAGCGAGGCCACCGCAAAAAAAAACGAAGGCCAAGATCGGAAATCAACAGCAAAATTAATAAAAGCTAAAAATAAAAAAGCCACATCCCTATCCATCTGATAGGGACGTGGCTATTATTCACGCGGTACCACCCTAATTGGAAGCAAAGCTTCCCACTTGAAGAAAGATAACGGTTCATATCCGCCTTTATATACAAATGCATACAAAGGGAAGCTCCAAGATTGAAATTGACTTTATCTTTGTGTCAGTTCCCACCAACCACTGACTCTCTATCAACAGGGAGATAAAGCTTACTTGATTCTTTTCATCGCTGTCATAACTGTTCAATTGTGCTACTCATTCATACAAGATTCTTATTTATCGGAAATTATAGTATGAAGTCCCTTAAAGGTCAAGTACCTGTTTATTTCCTTTTTTGGGAAACCCGGGGACTGAATTGGCCGATTCCTTCATAAACTATCAGCAAGACAAGTTTTCTGCCATCATATCCAATCAAAAGGAGGATCTTTATGTTAGGGTTTTTACAGAAAATCGGAAAGTCTCTGATGTTGCCTATTGCTGTTTTGCCTGCAGCTGGTCTCATTCTCCGTGCCGGCCAGCCGGATGCATTCCATAATGCCTTCTTAGCCAATACCGGTAATGCCATCTTCGAGAATCTCGCCCTCATTTTTGCAATTGGCGTTGCCATCGGATGGGCCAAGAACAATCATGGAGCTGCGGGGCTGGCCGGTGTCATTGGCTACCTCATCATCACCAATGGGACAGCCGCACTGAACCCCGCCATCAACATGGGGGTTCTTGGGGGCATAATAGCGGGAATTGTCGCCGGCTCCTTATACAATCGTTTCCACGATATCAAATTGCCGGACTTTCTTGGATTCTTCGGCGGCAAACGCTTTGTACCGATTGTGACAGCGGCCGCTTCACTCATCCTTGCCTTCGCCTTCGGATACGTATGGCCAGTCGTACAGGAGGGGATTCATGCCTTTGGCGAGTGGATCATCGGTCTCGGTGCGATTGGCGCCGGGATATTCGGATTTGTAAACCGGCTTCTGATTCCACTTGGGCTGCATCATGTCGTCAATACCCTGTTTTGGTTCGACTTCGGCTCCTTCACTGATGCAGCCGGCAAGGTCGTAAAGGGAGATATAGCCCGCTTCTTTGCTGGAGACCCGACAGCTGGCCTGTATATGACCGGATTCTTCCCGATCATGATGTTCGGGCTTCCCGCTGCTGCTGCCGCGATGGTTTTCGCTGCTAAAAAAGAAAAGCGGAAAGCGACGGCCGGTTTGCTGTTTTCTGTCGGTTTGACCGCCTTCCTGACAGGCATCACCGAGCCGATTGAGTTCTCCTTCATGTTCTTGGCGCCTATGCTCTATGCCGTACATGCATTGTTGACCGGAACCTCGATGGCACTTACTGCCTGGTTGGGCATCAGGGATGGCTTCACTTTCAGCGCGGGAGGAGTAGATTTCCTGCTTAATTGGGGAATCGCCACCAAGCCAGGCCTCCTGATTGTCATCGGCCTTCTTTACGCAGCCATTTACTTTGTGGTTTTCTACTTCCTGATCAAAGCCTTCGACATCAAGACGCCCGGACGAGAAGATGATGATGGACCTTCCTCAGAAAACGGCTCTGCAACCGAATATGCTGCACTGGCGGAAGCCTATTTATCTGCATTGGGCGGAAAAGAAAATTTGTCCGAGATCGATAACTGCATCACTCGGCTCCGGCTGAAAGTAATCGATATGTCGCTGGTCGACGACAATGAATTGAAACGATTAGGGGCCAAAGGTGTGCTCAGATTGGATAAAAACAGCCTCCAGGTTGTTATTGGCACCGACGTGGAGTTCATTGCCAATGAATTGAAGAAGTAAACCACCTATTTCCGGTGGTTTTTTTCTTGCAGAAAGTATTTGACTCTAACGCTGCGTCATCGTTTACGCTATAAATAGGAGGTGCCCATATGTATAAAATCAGCGAATTAGCCCGACTGGCATCCGTAAGCGTCCGGACACTTCATCATTACGATGCGATTGGTCTATTGAAGCCTAGCCATTATTCTGCGTCAGGCTACCGCCTTTACTCATCGGAAGATGCAGAAAAGCTGCAGCAGATCCTGTTTTTCAAAGAGCTTGGATTCCCATTACAAGATATCCAATCCATCATCATGAGCCCCAATTACGATAAGGAGCAAGCTTTGCTGAACCAGCGTAGCCTGCTTCAGCAAGAGCAGAAGCGGCTTGAGGAAATCATCCGCACAATCGATGAGACAATACAAGCAAACAAGGAGGAGCGATCAATGGAAGGCAAAGATTTATTCAGAGGCCTTAGCCGAAAAGAACTGGAGGAGCATCAAAAAAAATACCGGGCAGAAGCCATAGAGAAGTACGGCCAGGAACTGGTGGAACAAACAGAGAATAAAACAAGCCAGTACAGTGACGAACGCTGGAACGCCAATCAACAGGAAATGAATGAGATCTACAAGAGAGCTGCTGCCGCAATGGATCTGGGACCCGACTCGCCCGAAGCTCAGCAAGCAGTCAGCGATTGGCGCCAATTCATCACTATTAACTACTATGATTGCACACTCGATATTTTCCGTGGTTTAGCCGACCTATATGTTCATGATGAACGATTCCTGAATAATATCGACCAAACAAAGCCCGGACTGGCAAATTTCTTAAGTGAAGCCATCAAGAGCTATTGTGCTAAAGCCACAAAATGATCACTGCAGAAAAAGGAAGGACCAATGGCCCTTCCTTTTTCATGATTGACAAGACATCACCAGCCTCGGCCGGCTCCTCCTCCACCAGAAGAGCCTCCGCCTCCGCCTCTAGGTCCACCGTCGCCTCCGCCACGACCGCCGCGAGAAAGCATGACCAGAAACAGATGGGTCAAAGTGCCGCCAAAAAACTTCATATCCAGAAAGATGACAATCACGGCGAGGATCAGAATGAAGATGGAAGAAAATCCGCCTCCTTTTTCTTCTTGGCTGTTATACCCCTTGGCATTCACCTGGTGACCGTCCCAATTGTATTCACTTGCCACTTCATTGTAGATCGCTTTGTATGTCTCCATCACTGCTTCGTCCGGTTGTTCGTCCTGCAAGTATGGGATGGCATATTCATCAAGGATCCGGCCGGCCTTTCCATCCGGTATCGCTCCCTCGAGCCCATAGCCCACCTCTATCCGGATATGCCGTTCGCCCTCTCCGACAGACAGGATGAGGAGAACTCCATTATCGTCTTCCTCTGTCCCCAAACCATACTGACGGAACGCTTCCACAGAAAATTCTTCAATCGGCTGTCCGTCCAAAGAATCGACTGTAAGGACCGCAACCTGTGCGGTTGTGGCATCATCCAGGTTTCGCCCCAATTGAATCAGTTCAGCTTTTTGACTTTCACTAAGAATGCCGGCAAAGTCCTGGACATAAATATCGCCAACAGGCTCTCGAACTTCGGCATAATTACTTGACGGCAGAAAGGAAATAAGAATAACGGCAGCTGCAATCAGCAGGAAAGCAGCCTTTTTGATCATTCCCCGCTCCCCTCAAAGTCCACTGTCGGCACTTCCTCTGCTCCTTCACTTGCTTTGAAGTAATCCTTCTCTTCAAAACCGAATATGCCTGCCACTAAACCGCCCGGGAACCCTTTGATACTCCGGTTATAAGCGGAAACCGTATCATTATAATCCTTTCTGGCCACTGCCAACCGGTTCTCGGTACCAGCCAGTTCATCGGATAACTGTTGAAAATTCTCATTGGATTTCAGTTCAGGATAATTTTCCACAACCACAAGCAAACGGTTTAACGCACTCGTCAGCTCTCCGTCCGCATCGGCCTGTTCTTCCACAGTGCCTGCCCCATTTAACTTCGCTCGTGCTTCCGTCACACTATCAATGACATCCTGCTCCTGTTTTGCATAGCCTTTGACTGTATTCACCAGGTTCGGGATCAGGTCATTCCTTCGTTGCAGCTGGTTATCCACCTGCGCATACGCCTGGTTGACGTCTTCTTCTTTGTTGACAAATCCGTTATAGGCCGGGACCAGTGTAAGGAGTAACAAAATGATGACAACTCCCGCAATGATCAGCCCTGTGTATTTTTTCAAATGTGATCACCTCTTTTATTATTTTGCCTACTTACAATACGATTCAAACAAAAATAGGTTCCAAGCCGGCTGACTTACTGCCAGAGTTTTTTATTTCACTATTCCGCCTTCTTCAAACATATCATAAAAAAGGGGCATTTAGCCCTTTGCAACGCAGGAAACATATTCCTCAATATACAGTAAGCAAAAAACAGCCCCTAAAAGGGACTGTTCCTACTATTTGCTATGCATCTTGAATTCCAAGAATAATTCACTATATTTGGCTTGCATCTGCTTGCCGAGGTTCTTATACACTTCCAGCTTCGAGGTTAGTTCCGGGCTCGGATAAAAGCGCTCGTCGGATGTAACTTCTTCATCCAGTAGTTCCAATGAGGCGCTATTCGGTGTCGAGTACCCTACATAATCTGTATTCTGGGCCGCATTTTCAGGGTCAAGCATGAAATTGATGAAGGCATAAGCCCCATCTACATTTTGTGCACCTTTCGGTATGACCATATTGTCGAACCAAAGATTTGATCCTTCTTCCGGCACGACATAGTCCAAGTTTTCATTCTCCCACATCGTATCTGCGGCGTCACCGGACCATACAAGAGCCACAGCCCCTTCTTCATTGGCCATCAAAGTTTTGATTTCATCCCCTACAATGGCTTTCACGTTCGGCACGAGCCCATCCAGTTTCTCCTTGGCTTGCTGAAGCTCTTTGTCATCCGTGCTGTTCAATGAATAGCCCAGGCTATTAAGCCCCATGCCCATCACTTCGCGCGCACCGTCCACCAGCAGGATCTGGTTCTCCAATTCAGGATCCCACAGATCGTTCCAGCTATTGAACGTTTGGCCATTCAGCATCGACGGGTTGTACAGGATACCTACCGTTCCCCAAAAATAAGGGATCGAATATTTATTTCCTTTGTCGAAATCCAAGTCCAGAAAACGCTTATCGATATATTGCAGGTTGGGAATCCGGCTATGATCCAGCTCCATCAACAATTGATCGTCCTTCATCTTTTGGATGGCATATTCGGACGGCACCGTCACATCTATGTTTGTACCACCCTGTTCCAGTTTGGCGATCATCGCTTCATTGGAATCAAACGTCTGATAGACGACCTTGTAGCCCGTCTCTTCCTCAAATTGATCAATCAGGTCGGGATCGATATAGTCTCCCCAGTTGTAGACAGAAACCGTATTTCCTCCCGAATACCCTTCCGATTTATTCAAGCTGTTGATCCAGTATAACAGCCCAAATGAAACCACAAATACTGCAATGAATACATTCATCAATTTTCTCATTTACCCGGTGCCACTCCTTTCGGGCGGGCGTTGCGCTGGTTAATGAAGTAGTAACCAATCACAAGCACTGTTGTGAACAAGAACAGAAGAGTGGACAATGCATTGATCTCAAGTGAGATTCCGCGTCGAGCTAACGAATAGATTTCCACCGACAAAGTAGAGAAACCATTGCCCGTCACGAAAAACGTGACAGCAAAATCGTCAAGTGAGTATGTCAGTGCCATAAAGAAGCCCGCAAAGATCCCTGGCGTGATATACGGGATCACCACTTTCGTCAAAACGTTCCACTTATTGGCGCCCAAATCAAGCGCCGCATCGATCAAAGTCGGACTCATCTCCTGCAGCTTCGGCAGCACCATGATGACGACTATCGGAATACTGAAGGCAATATGCGACAGAAGCACCGATATGAATCCAAGTTTTATGCCGAGCATCGTGAACAGAATGAGGAATGATGCCCCGATGATGACGTCCGGGCTGACGATCAAGATATTGTTCAAAGAAAGGACAGAATTTTTCATCCTCATTTTCTTCATATACATAATCGAGATAGCCCCAAACACCCCAATGATCGTCGAGATTGCTGCAGACAGCAAAGCGATGACAATCGTATTCAACACGATGATCAGCAGCCGCGTATCCTGCAGCACTTCTTTGTAATAATCCCATGTAAACCCTTCAAATCCGGTCATATTGCCGCCACTGTTGAAGGAATAGAAAATCAAATAAAAGATGGGGGCATATAAAATAAAGAATACTATCGCTAAATAAACATTCGAAAGCTTATTATTTTTTTTCAACTTTCAAACCCCGCTTTCGATTTCTTGTAAGTGCCATGAACAAGAACATGGTGATAATCAGGAACACGGCGATGGTGGATCCCATCCCCCAATCCTGGGTCACGAGGAAGTGCTGTTCGATGGCTGTCCCTAACGTGATGACACGGTTTCCGGCAATCAGGCGCGTCAGCATGAACAATGACAAGGCAGGGATGAAAACGACTTGGCACCCTGCTTTTACCCCGTCGATCGTCAGCGGAAAAATGACACGCCGGAAAGTCGTCCATTTCGAAGCGCCAAGATCCATGGACGCATCCACCAGTGCCGGATTCAATTTTTCAAGCGCGTTGAAAATCGGCAATATCATGAACGGGATAAAGATATAAACCGAAACAAAAATGAAGCTGAAATCAGTGAACAAAAGTTGCTTCTCGCCGATTCCGAACACTTCGAGAAAAGCGTTTACCGGACCATAAGTGCCGAAGATGCCCATGAAGGCATATGCTTTCAGCAACAAGTTGATCCAGGACGGTAAGATGATCAATAATAGCCAGAGTTGCTTATGTTTTGTCCTTGTCAACAAAAGTGCTGTCGGATAGGCAATTAACAACGAGAAGGCTGTGATCAGAAAAGCATACCAAAATGAACTCAATGTCATTTTCAGGTAGACAGGCGTAAAGAACTTCTGGTAGTTAACAAGTGACAGGTTCCCCTCTAGATCGAAGAAGGAGAGATAGACGACCAACAGGATAGGCGCTACTACGAACAGCGCCATCCATAAATAATACGGGATAGCAAACAGACGGTTATTCTTCATGGCCAACCTCTTCATAAGCTTCCAGACGCGCGTCAAACTCTTCCTCTGTTTCGCCCGGTCGCATGACATGAATCGCTTCCGCATCAAAATACAATCCAATCTCGTCCCCTACTGTCGCCTTTCTGGTTGAGTGCACCAGCCACTCATTGCCATCTTTGTCGTAACAGGAAATTTCATAATGAACGCCGCGGAACAGCTGTGTATCAACCTTCACCTGCAGTTTGCCCTGTTCGACGGATGTAATCGCCAAATCCTCCGGCCGGATGACGATTTCAACTGGTTCATTCCGCTTTAACCCGGCATCGACACATTCAAATCGTTTGCCTGTGAATTCGACCAGATAATCCTCTATCATTCTTCCGCTGACGATATTGGATTCCCCAATGAAGTCGGCCACAAAGCGGTTGATCGGTTCATCGTATATGTCAAGAGGCGTACCGCTTTGCTCGATATTCCCATTGTTCAATACGAAAATCACATCACTCATGGCCAAAGCTTCTTCCTGGTCATGAGTGACAAAGATAAACGTAATGCCCAGACGGCGTTGAAGTTCACGGAGCTCATACTGCATTTCCGTGCGCAGCTTCAAATCTAATGCCGACAACGGCTCATCCAGCAGGATGACTTCCGGCTCGTTGACAATCGCTCGTGCAATGGCGACACGTTGGCGTTGCCCGCCGGACATTTCGCTGATGGAGCGTTGTTCGTATCCTTTCAGGTTTACAAAGCTCAACGCTTCTTTCACTTTTTTATCAATTTCGCTCTTATTCATTTTTTTGATGCGCAGCCCAAAGGCCACATTCTCATATACATTCAAATGCGGAAACAGGGCATAATCCTGAAATACCGTATTTACTTGACGGTGGTTGGCCGGTATATCGTTAATCAGTTTTCCATTAAAGTATATATTTCCTTCTGACGGGACCATGAAGCCTGCTATCAAGCGCAGGATCGTCGTTTTCCCGCATCCTGAAGGCCCCAACAATGTATAGAATTTTCCTCTTTCTATCTCAAAACTAACATTATTCAGTACGGCAGGGTCATTATCATATTGCTTAGTGACCCCTTCAAAACGGATTATTGTCTGATCAGTCATCATCTGTCTCCTTTACATCGGTATTGTTTATCTATTACAAATAGGATTCTGTAGCCACAAGCAGAAGCTGTGAGGTTCCTTTGAAGTCATTGACAATCTGATGCTGTTCAGATGCATGATAATAGATCGACTCTCCGGCACCGGCTGTATATTCGTGCTTCCCAAGCTTCACTTTGATGCGTCCTTCCAGCACATAACCGAACGTTTCCGATAAAGAAGGTTCAAATTCTTTGTACTCCCCGTCTTCTTTAAACGTCAGGATAATCGGTTCCATTTCCTTTTCGTTTGATTCTGGGACAAGCCATTGAATATGATAGCCCCGCTCTTCATCTTCAAAAGTTGTCTGTTCTTCTTCTCCATAAACGACCTTCTGTTCAAGCTTCTCTTCATTGAAGAACTCTTTCGGTGAACAGCCGAGCACTTCAATGATGTGGAAGAATGTTTCGATAGACGGAGAACTTAAGTCTCTCTCCAATTGAGATATGTATCCTTTACTTAAGTCTGTCCTCTCGCCCAGTTCTTCTTGCGTCAATCCCTTTTTCAATCGCAAATTTTTTATTTTTTTACCGATCTGCATAATGTGCATACCCTCATTCGAGTTTATTGTAAGTAAACAAACAGTAACTATTGTTTAGTAAGAATGAACTTTTAGTTTACTATTAACATCAGATTATTATACTAGAATTCTTCAAAAGCGCAATAGAATTGCAACATTTTCAACACACTTTTTTCTTTGGGAAAATACGTAAGGAAGACTGGCCCTAGAAGGTTTTTACGGGAAGCGGTATGATGGAAACAGGGCATCAAAAAAACATGAAAGAAGGGAACCACCATGAAGATACTGATTATGTATGCATCAAAGAGCGGTACTACTGAAACATGTGCTCAATTATTGAAGTCCGACCTGCCGCAAGCAGACCTTGTCAATCTTGGGGAGGAAAAGCCTGACCTCGAAAACTACGATATCGTCCTCGCCGGCGGATCGATCCGGTACGGATCATTGAACGATATCCTCAAGTCCTATGTGGAAGAACACGTCGAAGAATTGGCGGAAAAACAATTGGGGCTCTTCATCTGCTGCGCCTCCCAAACAGAACAGCAGATCAATCAGCTTTTCATAGATAACTTCCCGCCTGCCTTATTGAAACATGCCTTTGCTAAAGAGAGCTTCGGCGGGGAAATACGCAATGACAGATTGTCATTCATAGAGAAAGTCATTATCAAATTGATATCCAAAAGAAAAGATTACCAAGAACCTTCCATACATGAAACAGCTATACACGAATTCGCCCATACGGCTGAAGGGCAGTCTATGAACATCTGATGCCCGGACACTAACCATTCCTAATATGCAAAAAAACCATCAGCAACAGCTGGTGGTTTTCATTTACAGAACCTTATTCTATTTCAGGATAACTTTCTCTCATACCCTCAGACTGCAGCACGCCATGCAACAATGAACGACTCTTATGAGAAGTAGACGCAAACCTTCTGGCAGTTGAAGTCCTGTATGGAAATATCCATGTCATAAATATCTTTCAGCACGTCGGAATTGATGATTTCATCAGCCGGTCCTTCTTTGATCACCTTGCCATCTTTCAAAGCGACGATATAATCCGAATAGAATGACGCGAAGTTTATATCGTGAATGACAATGACAATCGTTTTATTGAGCTCATTCACCAATCGGCGAAGTGTTTTCATGATTTGGACGGAATGCTTCATGTCCAGGTTATTGAGCGGCTCATCAAGTAAAATATACTCCGTATCCTGGGCAATGACCATCGCTATGTAAGCCCGCTGCTTCTGGCCGCCACTCAATTCATCAATATACTTATCCTGCATGTCTGTCAGATTCATGTAGGCAATCGCTTCATCTACCTTGGCCCAATCCTCTTCATTCAGTCGCCCCTGAGAATATGGGAATCGCCCGAAAGATACCAGTTCCCTAATCGTCAAACGAACATTGATGTGATTGGCCTGCTTCAGGATGGCAATCTTCTTCGCCAATTCCTTGCTCTTTATGGTACTGATTTCATTACCTTCAATGATGACTTCCCCGGTATCCTTGGCAATCAAACGGCTGACCATTGATAAAAGGGTGCTTTTTCCCGCTCCGTTCGGCCCAATGAATGACGTAATCTTTCCTTTTTCGATGTTCACTGACACATTGTCAATTACACTCTTGGTTCCGTATAACTTGGAAATATTAGCAACTTCAATCATGAGTGATTCTCCTTTAACAGCAGATATATAAAGTGAATTCCGCCGATGAATTTATTGATGACCTGTAAGATGGTGAAAAGTTACGCCTTTTCCCCTCCAACCATCGACATAAGAGACTTAGAAAATAAATCAGTTTGATAATCGTTTATGGCGCAATACAATCCTGCACACCATCTGTCCTCCGAAAAGAAAGACTTTTCAGACACTTATGCAAGCGGTAACATACGATTGCACTTTTTGACCTCATATACAATGATAGTGATTCTCATTATCGCTTGTCAATCTTTTTTTTGCCAATTTTTATTAAAAATCTGTTCCTACAGAAAATATCCATCTAACTATTCAAACGCCTACATTATAAGCTGTATGAGAAAAAAAATAAACCGATTCAGCCTTTCAGCTGAATCGGTTCGATTTATGTTCAATTGTATGGTACTCATACCGTTTAGGCGGCATAGTGGTTTGACATCCTTGTCATCCCGTGATGATGCTGTCAAAAATCGCTCCGGTCGTTCAATTGTTCCTTGTTCAGGATATCCATCTTTTCTATGTGCCTCTTTGTCTCATGATCGCCCAGCATGTAAATTTTCTCGTATAGCTTGATCAGTTGTCGATCATATTCCCCGTTCTTCTCCTTAAAATTGTAATCCACAAAAGGAACATGAGACCTGACATAGGTCTTCAATTCATCATTGTACATCCGAAGTGCTATATGCTGCAGCTCCTTATATTCCTCTTCATCCGCAAAGATTCGGAAACCGCCGCCGTGTCCTGGTTCTTCCTCAGATATGTCGCCGCTCTTAATATCTACATAGTATAAATTTTTCTCCATGCATATCTCTCCTTTTTTGTGTTTTATTACCACAATTACCCTTTTGCTAATCCTATCGAACATGAATAGATATTTAATCACCATGGTTCGTTCGCCCTCCAAATATTTTGTTACAATTTATCGAATATTTTTGCTTGTTTAAGGAGGAATCTAACAAAATATTCAGAATATTATAGTCTTAAGGATGAATGAATAGTTATTCATTTTTTCTTAATTACTATAAGGAGGCTGATTATGGAAAATTTCTCCACATCAATGGCGAACCTGAAAGAACGGAGAGGAGCGGTGATTGCACTTATTGCTGTTATACTTGTTCCTCTCTTATATGCAGTATTCATCCTTACTGCTTCATGGCACCCGTACGACAATACTTCCAATCTTCCTGTCGCAGTGGTCAATGAAGATTCAGGAGCTGTGTCAAGTGGTGAAAAGATCAACGCAGGTGACCAGTTGGTAGGAACACTCAAAGAAAACAAATCACTCGGTTTCGAATTTGTCAGTGCAGCAGAGGCCCAAAAAGGGTTGAATGACCTGAAATACTATATGGTGATTGAAATTCCGGAGGATTTCTCAAAGAACATCACATCCGTAATGGATGAAAATCCGAAAATCCCGGAATTGACGTACACTCAGAACGAAGGACTCCATTTTATGGCGTCTCAAGTGACCAATAAAGCGGCTGAACAGATTCGCGAGCAGCTGGGGAACCAAATCACAGAGATGTACGCCAAAAACATCTTTACACAGCTTGAACAAGTCGCCGCGGGCTTCCAGGAAGGGGCAGATGGTTCTTCACAAATTAATGAAGGCGCTTCCAGATTAAAGGAAGGAACCGGTCAAATCCTCGATTCCCTAAAGTCTAAATCAGGTGACATTAAGAAGCTCGCTTCCGGCACATCTGAACTAAAAGCAGGAACAGGTGAGCTCCTATCAAAAGTTGAAGGCGGGACAAGCGGTGTTCAACGGCTTGCTGATGGCTCTGATGCAGTCGCAAATGGTGCCGGAACATTAAAGAACGGAATGCAAACCGCCAATAAAGGCGCTAATGATGTCGCCAACGGTAGCCGTGACCTTAATAACGGCATGCTGACCGCCAATAAAGGGGCTATCGATGTCGCCAACGGCAACCGTGACCTTAATAACGGCATGCTGACCGCCAATAAAGGCGCTAACGACGTCGCCAAGGGCAACCGCGACCTCAATAACGGAATGCAGACCGCCAATAAAGGCGCTAATGATGTCGCCAACGGCAGCCGCGACCTCAATAACGGAATGCAGACCGCTAATAAAGGCGCTAATGATGTCGCCAAGGGCAACCGCGACCTCAACGTCGGGATACAGGATGCCAATCAAGGGGCTCAAGCTGTCAGTAAAGGAAATCAAGACCTTAACAAAGGGATACAAGATGCCAATAAAGGCGCGCAAAGCCTTGAAAATGGCACAGGAGCTATATTGACAGGCCTGAAGTCCGCCCAACAAGGCAGCGCCGGATTAAAAGATGGATTGAATAACCAATTGGCTCCGGGCAGCAGGAATCTATCGAACGGCATCAATACAGCTGCAGATGCTATCCAGACACAGCTGACACCCGGTGCCCAACAAGTGGCTGACGGTGTACAGCAAATGGCTAACCACCCGGTACTGGGACCCATCCTCGCCACTAATGCCGACTTCCAAAGGTTATTGGCAGGCAGTAAACAACTGGCTGCCGGGATGAATCAATTAAGCGCAAGCACAACTGAATTAAAAAATGGCGGTAAGCAAGTAGCTGACGGTGTTGCCGCAGCAGCTCAAGGTTCCAATGATTTGCACAACGGCATTAACCAGTTGGTGGCCGGCCAGCAAGAAGTTGCGGATGGCGCAAAAAGGTTATCTGCAGGCACCGGAGAACTGGCTCAAGGTTCACAACAATTAACCGAAGGGGCTCAAAAACTGGCTGCCGGGATGCCTCAACTTGCTTCAGGCTCCCAGAAACTCGTCGTCGGTTCCAGGGACCTTGCTTCTGGCACTGGACAATTGGCTCAAGGTTCACAGAAGCTTGCTGTCGGTTCCA
>JBJFHG010000055.1:49119-94739 GCA_051893455.1 Bacillus sp. (in: firmicutes)
GCTTCTGGCACTGGACAATTGGCTCAAGGTTCACAGAAGCTTGCTGTCGGTTCCAAGGATCTCGCTTCCGGCACCGGACAATTGGCTCAAGGTTCACAGAAGCTTGCTGTCGGTTCCAGGGATCTCGCTTCCGGCACTGGGCAACTGGCTCAAGGTTCACAGAAGCTTGCTGTCGGTTCCAGGGATCTCGCTTCCGGCACCGGGCAACTGGCTCAAGGTTCACAGAAGCTTGCTGTCGGTTCCAGGAATCTTGCTTCCGGCACCACCAAATTGGCAAATGGCGCATCTGATTTAGTTGATGGCGCCAGTCAAGTAGCTGATGGTAATGCGACCTTGAAAGGTTCTTGGGCTCAGTTATCAGACGGAGCCAGAAAAATCGATAACGGCATGACACAAGTCAATGAAGGAAATCAGACGGTCAAAGCCGGTTGGACTACATTGACGGACGGAGTCGAACAAGTCGATGAAGGGGTAGCCCAAATTGAAGGCGGATCCGATGACCTATCAAACGGCTTGAAGGGTGGCGCTGATAAGGTCAATGCCATTCATGCCGACGATCAAAATATCGCCCAATTCGCTTCTCCTGTAACCCTGAATAAGAATGTCAAAAATGAATTTCCGCTATACCGATATGCCAATGCGCCGTACATCCTATCTCTTGCTTTGTTTGTCGGTGTACTGATCATGACAGTCTTGTTCACGATCCGCAAACCGGAAGATGCCGAAGTATCGAGTTTCACTTGGTACGGGACAGTATTTGCAAAAATGGCGGCAGTCGCTGTTTTGCAGGCAGTTATTATGAGCGTCTTCGTGCTCTTCTGGCTGAATCTGTCCATTTCCCATAGTATTCTCTTAGTCTTGTTCTCTATCATCGCAAGCCTTGCTTTCCTGTCCATCGTCTTCTTCCTGGTGGCGGCAGCAGGCAATGTCGGCCGCTTTGCGGCTGTTGCATTCCTGATTCTTCAGCTATCGACAACCGGATCCAGCCTTCCGGTCGACATGCTGCCTTCCAACTTGAGGGCCTTGAGCCAATTCTTGCCGATGAAATATTCGAATGACAGCTTCCGGTCGATTATATCCCTGGACAGCGCCAGCGCCGGTTGGGCCAATGTCTCCATATTGGCTATCTATATTATCGTCGCATTAGCGCTGGTAGCGTTAGTAGCTTTCCTTCATTCAAGAAAAGCAGGCACAACTTCTCCTAAGGAAGCATAGTCCAAGCCGGCAGAACAGAAAATGCTGGATCTGCAAAATAAGACCTCAAGGGTTTCCCTTGAGGTCTTATTTATATATTCCATTCATTGGTAGAGTTCATGATAGGCGACATACTGAAGCGCGCGTATTTCATCATCTGTCAGCTTAGCTTCCATTATGCCCAATACCTCATCTTTTGTGATGGTACGACTGTCGACTTTTCCCTTTAGATTCAGCAGCTCTGTTACACCGACCTTATCTATGATGACACGTGCGGCTCCCTCAACGGTAGTGAAAGGCAAGTCACTCCCATTTGCCCGGGCCCCTTCCTGAACGAATGCCATCAGCTCCGGATCGCTTTCCGCCATGCTTTTGATCTGTTCCTTCCGGCCGTCTGCTTCCAGTTCTTCCTGAATAAGATCCGCTGCTTTATCAGAAACGACATTAGTCAGCAGAAAATAACCGGCCACTCCCAAAACCACCATTACCGCAAGAACAACAAACATTACCCTGAAAGCTTTTTTCACCAAGCACACCTTACTTTCTTTTTTAATGGTTGCCTAAATTATAGACCATTATACCACACAGAGAAGCATGTTTCAGAGACGTTTATCCTCCCCTAATGGCCCAGTCTGTCATTCTTTCTCAAGAAAGTGAAGCGCAAAGCCAGCCAATGCGGCGACGCCTGGAACAACAGCCTTTTCGCTGAACACGACACTTGGATTATGCAAAGGTAATTCGGATTCCGGCCGCTCGTCACTTGTCCCTAATCTGAACAGCATACCGGGCACTTCTTCGAGATAATACGAAAAATCCTCCCCTCCGAGAGAAGGCTCATCCAAATACACAAGACTGGCGGCCCCAAGCTCTTCCTTCACCGCTTCCCCGAACCATTCTACCGTTTCATCATGGTTGATCAACGGAGGGGACCCGTAACGATACTTGATGGTCCCTTTCCCTCTCATCCCTTCGGCAATCTCTGCAATAATCCTTTCCAAAGATTGTGGGATCATCTCCCGGACTTCAGGCTTGATGGTCCGGACCGTACCCGTCAATTCAATTGTTGAGGCAATGATGTTGCTGGCGCTTCCGCCTGTGACGGTCCCGAAAGTCACCACCGCCGATTCAGTCGGAGAGATTTCCCTTGAAATGATGGTTTGCGCAGTCGTTATGATATTGGCTGCGATCGGCAAAGGGTCAATGCATTGATCAGGATGAGCCGCGTGCCCGCCCTTCCCGGTCACTTCAACTTCAATACGGTCAGCCGAGGCGCACATGGCCCCTTTTCGGATTCCGATTTTCCCCGCCGGCAAGTTCGGCCAAGTGTGAAGGCAAACAATCCGATCAACCCGAGGATTTTCCAGAACACCTGCCTCGATCATGTTCTTGGCCCCTAAGGAATTTTCCTCTGACGGCTGGAAAATGAATTTGATGGCGCCTTGTATCTCATCTTTTTTCCGACTCAGAAGTTTGGCCGCGCCAAGCAGGATGGCTGTGTGCATATCGTGTCCGCAGGCATGCATCGTCTTTTTTCTCTTTGAGGCAAATGGCAAACCGGTAGCTTCCTGTATCGGCAAAGCATCCATATCTGCCCGCAATGCAAGTGTCTTCCCGGGCCGCTCTCCTTCGAGAAGGGCCACTACACCGGTACCGCCCACTTCTGTCTGTATGCGGAGCCCCAAATTCGAAAGCTCTTTAGCGACAAGCTCTGCTGTCTTGAATTCAAAAAGGGACAGCTCCGGGTTTTCGTGTATCTTCCTTCGAATTGCAATAATTTCCTTTTCCATTTCTCTCGCCATCTCCAATAGCTTCATGTATCTCTCCCCTTCATCCATCTGTCTGTATGGCTTTTTCCCCCAATTGCCGAAATATATGTATGTATTATCAGCGTTTAATAAGAAAAATATGGTTTACTACCTTGCAATAAATAGTACCTAGTGGCATACTATAGTTAGTACAAAACAATAAACAGTAGTATGGAAAGGAGTAGCCTGTTTGAATGTCCAATTTAAAAAGGGTGTATTGGAGCTATGTGTCCTTGTTCTCCTGAAAAACAAAGACCGGTATGGATACGAGCTGGCACAGGACATTTCCGCTAGGTTCCAAATCTCGGAAGGGTCTGTCTACCCGTTGCTTCGCCGTTTAACAAAAGAAGAATACTTCACGACCTACCTCAAAGAATCCTCGGAAGGGCCTTCGCGCAAATATTACCGTTTGACCGAAAAAGGCCAGCAATACAGAGAACAGTTAGTCTTAGAATGGCTGGCGTTTTCAGAGGCTGTACAGACCATCATTAAGGAAGGTGAAGAAAATGAATAAGAAACAGTTCCTGACAACTCTAGAGCAGGAAATCCAGTCTCTTCCGATCGAAGAGCAGGAAGAAATTCTTTATGATTACAATGAGTATTTTACAATCGGCGAATCTGAGGGAAAGACCGAAGAAGAAATCGCCGATGGACTGGGAACACCGAAGTCCATTGCGAAAGAAATTAAGCTAACCAGCTCTTTGGAGCAAATGGAGAAGAACCCCGGTGTCAGAAACACATTCCATGTGATCGGCGCCTCCCTCGGTTTAAGTCTATTGAACCTGATCATTGTTCTCGGGCCGGCGATTGCTATCGCATCCACATTATTGGCTTTTTGGATAGTAAGCATAGCCATGATCATCAACCCTTTGCTGACTCTATCTGGATTCATTTTCGGTTACAGTACTTTCTACCCGTTTGAATTTTTTGTCGGTATCGCGGCCTCAGGAACGGGCATCCTGCTTCTCTATGGCTCCCGGTTTCTCACGGTCTGGTGTTGGAAAGCATTTATCTCTTATTGCAGGTGGAATATGAAGGTAATCAGAGGAGGCTATGCAGATGCATAAAATAATCCTGGCTTTTGCTGCTGCCCTTATGGCTATTGGTCTGGTCGGGGCTGTATTGACCGCCAAAGCTTATTTTTCTGACAAAGAAGAAACCATCACAAAAACTTACTCTCCAGAAGACATACATCACATTGCCATAGATACTGCAGCCAGTGATATAGAGATTGTCCGCGGCAATCAAGATGCAGAAATCAGTATCATCTACCCGGATAAACAACAGCCATCTACAATTGAACTCCAAGACAACACCCTGAAAATCACAAGCAATAAGATGGCTAACCTAATTGGTTTCAATATCAAAAACAAGCAGGAAAAGATTATCCTGTCATTGCCGGAAAAACTATATGGAAACATATCAATCAAAAATAGTGTCGGTGCTACTTTATTGAAGGATCTTACTACCGGTAATGTTAAGGTACAAACAAGCACAGGCGCCGTAAAGCTTGTGCAAGTGACAACGGATAACATCGCTATAGAAGCGGAAGTCGGCGCCATCTCAGTGGAACATTCCCGCGGACAGATGGTTTTGGAGAACGGAACCGGGACCATCCAAATCAAGACGGATGAACTTACCGACCCGATCGAAGCTTCTACAGAGATCGGTGCCATACAGATTTTGACTAAGAAGAAGCCTAATGACGTATTCATCACAGCCTACACAGAAATCGGCAGCACCCAAATATACGGCGAAAAAACAAGTGCTTACAAGCAAGGCGATTCCTCTACGGAGATCACTTTAAAAACCACCACTGGAGGCATCACCGTCAAACAGCAATAACAAGCTTAAGCTGGCCATTCCGGTCGGCTTTTTTAAAAAAAACAGAAAAAACACGCTATTTTATGGTACATTTTATATACCTATTTCCGCTAAGGAGTTGACCGAAGGATGTTTGTTTACAGAATTGATGAAGAAGTTTCCTTAAAACTGGCGGAGCCAAAAGATGCCCCCCTTCTTTTTGAAGTGACGGATGCATCCCGTGATCACTTGCGTCAGTGGCTTCCTTGGCTCGATTTTACAAAAACGGAGCAAGATACATTGGCATTCATCCAAGGAGCCTTAAAAGGGTATGCCGAAAACCGCAGTATGACAGCAGTCATACTCTACCATAACGAAATCGTCGGCTGCGCCAGCTACAATTCCATCGACTGGACCAATAAAATTGCCCATATCGGCTATTGGCTCGGACAGGATTACCAAGGTCGCGGCATCATAACACGTGTCGCAGGGGCATTGACGGACTATGCCATCAAAGAACTTAAACTGAACCGCGTAGAAATACGGGCGGCTGTCGGAAACAAAAAAAGCCGTTCTATACCTGAGCGACTTGGCTATATATATGAAGGATGCGTGAGAGAATCGGAATGGCTGTACGATCACTATGTGGATCATGCAATCTATGGGATGCTCGCCAGAGACTGGAACAAGGAAGCGGTGAAACCGCAATGATGCTTGTAAGCGCCTGTCTGGCAGGCTGCGCATGCAGATACGACGGCAAATCTTGTTCTTTTGGCAGCCTACCTGAGCCAAGATCCGATGGGGAAATCAAGTTGGTTTGCCCGGAGATGGCCGGCGGTTTGCCGACGCCCCGGGAACCAGCTGAAATTCAAGGCGGCACAGGCGCTGATGTCCTCGAGGGAAAGGCGCGTGTCATCACCGTTTCAGGAAAGGACGTGACGGATGCTTTCCTAAAGGGGGCCTATGAAGCACTCAGAATCGCTAAGGAACAGAAAGCCTTTGCTGTCATGCTAAAGCAGAAAAGTCCATCATGCGGCTGCGGTCAAATATATGACGGCACATATTCCGGGACCATAAGAGCCGGGGACGGAGTCACAGCAGCCTTATTGCGGAAAGAAGGCTTTAAAATATATACCGAGCAAAACCCTCCTCTCGATTGGAAGCAGCAATAAGTGAAGGGGCTGTCTAATAAGTCCATTAGCGAGTTAAATGAAACCAAATTGAAGAGCCAAGAATGCTGTTAAACCAACATTTCTTGGCTTTTACTTTTCGGATAGCCCCTTTATTGGGCAGCAGGATTATTTCCTGTTGTATATGTAATAATCCTGGGTCTGATATTCCTCGAAACCGTAGTCTTTATACAACTTCATCGCATTGTGGTTATGATGGGCCACTTCCAAAAAGATGGCGTTCCCTGTTTCCCTCTCCATAGATAACGCCTGCAGCACTGACTTACGCCCGTAACCCTTGCCTTGAAATTGCGGCAGTACGGCAAATCCGACACCCCAGCTTTCTCCCGCTTTTCTGCGGACTTGGATTTTCCCGATCGTCTCTTCATCATGCTTGATCATATAGCAACTGTCCGACTCGGATCCAGCATGGATCAGCCGTTTCAGCTCCTGCTCCTCCTGGTAACTATATCCGAAGCATTGCCGGTTTGCCTCCATAATCCAGTTAATGTCCTCTTCTTTTGCAGGCTCCAAGCGTATATGGTCTTCTTCAGAAAGCAGCTGGCTGTTCCATTTCATCTGGAATTCGGAAAACGAGTAAGTAACCGGCTGCCCTTCTAGCCACAACCTGGCTGAATCTGATGTAGAAGGCGCATTCAACAGGATTTCCTCGCCTTTCGGTATGTGCCCGACTGCCTTGCTCACCATTTGGCTGAACAGCCCCTGGCCGCGATATGAGGGGTGGACCATGCCGCAAAGCTCATATTCTTTGCCGAATCGGTAGACAGCTAAAAACCCGACCAGTTTCCCGTCTTTATAAAGTAGTTCATGCTCGATTTCTTTCCCTTCGAGTAAAGTGTCCCAATTCAGTTTCAGCCTGAACTCTCCCTGCTCTTCGCAAAGCTGCTTCAACTTCTCAATCTCCTGCAACTGATGTTCATTTAACATATAAGACCCTCACTCTCTCCGGAATGAAACATTCCACAAAATAAAATTTAATAAAATGACCATTATGATATACATCCAAATCAGCCAGCCCCCGAAGTGCATGAAGGCAGCATGTATGAAAACCAGAACCCCCAAAAGCATAAAACTGACCATTACCAAAACAAACCTGGCGCCGTCAGTTTCATATTCCTCCGCAAACGGAAGACTTTTGCCGAACACTTTATAACAGATTATGACAAAGACTAAGCAGTGCAGAATGACAAGCAGCAAATGCGGAAGAAAACCAACCCCAAACCAAAAGAGAAAAGCAGCGCCGACCAGCAAAAGCGACGGAAGGATGAAACGAATGAAGACAACCTTATTGGCTGCTTTTTTCAACAGCAAGTGGTTATCGACAGGCAGGACATCGAATAAGAAAGCGGCTTTATGGTTTTCTGAAAAACGGACACTCTGTATAAGCATCGGAATCGATAATCCTGCCCAGTAAATGGACAGAAATGAAAACGAGGAGATGTCATCCACCTCATACGTATTGTACAGGAGGAGAAACGGTAAAAAGGTCGCTATTGCCAGTGATGGATACACCTGTCTTTTATATAACCGCTCCTTCTTCACCAGCCAATATGCCCATTGAAAGAAGATTCTTTCTTCACCCTTCCTTGTCACCAGCCGGGATATAAACCGTGCCAGGTCCCACTTGCCACGCCTTTTCGGCTTTCCTGCCTGTTCCAGCTTCACTAAGTGGCGTTCGAAAGCGGGGAGCCATTTCACATACAGGATCATCATCACCACCGGCACAGCGAAAGCAAGCAGTGTAAAGGAAGAGGATGCTTGCGACCAGCTCCCTGCCTCAAAAGAAGACAGAAGTGAGCCATACCAAATCGGGATAATGAAGTAATGCCACCACTCGGGATCAAATCGGGATGGCCAATCTCGAACGTCCACGAACCTCGTTATGATCTGCAGGCCGATGAAAATCCCTCCCGATATGAAAATCTGTATATAGTTAATAAAGTTCTTTAGTGTATCTCCCTCAAAAATCTTAAGGATGACAGAATAAATCAAAGCGGTCAGCACAATGGACATTAAGGCTATAGAAAAAATCGACACTGCCATACAGACGAAGAACAACAGCCCTTTAGTAACCAATGCTGCGATCAGTCCCGGTCCCGCTAAACTAACCGTTTGAAAGCCAAGGTATATGAATATATGTATCAATTTCGCCAAGCCTAGCGTCCGCTCACTGACCGGCCGGGAAAGAAGAATCCCCCGATCCCTAGTATCTAGGAGCACTGCTGAAAAGTCGGATAGCATATTAGTTATGAGAATGAACATGACAATGCCAAAAAATAGACTCATTTGCTGGACTAACCCAATATCGATCAAAATCAGCGGAATAAGGAACAGACCGATAATGCCAAATACTATAAATGACCAAATCATCTGTTGGCTTTTATTGTTCTTTCCTTCTGGTCCCAAAAAGACAAGGGTGCGCCTGCTGTCTAGCAGCAACTTTGCCTGGACGATTTTTCGGAGCGCTGGATAGTCCGCACCTAGTTTTACGAGTAACGGGCTGAATAAATCAATCAGACGCAGAATGTTGGATTCCTTCATGATCGGTCCTCTTTCATGAGGGATACGAATTGTTCTGCCAGCATCCCCTGCTCATGGAATCCGGTGAGCTCGCTGAAGATTTCTTCCAATGAGCCTTCCTTGCTCTTTTCCTGTAGTTTCTCGAAGCTGCCGTCCGCAACGATTTTCCCCTTGTTCAGTAAAATGATCCGATTGCTTATTTTTTGGACGATGTCCATAATGTGAGAGGAATAAAAAATGGTCTTACCCTCTTTGGATAGTTGTAAAAGGATTTCTTTGATGATGGCCATGCTGTTGGCATCCAGTCCACTGAGCGGCTCATCAAGAAATAAGATGTCCGGATCATGCATGAAGCCCGCCACAAGCATCAGTTTCTGCTTCATCCCTTTCGAAAAAGACGATATCCTTGAATAGTAGACAGACTGAGCACCCAGTATTTCAAGGAGATCAGCCGCTTTGGAATTGATCACTTCAGGCTCCATGCCGTACAGTTGCCCGATCAGAAGCAGATATTCCTGTGCCGTCAGTTGTTCATATAGCTCCGCCACCTCCGGCACATAGCCGATCTTTTTCTTATATGCGGCATCCGCATATGCCAGGTCCTCACCAAAGATGCTCACATACCCCGTGTACTCATGGATAAGGCCCAGCATGATTTTGATGGTCGTGCTTTTGCCGGCTCCATTCGTGCCGATATACCCGATGATTTGTCCTTTGTAGACATCCAGATTTATGTCCTGCAGTACCTGCTCCCCTCCAAAATACTTATTCAGGTTGCGGATTTGGATGACCGGCTTCTCCCATTCGTTCTCCAACAATAGCCCTCCTTTCCAGTAAAATAGTAACATATTTCTGTTTTTTTACAATATTACATAAAAATACACCTCAACATAGGTGAGGTGCCTGGCTGGATTACCGCGGCTTTGCCACAATCCCATTATGGACCTTTATATAACCATGCCTAAGGATATCAAAACCGCCTTCATACACGTATAACCCCATCTGTCTGATATCCATCAGCTCACGGTATGTATGGTTCATTACATCCGCCATGATTGTATAAAAAAGCTTGGATTTGAGCTGGGAACGCGGGGTCGTCATAATCGCATAACCGCCAGGCTTCAAAAAGCGCCTGTGCCAATCCATCGCTTCCGCTTTATGCTCATCCGGAAAGTGCTCAAGCAAGCCGACACTTAGGACAATATCGAATTCCCTCCCGAACGGCAGATTGCGAATGTCATCGACGAGATATTGCACATTCATCTCGCTCCTATGCCAGACTTTCGGGTGGCCGGAAGAAGGGTCGGCACCGAGGAATGGATATCTTTCTGGGAACTTCCCGAACCGGTCCGTTTTGCAAAATTCATCGTAATCAACCATCACAATCTCCCCGCCCGGATACATCGCCTGCAATTGCATGGCCTCATACCCTTCGGCTGCTCCCAGGAACAGGATTTTGGGCTTATCGACGTCAAGCCCTTCAAACAATGCCCTTTTTCCTCTTGGATCCCAGATGCCATCACTTATGCGATGCACGTAATTCCAGATATGCAGCTGCATCGTTTCCCCTAGCGCCTCTTTAATATCTGCAGCGCGAAAATTCTTCAGATGTTCCCACATTTGTTTCCTGTTCTCTGACAGTTCGGCAGGGACATCTTTGATGAACCACTCATGAAATGACCGGTTGAAAAATTCCCACGATGCCTTGACCGACATCTCCCCATTAGTCATTTCCCAATCCCGCTTCGATTTTGCCACCGATTTCACTTCATAAGGCTTGCCTACATCCTTCCAGGACAACTGCGACCAGTCTGAAACAAGATTGGCCTTTATGAATTTATCCAGATCACGGGCATGCGGCGCACGCAGATCCATTCGGTAACTTGGCCCCATTCTTGTTTCCCCGACATCGACTCCCAAGTTTTGCTTCCGTTCATATTCCATCTCTAACATATATCTCGTTCTCCTTTCTAAGAAAAAAGTCCCCGCGTGGTCCCGTTCATTCTATGCATCCTAAGCGAGCAAGATACTTTATCTGATCAGACCGGTCATAACCAACTGAATATTTACACAAATCAACAGGTAGTAGTATACTGATGATGAAATTCCAATTCCAAAGGAGTGTTCCCTCTGAAACATTTTGTTTTTCCTCTATCAATCATTTTGACAGCTCTATTATTTATTTTTGTCGTTCCCCAAGAAAACGAATACATCAGAATGACTTTCAAGCTTATCCCCATGTTGCTCATACTCGCCTTTCTCTACACCAACAGGGAAAAGTCAGCAGCCAGCTACACAACCCCTTTACTGATTGGGCTCTTCTTTTGCATGCTTGGCGATGCTTTCATCATTTTCAGCTTCATTGCCGGTCTGGCCGCTTTTCTTCTGGGCCATCTTTTTTATGTGTTCGCCTTTTGGAAACGGAGAAGACTTCCTCAGCATAGGTACTGGTATTTGATGTTCTTGCTTCTATATGGCCTTTTCTTCGCCTTCCGTTTCACCGGCACCCTCGTTGGCCAAGACCAGGCAGGCCTAGCCGTTGCCGTCACTCTTTATATTGCCGTCATTTCTATGATGGGATGGTTTGCTTTTTTGACAGCAGACCGGTTCGCTCTCTTCGGAAGCCTGCTGTTCATCCTTTCCGATACGATTCTGGCCTGGAACCGATTTATGGAACCCGTCCCTTATGCAGGGGAATGGATTATGCTTACTTATTACTCGGCTCAATTGCTGATTGCCTCCAGTGCAACCCGCAGTTTACACGGCCTAACAAAGTCCGATTAGGCAGGCGGCGGCTCATTCCTTTATAATAATTAGTAGATAGATAGAAAAGGGGGCAAAAAAGATGGTACGCTTCGGAATCATCGGAACCAATTGGATAACAGACAGATTTTTGGAGGCAGCAAAAAGGGTGCCAGGTTTTGTATTGAAGGCCGTCTATTCCAGAACAGAAGAAAAGGCTCAGCTATTCGCCGAAAAGCATGATGTCCCGCATACGTTCAATGATATAAAAGAGATGGCAGATAGCGGTCTAATTGATGCAGTGTACATAGCGACACCGAACTCTCTTCATGCAGAACAATCCATCCTATGCATGGATAGCGGCCTGCACGTCCTATGCGAAAAACCGCTTGCTTCGAATGAAGAAGAAGTCATCCGCATGATGGCAGCAGCCAAACGCAACAATGTCCTGCTAATGGAAGCATTAAAGACAACATTCATCCCAAGCTTTCGTATAATACAGGAAAATCTTCATAAAATCGGGCCAGTGCGCCGTTATTTCTCGGCATTTTGCCAGTATTCTTCCCGTTATGATGCTTATAAACAAGGAACTGTGCTGAACGCCTTCAACCCGACCTTTTCAAATGGATCTTTGATGGATATTGGCATATATTGCCTATATCCCGCCCTTTATCTGTTCGGCAAGCCGAAATCCATCCAGGCTACAGCATCGCTTCTCGAAACCGGTGTTGACGGGCAAGGAAGCATGGTTTTGCAGTATGATGGAATGGAGGCGGTCATTATCCATTCCAAAATCACTCAGTCAGACCTTCCATCGGAAATCCAAGGGGAAGATGGAAGCATCATCATTGATAAGATTAGTTCCCCTTCTAGCGTGAAGATCATCTATAGGGATGGCAGAAGCGAAGATTTATCTGTGAAGCAAGACGAAAACACAATGATTTATGAAGCAGAGGAGTTCATCCGGCTAATCCATGAAAAAGAAACGGAATCGGATATCAATACTCTTGAACTGTCCCGCCTCGCTTCGAAAACAATGGAAGCTGCAAGAAAGCAGGCAGGCATCGTGTTTCCTGCCGACAAGAAATGAACAGTAAAGAGGCTGGGACAGAACTAAATGTCCACTTCTAAATCCGAATAATTACAAGTAATCAATACGTGAAAAATAATAAAAACCGAACTATTCCGAGACTCTAAATTAGAGTTCTAAATCATAGTTCGGTTTTTTCATTGACTAAACACCTTTTGTCCCAGCCTCTTTTCATTTGTGGAAATGCCATTTCATCCTTTTGCAGGCATTCTCAACCGTCTCGAATCATTAGCTCGTCTAGTCGGGAGGCCGGCGGACGGAGATATTCTCTATTCCTTTCGTAAACTTGGGCTTTCCATCACTAATTCATTCTCATTGACCAGCTTATTCTGTTCTTGAAGTTCGATTTGTTTCTTTTCATTCGAGAAATAAAGAAACATCCAATAGGGGATAAACAATAAGGAGGCCCATGCGCCGTAATAAAATAACTGTGCAATGACCGACAATATTTCTCCGATCGCCACGTTATCACCCTTCCAATTATTGTTATATCTATTTTATGTCTATTTTGTGAACTTCGCAAGCGTTTACATAAAATTTAGGTAATTACAATAGTATTTTACTGGACAAATGATTCTATGAAACAAAACAGACTGGCATGGAGCACTCCCCCTGCTCATACCAGTCTGTTACTATTCCTTAGCCCGTTCCCTCTTGTAGCTTCAGCGTTCTCCTGTTCCAAAATGCATAAAGAGCCGCACTCATAATCAAGCAACCAGCCAGCAGGAACGGAACGGAGATATGGGCTATATCCGCAATAAAGCCGACAGTCAAGGATGCGACGCCAAACGTGATGGCAATCATCGCACTCTGCGCAGCATAAACCTTCGGAAGCTTATCGACTTCTACGCTCCTTTGGAGGATTGTCTCGGCAGCGACTCCCCGCACAGACTCAAAGAATCCGAATGCCAAAGATAACAATAAGGCCACCCACGGTGCCGTCGTTAGTCCGAACAGACCGGTAGCAATCGCTGCAAGTATCGAAGTGAGAATGATGATATGGCGGATGCGCGCTTGAATAAAATCAGTGATTCTCATAGCCACAAGGCCGCCCAAAAGCATACCGATGAAAAAACTTGTGTTGATATATCCCCACCAGGCCTCACTTGCCTGCAGCTGCTCCCTGACATAAATATAGATGATCGCAGCGATCCATACTGTATTTGCGACCGTACCGAGCAAAAAAATCACATGAAGCACCCTCAATTTCCTCACTCGCCATATGAGCAGCCATCCTTCATAAAAAGAAGCTCTCCCTTCGGACCGTTCCTGATTTGCTTCATAATGATCCTCCAGGAAGCACATCAGGATGGTCGACAGGACATAGAGAACGAATGTAATCAAGAGTATCATAGATTCTCCGAGCCACCCGACAAGAATCCCCCCGCAAGCCCAGCCGCCCATGAATACCAATTGATCACTCACAGATACAAAGCTATTTATTTTCACAAGTTTCTCCTGGGGCACAATACGAGGCAACATCGCGCTTTTGGCAGGATTGGCCCAACCATCCAGGAAAGAGATCAGGAACACCAATGAGAAGACAAGCACCAGGTTGATCGATTCGCCTCCGCCAACGTAATAAAGGCTTAACAACAAAAGCAGCAGCGTCTTCCCCACTTGTGAATAGACAAGCAAATTCTTCAGACGGTACCGGTCGATCAGCAGAGGAGCCAGAAACCCGCTCAAAAATAAGGCTGCTGTATTTATAAATGGAAACAGCGCCGCCACAAAAGCTGAATCAAACAAGCTATAGATGCCGGCAATCATGCCGACTATATAAAAAACATCCCCGCTGTTGGCCAGCACTTGGCCGCTCCACAGAAAGGCAAAGGATTTATATTTCATATTCACTACCCCTTTTCGTAATAGGCTCTATGATAGAAGGGTAGTTTTCACATCGGATTTCCTCCAGTCCATCTAAAATATAAGGAAAATCTGATTCTTACACTCGGCTCACTCCCATTTTTCGCTTCATAAAAAAAGCTCTCCGAATAGTGTTACAGAGAATACTATTCGATAAGAGCTCTCTCAGTTCCTTTTCGCCTAATCTACTTTATGATAAAAATCTTAAAGCTATGCCTTCCTAAGCAGCCGGCTCTAGCCCCAAAATGCCTGTGATCATATAAATGACCAAGAAAGAAATAAGGAAACTCGCAATAATTACGCTGATCAACGTCACTACCTTTTTCATGACCGGTTCATCCTTCCAGACAGTTTATACATTGTATGTGTTTCGTTACCCGATTATTAATAATCTAAACGAAAAATGGTATACTTACAGAAAACATACATATAAAGGAGGTTCACTATGGACCAACGCTCCCTTATATTGCTAGGTTTGCTTATGACTCAGAGCCAGCACGGCTATCAAATAAATGAATTCATCGAGAATAATCTTTGCATGATCACCAACATGAAAAAACCGACTGCCTACGCCACCCTGGACAAGCTGAGTAAAAATGGATTTATTGATGTCAGGAACGACCGGGCCGGAAACCGACCGCCCCGTAAGGTCTACTCGATCAACGATAAAGGGCGCAAGTATTTCCTGGAATTATTGCGGTCAAATCTCTCATCCGCCGAAGTGGTCCATTATGAAGGGGACATCGGCATTATGTTCATGGACTACCTTCCGGCTGAAGATATTATCACCGCTCTCACCGAACGGTTGAAACAAAACGAAAAAATACTTGCTTCATTAATAGAGACACCCCATCATGGGACGAGGGAAACTGTGAATTTAGCAGTCCAACATAGAAAAACAATGCTAAAAGCCGAAATAGCTTTCCTGAAAGACACATTGGATAAGCTATCGGACAAGTAAAGAATGCCGACGGACTTACCGGCATTCTTTTTTCTTACATCTCATACCGGCCAGTATACTGATCAGTGATAATCCGAACACTTGGGAGATGCTCGCTTTGCCCAGGAATCCGTTGCTTGCGCCCATCGCTTTCATGATGAATTGGTTGCGTATTGTAGCCTTGTGCGCAATAGGCCTGAGCCACACATTTTCCGATGCCGTTTACCGCTCCTGTCATAATGACTGTTCTTTTCTGCTTCATTTCGATTATCCCCCCTTGTCATCGAATCACTTTTATTCTTTCATACTAACGACATCAGCCATGAACGGCAACATTCGGGTGAATCGGTTTACTTTCTTCCCATTGGGCTAAATACGTGATGAAGGGGGGAATAACATATGAATCTATTCATTTTTGGAGCAAACGGTCAGGTCGGCCGCCATCTCGTTGAGGAACTGGTTGAAAATGGAGGACATCAAGTGAAGATTGCCCTTCGCAAAAAAGAGCAATTCAGTCATTTTCAAGATAAGGATGTGACTTCGGTTCTCCTGGATCTCGAAGATACAGTCGATACTATCGCCAAGGAACTGAAAGGGATGGATGTAGTCATCTTTACAGCAGGTTCCGGCGGCAGCACAGGCGCAGACAAGACATTGCTGATCGACTTGGACGGAGCCGTCAAAACAATCGAGGCAGCTGAACAATCGGGGGTTAAGCAATATATTATGGTCAGCGCGCTCGGGGCTGATAAACGCTCGACTTGGAACGAGGAAATCAAGCCCTATTACGTGGCGAAATATTATGCAGATCAGGCTCTGCTCAACAGCCGTCTGAACTATACGATTGTCCGTCCAGGGCTCTTGACGAACGATGCCAAGACAGGGACTGTTTCATCTGAAACATCCGATGACTATGCCGTCAGCCGTCGCGATGTTGCCGCTGCACTCGCTGAAGTCATCGGCCGGGAGAATGCCTATAAGAAAGAATTCAATCTTTTGCCCGGGAACACCGATATCCGAACATTTGCAGAACAATTATGATCAGAAAAAAACGCATCTTCGATCATTGAATGATTGAAGATGCGTTTTTCTTATTCAACAATATATTGCTTATATCTCTCATAATCTGCCTGACTGCATTCCACTTTGATGAATGTGCCTTCCTGTTCATACTCGGTCAACAGCACATTGGCATGCTCATTGAGATGGGAAATGACCTGCCCTTCCGAGAAAGGAACCAGCATCTTGCAAGTGACGTAGTCCTTGAAGATATGCTCCTTGATGACTTCCGTCAATTCTTCGATGCCTATTTTTTCTTTAGCGGAAATGAAAACCCGGTCATTTTCTACCCTTGGATAATCGACTCCCGCCAAATCTGCTTTGTTATACGCAAAGATGGTCGGCACCTCTTTCACTCCGATTTCCTGCAACGTTTCATTGGTCGTCTCAAGCAGTTGCATATAATGCGGGTTGGAGAAATCCACGACATGAATGAGCAAATCCGCCTCTGCCGCTTCTTCTAATGTGGAACGGAAAGCTTTGACAAGATGATGCGGCAGCTTCTGGACGAATCCGACAGTATCCGTCAAGAGAAACTCCTTGTGGTCAGGCAATTGCACCTTTCGGATTGATGTATCCAATGTAGCGAACAGCATATCCTTCTCAAAGACTTGCTTCCCTTCCTTATTGCCGTATGTTTCGAGCATCCTGTTCATAATCGTCGACTTCCCGGCATTCGTGTATCCGACGAGGGAAACAACCGGCAATCCCTTTTTCTTTCGTTGCCTACGCTGTACTTCCCGAGTGGACACCAACGATTTCAACTCTTTATTATAGGCAGCAATCTGCTCCTCGATTTTCCGTCGGTCCAGCTCCAGCTTCGTTTCCCCGGCTCCACGGTTTGTGAAACCGCCGGCTCCTGTCGAACCCCCGCCCCCTTGCCTGCTGAGTGAGGCGCGCAGTCCCACCAATCGCGGCAGCATATATTGCAACCTGGCTACTTCCACTTGCAGTTGCGCTTCTTTAGTCTTGGCTCGGCGGGCGAAGATATCCAGAATAAGCATCGTCCGGTCGATGACCTTGCTGTCGAGATCTTTTTCCAGATTCCGTATTTGAGATGGGGATAACTCATCATCAAAAATGATGGTCTCCGCTCCCAGCAACTCTTTTAGTGATTGTAATTCCTCGATCTTCCCTGTTCCGATATAATGGGAAGGGTTAAAACGTTCCAGCTTTTGAGTTAAGGTCCCCACGACTTCAACCTCGCAAGCTGCAGCCAGTTCCTCAAGCTCCCCCATTGCATATTCGAAATCCGTTTCGTCTGCAGCCTTGAGCTGAACCCCCACCAATATTGCCTTTTCGTTTTGTTCAGTCATTGCATTTCCTCCTTTTTCATCAAAAAAAACACAGGCATGCCTGTGCTTCGGTAAACGGGTAAGAACAGAAAGAGCCAAGAGGTTTCGGTGTCCAAACAGACCCGGATTTCCCAGCCAGATTCTTATCTCCATATGAATGGGTCCCTTCCGGAAAATAGGCAGACTTAATACCGTTTGCCCTGCGCACAGGCAGAGCCTTTGAATACTATTCAGTTCATGTTATCCAAAGTTCGGTGACGCAATCTGACATACTTCATGGCAGGAGACCTCCGTTCCTTTCAGTTAACGCTATCATATCATGCTGACTGTCCAAAAACAAACCGGGTAAACCCACCGGATCGGCTAAATCTACTGGCCTTGCTGGTGTAGCCCGATGATAATCTCCGGCCTATTGCCGACAATCCACTGGCCGCTTGGGGATTTGATTTGGGGTACAGTCCCCTGTCCGGTCATGCTCATAAGGTATTGCATAATATCTGGTCTGCCGTCCACACTCACTTCTTGATAGGGAATCTGTTGATTATGCAAAAACTGCTTCAGCATACCGCAATGCTGGCAAGTACTTTTGGTGAAAATTGTCCACCCGTTCATAATGTTACGCCTCCTTCTTCGTACTGTATTACACTATGCGCGACTGCCCCATATGGTGGCAGCAGAGTACAGGATACCGCTCAAAGAACACATAATATTCATTCTTTTCTCACATTATTTCGATACAATGCAAGTGAACAATTGGAAAGGGGAGACTACAGAAATGAAAAAACTATGGATTCTTTGCTTATCTGTCTGTTTGGTTGTTTTCTTTGCAGGCTGCAACAATGAGGAAGCCGATACCGGTCAACAGTCAGATGGAAAAGAAACAACAACAACGAATACAGAAACTGTCTCAACAGATGCAGAGGAACCGCATGATGACGAAACATGCGCATTCTGTAATATGGAAGTGTATGGCCGGACGGATGAAATGGGCGCCTTTACAGCCCAAGCAGTCACAGCCGACGGGGAACATTTATTTTTCGACGATTCAGGCTGCCTGTTGAATGCGCAGCGCGGATCAGAATATGACATTGTTAAGGAATACGTCCGTGACGCCCAAACATTGGATTGGATCGAAAAAGAGGACGCTGTCGTCATCAAATCGGATGTGAAGACACCTATGAAATACGGTTACTCCTTCTTCTCATCCAAAGAAGAGGCAGATACATATGCCAAAGAACATGCAGATGAGCACGCAACCATTTCCACTTGGGAAGAAATCGATCGAGTGTCCCATGAACGTTACCAAAAGAAAATGGAACAGCAAGGTGACCACTCAGCCGATCATAATCAAGATCATGAGGACAGCAGTCATTCAGATGAATAAAGAAAGTGTGCCGCAGCAACCGGCACACTTTCTTTATTTCTTCAATTCTTGCTTTTTCTCCATGATTTGTTTTTCAAAGAAAACAGTCTCCAAAGAAGGGCTGTTGCCCATCAGTTCTTTGACGGTATCAAAGTGGAGAAGCTTCCCATTCTCCAGAAATGCTGCTTTATCAGCAATCTCTTCAACCAGATGCAGGACGTGGGTGGTCATGAGGATGGCTTTTCCCTTTGCTTTTTCATCCTGGAGGATCTCCTTGAAACGCCAGACCCAAAACGGGTCAAGCCCGTTTGTTGGCTCATCCAATATCAAAAGCGGCGTATCGGACAGCAAGGCTTGCGCAAAGGATAAACGTTGCTGCATCCCTTTGGAATACTGTTTGATTAAACGATCCTTCACCTCATACAGACCAACGAGTTCCAGCACTTCCGCCGCTTTCTCCTTCGGCGCGCCGCGCAATCCGGCAAAGAAGTTTAACACTTCCACAGCCGATAACTGTTTTGGGAACAGCATATCATCCGGCATGTAGGAAAACATTTGTCTATAACTCTGGCTAATTGTATCGGCCTGCTGCCCATCCAGCCAGATTTCCCCGCTGGTCTGTTTGATGATACCGGTGATAATTTTGATCAACGTACTCTTCCCGGCTCCATTTCCTCCGCATAAAGCGACTATTTCTCCTTTGCCGACCGGGAAACTGATGCCTTCCACTCTGCTTTGGGGAGTGTAGACTTTTGAAACGTTTTTCAATTCAAGCCATCTATTCATTGCCGATTCTCCTTTTCAGAACATAGCTGCTTGCCAATAGGGGCAATATGATCCAGAGAACCGTGGAGACTGCAAAAAGCAATTGCCCTGTCCAGCCGCTCGCCCAGACCGTCATTTCATACAAGCTGGGGCCAAACACAGCTATCCCGTCAAGGGACAGGATTGACCAGACCCTCATCAGCTCCACGGGATTAAAGAAGATCGATGCAGATAGAATCGTTAATACCCACTGATTGGAGACGAGCAGGCTGATGCCCATGATGATAAATTCATAGAACAGTACCATAAACGACCAGACGATCAAGCCAACTCCAAGCGCCTGGAATCTTGTTTTCGACAATAAGCCGATCAGCATCGCAATTGCCAGAAAAATAGCAGCCAGGCCTAATGAAAACAGGTAGAATTTCAGAATAGTGAGCAAGGCAACATCGGCTGCCGCGACATACATCATTATAAGGGCAGCACCGTACCCGAACGTAACGACTACCCATAAAGCTGTGAACAGCCCCGCATATTTTCCGAGTATCACAGACTTTACACTCACAGGGTAAGTCAACATCAGCATCAGCCCTCTGTCTTCCTTCTCCCCCGCCAAAAACAGCCCTCCGACCAATAGGGCAATAAGCGGAACCAACAGCAGATTCAGATTAAGCAGACTGGCGGTCATTCTGGTGAAGCCCATAAAGCCAGATTGCCCGGATTGACCGAAATAACTGATGAAAATGGCAAGGCAGGCGAATAACAGTCCGAAGCTGATGAGCCACTTGCTGCGGAGGATCATGGTAAACTGCTGTTTCCCGACAAGCCTGATCATTCCATCCATCCCCATTCATGATCGGCAAGATCCGCATAGGATAAGATTTCCCCTTTGCCTTGTTCTTCAATGTAGGATCGGGCTTTTTCCTCATCCTCAAAAGAAACAACCCCGTATGCCATCGGAGTCCAAAAATCCTCATGATATGCATAGGCGGCATCTTTCGCTTCAATCCATTCCCCATTGTCGATATCCCTGACGTACTCCCTTGCAATGTCATCTTCCGTCAAGCCATGTTCATCCACATACTCCGCCATGCAACCGAGATCATCGAATTTAAACACCTTTCCGTCAGATGCAATCAGCTGCGTGGCATAATATCCTTCCGTGATGCTCATATTGCAAATCTCACACACGTCCACTTCTGGATCAATTTCTTCCGGTTCAAAGGAAGACTCATTCCCGCAGCCTGTTAAACCGATCAAGATACAGATACTAATCAACATTTTCTTCATATACTTCGCCTCCCCATCCAAATCATAATAATGGAGAACCAAAGGAACGGAATGGCCATAAACAAGATTCCTAGATTCCTTTCCTGCTCTCCGGTTTCTTTGTCCAGCCCAACCGGTTCTGCCAACGGCTTCTCATCATATACATTCACATCCCCGATGGAAGGGAATAACGTTTCTGCCTTGCTCCATAGCTTAATGGCTGGACTTTCAAAAAATAATTGCCAATACGGCTCCTTTTCCAATAACTGATCGTATAAAGAGCCGGCTTTATACGTCACTTCGCCTATGCCGTCACCCGTCACATCGAAGCTGCTGTAATCATCCCAGTAATTCCCGACTGTCCCATTATCCAGCCTCATCTCATTGCTGGCGATCTTCGATTGCACCACATTTCCGATAAAATTGTTTTCTGTGAAGACATTGCCCTCATTCTCACCGATGAATTCCAGACCTACCTGGTTGCCTGAAATGATGTTCCTTGATATATCCACACCGACTGTCTTTTCCAGGGACAATCCGGTACTGTTTTGGCGCAGCTCATTGTTGCGGATGATGATATCCCGGCTGTCATATATGATAACTCCGAATCCACGTACATGATATTGGTCAATTACATCATTGTTCTCAAGTATAATGCGATCCGAATCCATAATCATCAAACCGGTGATATTGCCTGCCAATTCATTTTGCTCCGCCAACACATCTTCCGAGAACATGATGTGGAACCCATACCTTGATGCCGTGGCGCGGTTGGCTTTCACTTGGATATTGCTTGCTGCATCCAGATACAATCCGTCTTGAACCCCTGCCATCTGGTTTTCACTGATCTCCAGATCTTTTGAGGATTTTATGTATATTCCGCTTCCCCTCTCCGAGAAATGCAAGGTATTATAGCTCGTGATCCTATTCATACGGATCTCATGATCTGAGCCGCCTTCCACATACATACCGTTCATCACATTCAGGAATGTATTCCCTTCTATGACGTGGCCGCTTCCCTCTTTGATATACAGGCCACTATCTGTTTTCCCCTTACCGCTGTACTGGATCGTCAATCCTTGGATGGTCACATCATCTGCATCCACCAGAATGACATGTCCATCTTCCTCGCCTTCAATAATCGCCTGATCCTCACTCATTAACGTGATTGATTCAGTAATGAGGACAGGTCCCTTGTGAGTCCCTTCTTCCAACCGTATCACATCACCAGCAACCGCACCTTCAATCACTTCCTGCAGTGATTCATCCGGCGATACGGTATACTCAGCAGCCGATGCACTTTTGGCTGTGACACACATGGCAATGAGAAACAGAAGGCCAGCAAAGAGCATACCCGTTCGTATCCTAATCGACATTTTTCATCATCCTCCATGATTTGAACCTAATTTTACCAAGCAATTGTGAAGAAACATAGAAATCATTTCGTCACCCCGGATAATTATTTAAATAGTTTATTATTTCAGAACAAAAGGTCATTATACGCAAAAAAAAAGAGCTCTTTCGAAAGGGAGCTCCTGTGAATATTACCCTTCAGAAAATCTCTATGAGACTCCTGAAAAAGCGATACCCGAAATAGGCAGAGAAACCAATCAATAATACACCGGCTATGACAGAGGTCCTCTTAATCATCGTTTCACTCAAGAATTTCCTGGTGAATGAAACAATCATCATCAGGCCGATATCATGAAGACAAATGCCAGCCACAATACCCATAGCGACAACAATGAACTCAGTACCCGTAGCACCGCTGAGCGTATTTGCCAACACAGCACCGAAAATACCCATCCAAAAGATAATGTTACCCGGTGATATCGCAACCAGTAAACCATTCAGATACGAAGAGCCAAAAGACTTAATGGATCTTTCACCCGGGACATTGAATTGACTGCCAGCTTGCTCGATACTATCCACCCCTAAGTACAATAGAAAAAGGCAACCTGCAAGCCACATCAGCAACTGGATCAGCGGCATCGAAAAAAAGTTTGAAAATCCAAAGTAAATAAGGAGAATAAGCGAAATATCGATTGTGATGGCCCCGAGTCCTACACTCCATCCATGAAGGAATCCATTCTTCAAACCTTGTTTCATCATTTCGACCGTCACTGTCCCAATCGGAAGAGACAATGACAGCCCCAATAAAATGTTGACCATAAATAACCCAATCATGTATTATGACTCCTTCTTGTACGATTAATAGGACTACCTTTCTAACCTATATGTTGTACAGGCAGGTTTCATGACTGCATGATCATTTCTGGATGCGCATAACGACCACTTTCAGATAATCTCCTTCTGGATAACCGCTGATTGTACGGAAATCTTCCGGAAGACTGAATTCTTCGAGTACCTGATAAGTAACCTTACTTTGTTTGCATGCTTCATCGAGAAACAGCTTAAATCGCCTCCGGTCAAATGCGCTGCTGTTGGTCGAGGCAACAATTACCCCTTTATGCCTGGTGATAGCGATGGTTTCTTTCATCAGTTCGGTATAATCCTTTGCGGCACTGAATGTCCGCTTTTTCGTTTTAGCAAAGCTGGGAGGGTCCAAAACAATGAGATCAAACTGCTTTGCTTTTCTGGCAGCGTATTTAAAATACTGAAATACATCATCAATGACGATCTGCTGCTCCTCATAATCAATTCCGTTCAAAGAAAATTGTTCAATCGTTTTAGCACGGCTTCTTTTGGCAACGTCGACACTCGTCGTAACACTGCCGGCCAAAGCGGCATTCACTGAAAAAGCACCTGTGTAGGAGAACATATTCAGCATTTCCCCGCCTGCATATTTATCTCTGATTGCATTTCTTACTTCCCGTTGATCAAGGAATATACCCGTCATCGCTCCGTCGTTCAAATAAACCGCGAAATGCACACCATTCTCTTTCACAATCAGTGGAAATTCCGGCTTTTCCCCAAGGACAAAATCATCATCCTCCATATATTGTCCCTTATCATCAAACCTTTTCTTCTGATAAATGGACTTGCAATTGGCTGTTGACCGCAATGCCTGGATCACTATATCCCGGAATGTGTAAATTCCTTTACTGTACCAATGGATCAGGTAATGACCATCAAAGTAATCAATTGTGATTCCGCCGATGCCATCTCCTTCCCCATTAAACAGTCGGAAGGCCGTTGTCTCTTTCGCCTTGAATAATGATTTCCTACGGCTGAACGCTTTCTCGAATCTATCCCTGAAAAACGTTTCATCTATTTGCTCATTCCGTTCCCTGCTGATAATCCAAGCAATCCCCTTATTTTGTATTCCATAATAGGCCTGGCCAAGAAATTGGCCTTTCTCATCGACAGCATGAAAGAGATCGCCCTCTTTCAAATTGACCTTCTGGTTTTCCACTGCCGCTCTCTCAATCAAGGGATAGCCTTTTCTAATTTTTGCAGCGGATTTCGTTTTGATTTTTATCTCCATGTGTCCTCCATCTTGTTCAATCATTTACCTATAGTAACACTATTTCTGTCCAAGCGTGTCTGAGAAGCCTCGCGTTTCTATTGCATGTTTTTTAATAAGAAAGTAGGGAAAAAACACGTAAGGAGGGGATTATATGAAAAAAATCAAACTTGCAGTGATTTATTACAGTTCAACCGGAACCAACTACCGCCTGGCCTCTTGGGCAAAGGAAGGTGCAGAAGAAGCAGGAGCAGAAGTGAAGCTGGTGAAAGTCCCTGAGCTGGCTCCGCAATCGGTGATTGACGGAAACCCAGCATGGAAGGCTCATTTGGAAGAAACAGAACATATACCAACTGTTACATTGGATGATTTGGACTGGGCGGATGCCTACATTTTCAGTGTGCCGACCCGATATGGGAATATGCCGGCACAAATGAAACAATTCCTTGATACAACCGGCAGGTTATGGACGAAAGGACGTCTGAGCAATAAAGTCGTCAGTGCTATGACGAGTGCCCAAAATGATCATGGAGGACAAGAAGCGACTTTATTGTCCCTATACACAACAATGTACCATTGGGGTACCATTATTGCGCCACCTGGTTACACAGGAGAAGCCATACAGGCAGCTGGTGGAAACCCGTACGGCACAAGTGTCACGGTCACGCAAGAAGGCAAAATGACCGAGGATGTCAACGAGGCAGTAAAATTCCAAGCGAAACGGACCGTGTCGGTTGCCAAAGCGATGCAGCATCTTGAATAACAAGGAAAAAAGCAGACATAGTGGTCTGCTTTTTGTATATCTTCTTTTTTCGTCATAATAACTTACTATTCCCCAGGAAATTTTACAATCAATCTGTCAATATTCGTCATTTATTCCGCATAAAAACCTCATATGATCAGGAAAAACCTGTATATCGACCGGTGTTTTTGTGTAATTCTCCCCATCCATGTCGACATCCTTTTCGTGTCCGGTTGTGACATTCATTTTCTTCGCATGCAAATATACGACATCCTGTTCCGGCAATCCGTCCGGATGTGTGTATCTTGTGTTGAATAGTATCTCCTTGAATACGGCCAGACTGCTGTTCTTGACGATGATGATATCTAATAGGCCATCATTGCTGCTGATTCCTTTGAACGGCAAGGATACGGTTCCGAGGTAATTGCCATTAAAAACAATCAACAGGACCGCCTCATCTTCAAGTACCTTCCCATCATACTCCAGCCGGTATGGGAATGATTCGGCCGTTTGGATCGTTTTGATGGTGCTGAGGAAATAACTGACCTTCCCAAAGGCTTCTTTCTGATTATCATTGATGTTTTTGGATGTATCAGCAATCAACCCGATTCCCCAGAAGTTCAAAAAATAACGATCGTTGGCTATACCGATATCTACATGCTTTATTTGCCCCCTGACCAGTTCCTCAGCTGCGGTTCTGATATTCTGGTCCAAACCGAGTTCGCGGCTGAAATCATTACAGGTCCCTCCCGGCAGAAGTCCGACCAAAGGCCTTTTCTCGAGGCATGCCAATCCGTTGATGGCTTCATGCACCGTGCCATCTCCTCCAAGTATGAAGACCACATCCACTTCCTCTCCCAGTTCACGGCATATGCGTTCAGCTTCATTCGGCGATTGAGTGGGCATGAGTGTCAATTGCCGAATATGGGGGGACAGAATGGGGACGGCTGCCCCGATTGTTTGTTCATACCCTTTCTGTCCTGCATTGCCATTATAGATCAACAAAGCTTTTTCCCATTTCATGACCTTCCCCCCGTCTACAAAGTCATTCTTCTTATACCCTTTCCACGGAAAATATGCACCTCCTGACTTGAAGAACCATTCAATCCTCTCTCTATTTCAAGCCAAGTCCCTTCTTTCCGAGGAATTCTTTCAGATGGACCCGCTTCGGTTCCTTATAGATATTGCTGATGTACTCGCTCCAGCTTTGATTTCTTGCTGCCGAGGGACGGTTTCTGTAATACTCTTCCGTAATTTCATCATACTCCTCTATGACGGCTTCTAGCTTCGCTTCATCATATTCTTCCTCATGAATGATTGCTTCCAAAGGAAGACGAGGCTTTTGGCCGGGGACAGCTGTCTCATCCGGAAATCCGAGACACATGCCGAAAACAGGGTATACATAGTCAGGAAGATTCAATAGCTCACTGACTTGTTGGCTATTATTGCGGATTCCTCCTATATAGACCCCGCCCAACCCCGATGATTCAGCAGCCAGCATGACATTTTGGGCCAATAGCGCAGCATCTATAGAAGCAACCAAAAAGGGCTCCACATAATCAAGGTGGGCAGGCTTTTGATAAGTTTCACTGGCATATCGGACCCTTGATAAATCCCCGCAGAAGACCAGAAACACCGGACACTCTGCTACGTATTTCTGATTTCCGCAAAGAGTGGCCAGGTTTGATTTCTTCTCCTGATCTTTTACGACAATGATGGAATATGCCTGTAGATTGCTGGAGGTTGATGCCCACCGGGCAGCCTTCAGAATCTCCAGCAATACTTCTTTCGGAATATCTTTGGTCACAAACTTTCTTATGGAACAATGATTACTCATCACCTGCAGCACAGAATTCACGAATTATTTCCTCCTTTTTTCTGGAACTCTACTAATCAATCATACATCAGACGTTTCCCATTGTTTACCTTTTCAGCTTCCGGGTATGTAATAGGTATTAGAAAAAAATCAGAAATAAGGAGGAGATACAATGTCTGGACAATCTGATAAGATGAAAGCAGCTATCAATAAACTAAAAGGTGAAGCCAAAGACCAATATGGGAATGCCACCGATGATAGATCAACGCAAGCAGAAGGGAAAAAAGATAAACTAAAAGGCGAAACACAAGAAAAGATCGGAAAAGCAAAAGATTTACTGGATTAATAGATAGAGTGAAAAACACGGCCTTACAGCCGTGTTTTTTATTGTCTCTTCATCAATATGGAAGTTATTTCAGAATAATTTTATAATAGTAATAAACAGGCAAGAAAGGAGCTTTTTTATGTCAGAAACCGCTATTCTTCTTGTTAATCTGGGAACCCCTGATACACCAGATCCTTCTTCAATCCGAACATATTTACGGGAATTCCTCAGCGATAAGAGAGTCATCGACTTGCCTCGCTGGCGTTGGCTCCCGGTCCTTCATGGAATCATCCTGAATGTCCGGCCCAAGAAGTCTGCCTTACTGTATCAATCCATCTGGAGAGAAGAAGGTTCTCCTATGCTCTTGTACAGCAAGAAGCAACAACTGGCCTTACAGGATCGATTTAAGGAAGAAAATGTCCAGGTTTCCCTGGCAATGACTTATGGGAATCCTTCAGTAGAAACAGAACTCGAAAAATTGCATGCTGACGGAGTCCGTAAATTAATTGTAATCCCTATGTTCCCTCAGTATTCATCAACAACCACAGCATCGGTTTGGGATCGTGTCCAACAAACTGTCTCCCGGTGGAAGGATATTCCAGAGCTCGTTTTCATCAGAGACTATCCGGATCACCCGAAACTGATAGAATTGTTAAAAAGGCGCGTCTTACAGGCTTCCAAAAAGTATGGGGTCCCTGATACTCTCATTTTGTCTTACCATGGGATTCCTAAGCGATATGCAAATGGCGGGGATGACTATCCTTCAAGATGCCAGCGCACAACGGCAGCCCTTCAGTCTTTCTTTCCCGACAGAGATATTCAAATGAGTTATCAATCTCAATTCGGTAAGGAAGAATGGCTGCAACCATCCACCAGCTTCACTATAGAATGCTTGGCAGCTAACGGAAAGAAACATGTACACATCATCGCTCCTTCCTTCACGGTTGACTGTCTAGAGACACTTGAGGAACTAGCAAAAGAGAACCGGGACATTTTCCTGAAGGCTGGTGGCGAGCAATATCACTATTTGCCAGCCGCCAATGATGAACCGCTTTTCATCGATTGTTTAGAGGAGCTTTCCCGCCAATATATGTGAGAAAATTCTTTACTTTATATCTTTACCTATCTACAATTTATCTAACATGATCAAGGAGGTGCAGTAAATGGAAATCGTTTTGCTTTCGGAAGAGATGGCACAAGCGTATTGGGAATTGCGGCTAAAGGCATTGCGGGATTCACCCCTTGCCTTTTCTTCAAGTTATGAAGAAGCATTACAAAAGCCGAACCCGATTGATGACATCATAAGAAACCTGCGACAAGAGGGAATCTATACGCATATTGCCTTATCTGACGATACACTGATTGGAAGCGTCACTCTCGTTCATGAACAAGGAGTCAAGCTAAACCATACTGCCAATATCTATGCCATGTATGTGGACCGTGCCTATAGGAATATTGGTGTAGGAAGGGCACTGGTGATGGCCGCTTTACAGAAAGCCAAAGAAATTGATGGCCTTAAAACCATCAAACTGTCAGTAACTAGCCAGAATACCCCCGCCAAAATGCTTTATCAAAATCTGGGTTTTAAGAAGTATGGTCATGAGGAGAAGGCTTTAAAAGTAAACGGAGCCTATTATGACGAAGAATTGATGATCCTTTTTTTATAGGCAAAATTTGCGAGCCCTTCTGTCGAAAGGACTCGTTTTTTGTTTCATGTGAAACATTTCAACTTTTCAGCCACTTCCGCAAGAAATGTTAAATACATAGCCAATAAATTTGTTACCTTAAACGTAAGGCAGGTGTACACGATGGATTATGATGAGATGATCAAAAAAATGGTTGATTATATTGATGAGCATATTGATGAGCAACTCTCCTTACAAAAGCTCGCTGAAACAGCAGGCTTCTCCCCTTATCATTTTCATCGTATATTTCACTCATTGACAGGAGAAACAGTGATGGAATTTGTACGGAAAAGACGATTTTACCACGCAGCACGACTTCTTCATGATACGGAAAGAAGAATCATAGATATTGCTCTTGATGCAGGCTTTCAATCTCATGAATCTTTTGCCAGGGCATTCAAGCGTTTTTTCGGCTCGACACCGAAACAATACAGAGCCAGTAAAAACAGCTCTCATGCTCAACTCCAGAAAGTGTACCTGTCCTATAGACCATTAGTAGGAGGAACAAGAATGGAACCAAAAATCATTTCAAAACCCGCTTTTCATATCGTTGGCTATTCGTTGAAAACAACGGCAACAAACGGAAAGAACCGGCTGGATGTGCCGGCATTTTGGCAAGCCCACCTAAAGAAGATAAATTCCAATAATCCGCCGATAATCCGCGGCAACTTAGGTATTTGTACAGATTTTGATACAGACGATGGAGAATTCACTTATTTGATAGCCGATGAAGTTGCTCTCCCTCAAAAAGCACCTGAATCAATGGTATCCAGAAGCTTTCCTGCCCAAGAATTTGCTGTCTTCACTACACCCGCTGCATCAGAGGAACATTTCTCATCCACCATCCAGACAACATGGGATTACATTTTCACGAAATGGTTTCCCGGCTCCATCTATGAACATGCAGGCACTTTTGAATATGAACTATATGATGAAAGATCACTCCACCCGGATAACAAACAAATCGATATCTATGTCCCCATTAAGAAACAAGCATAGTGAAGGTGCCTGCGAGTCAATATTCGCAGGCACCTCTTTATGCCCTAACTGAAAAAATAAACGCAAAAATAAGAAAATTCTTTTCACTACCTTGCATTACAAGATAAACGATGCTACCATTTATGTATAACACTTGTATTACAAGATATATAAGGAGGGGGTATTCAAATGGCTGACTCGACACAGATGCTAAAAGGCATCCTGGATGGCTGCATATTGTCTGTGATACAGGAAGGAGCGATCTACGGTTATGCATTGGCCGAAAAATTGCAAAGCTACGGACTCCATTCCTTCAGTGAGGGCAGCATCTATCCCCTACTGCTGCGTATGGAAAAAGAAAAACTGATTTCTTCCACATTAAAGAAATCAACGGCTGGACCGAAAAGGAAGTACTACTCACTGACGGAAAAAGGTGATCGCGAATTGCAGCAGTTCAGAACGCGTTGGACCGAGCTTAGCCAATCTGTTGAAAACGTTTTGACCAAAGGAGGAAAGATTTGATGTTATCGAAAAAAGCAGAGCGCTTCCTTGTTGAACTGAGGCTGTATCTCATCAGGAACGGCAAAAGCGACAGAGAGATCGACAGAATCACAAAAGAATTGGAGGCACATTTAATCGAAGCAGAACAAAACGGCAAAAACATTCATAAAGTGATCGGCAAAAACCCGAGGCAATATATGAAAAGCATAGGTGAGGAAATGCCCATGGACAAAAAAGGACTTCTCACCCTCATTCCGATGACTATTTTGCTGATCCTTGCCTTCCTGAGCTTTTCTCCTGCGCTTGAAGGCGAATTCACCTTATCGAAAAATATCCTTCTGTATGGTTCGCTGATGGTGGTGCTTTCCTTACTTGTCTATACTTTATTCCTGTTCAAAATCGTGCCGCAGACATTCCAGAAAGATGCCTATCTGTACACAGCATTCGGACTTATCTCTGCTATTGTTATTGGTGGCTGGGTGCTGTTCCTGCTTTGGATGAAAAAGCAGCCTGATACTATCCTTTTCACAGCAACCAGTATGGAAAACTATCTGATTGCAGGGGTTTGTGTTCTTATTTTTATTGCGTTCGCCATTTATGCAAAGTCATGGTTCATTGTGATCATCGCAGCGCTTATGGCAATTGGACCAGTCGGGGAAAAGTTGATACCGGAACAAATCAACCATAATCCTGTCTATATAGTGATCGCCGCAATCTTATGCGCAATTCTTCTGATTTGCTTCTTCTACTTCATGAACAAGAAGCTGAAATCAACCAATTAATGTCATATAAGCACGCCAACTAGCTGCATCTGGGCTGGAGCTTTGGCGATATAACGAGAGGGGTGCCCTTTGTCTACACACGGACATCCCTCTTTACCTTCTCCAGAATTGAATACAGTTGCGGCCACTCCTCAAGGACATACTTTGTTTCAAATCGTCCGACTGTCTGGTTTTTCTTCCATATGCCCGTCATGCCTGCTTTATAAGCCGCCTCTATATCATTGATTGGGTGATCCCCTATATACACGGCCTCCCCCGGGTTCACTCGCAGTTCCTGAAGGGCCAATCTGAAGATGCAAATATCCGGTTTCTTGCACCCTGCTTCTTCGGATACAATGATGGTATCAAATAGATCTGTCATGCCGAGCGCCTCAATGTTAGCTCGCTGAAACCCCCTCTTCCCATTCGTTATCATTCCCAGCTTGTAGCCTCGTTCCTTCATCTCCATTAATACATGCCGACAGTTAGGATAATCGGTCGCAAACCGCCAGAACCCGCCTACATAATCATTCAATAATTCATCCCTATCTGCTGCAATGCCGAATTCCTTGATCAAACAAGCATATACCTGATCCTTCCACACATACCCTTCCGCATCAAGTTCTGTAAAGCGCCTGATGAAATCCCCCTTTTTGATGTGCCGCAAACCATACAGCCGCTCATATTGGTCTTCTAAAAACAACCGCAACGATAGAGAGCGGTCTAAAACCGTACCATCCAAATCCACTAAGATTGCCCTCATGACATCCCCCTATCTCATTAAAACTGCTGTTTTTACTTTAATGTAACAGAAAGTTCAGCTTTAGTTTACACAGAGGTGGCAAAATATTTCTTGTATAATGAATATGTTATAAATTCACATAATTACTTTCAATAAGGAGGATATACATGAAGTCATTGTTACGCCCAATCACAGATTGGGTTTCAACAAAAAAAGGAATGACCATCACCATCATTGCCTGGCTAATCGTGATGATCGGCCTGAGTGCAGGACCTTCCGTCAATGATTACAAAATGACGAACTTCCAGTCTCTTCCGGATGATGCCCAGTCCATCATAGCGGATGAGAAAATGGAGGAATATTTCCCAAATGACCAGGGAACCCCGGGTATCCTGGTTTTCCATAATAAGAACGGAGACTTAAACATCGAAGAAGCCTCAGGCATTATGGCATCCATTATAGATGCCGACATTAAAGGTGTCGATAAAGTCATCGATATTTCCCAACTGCCTCAGCAGGCATTGACAGCTTTCCAGTCGGAGAACAAATCAACGATGATTGTGCCGATTAACCTGGCTCCCGATTTGGGTAACCGTGAAATCGGGGATACGGTCGACAAAGTGAGTGACGTCGGCAACAAAGCCGCTAAAGATACTGACACAACATTTTACGTCACAGGTCCGGCGGGGATTGCCGGAGATACGCTGAAGCTATTCGAAGAAGCTGATTTCGTGTTGCTTCTTGCTACAGTCGCCATCATCCTTATCCTGCTGATTGTCATATACCGTTCCCCGCTGCTGGCTTTGATTCCCTTACTGGCCACAGCGATTGTGTATCAAACGGTCAATCAGATTCTCGGGCTTATGGGTGCTGGCGGTCTTGAGATCAGTAACTCAACAACGTCCATTATGAGCATTCTCTTGTTTGCCGCCGTCATAGACTACTCTCTGTTCGTCTTCTCCCGTTTTAGGGAAGAACTGAACCACTATGAGAGCAAATACGATGCCATGAAGCATACAATGCGGACAACTGGTGAGCCTGTCTTCCTTGCAGGAGGAACTGTATTGGCCGCCATGCTGATCTTGTTCTTCGCCGACTTCCGTGATTATCAGAACTTCGCACCTGTTTTCAGCACAGCGATGTTTGTAATCATGCTTGCTTCAATCACACTTGTGCCGGCATTATTCACATTATTCGGCCGCAAATCATTCTGGCCAAAAGTGCCGAAATACGGTGAATCAAAAGAAGTGAAACACGGCTTCTGGGGCCCTGTGTCCAAATTCGTCGTGAACAGACCGAAGCTGGCAGGGGGGATCGTCGCCGTCATTATGATTGTGACCGCGCTCAATGTATTCAACCTGAAATTTGAATTCGATACAGTCAAGTCATTTCCTGAGGACTTGCCGTCCCGCCAAGGCTATGAAATAGTCGAGGAAAACTTCAATAAGGGGGAACTGGCTCCGGCCACCATCCTGCTTGAAAGCAAAGATGCGTTATCGGAAGATCAGATTGAATCTGTCCGCTCAGCTTTTGAAGCAGAGGAGCATGTTAATTCTGTCCGGACAACTAATGTGACAGATGACGGGGATACAGTGAAATACAGTCTGTCCCTTGATCTAAATCCATACTCTAGAGAAGCCATCGATATACTCGAAGAGCTTCAGGATAAGGGTGACGATATTCTTGAATCGGCAAATGCTTCAGGCGAACTTTATTATGGAGGCGTCACAGCAAAACTCGTTGATGAACAGAACATTAATTCATCTGACATCTGGAAGATCGTTTTGCTGGAAACAATCCTGATTCTCGTTTTACTTTATGTACTGACCAGATCATTTAAGATGCCGATTTACATGATGGCAACCATTCTGATTTCCTACCTGTCCGCCCTAGGCTTGGGGATTTTCCTGGTGAATGTATTATTCGGCTTCGATGCTGTCAGCACTCGTGTTCCAGTCTATGCATTCATCTTCCTGGTTGCTCTCGGGATTGACTATAATATCATTCTTGTATCCCGCTTCCTAGAAGAGCGCAAAAAACATACAGTCAAGGATGCGCTAGAAATTGCTTTACGCAACACAGGTGGGGTCATCTCCTCAGCCGGCCTAATCCTGGCAGCTACGTTTGCGGCATTGATGACGATGCCAATTGCCGTTTTGTTTGTATTTGGCTTCATCGTAGCAATCGGTATATTAATGGATACATTCCTCGTTCGCGGCATGCTGCTGCCATCTTTGATACAATGGTTCGAGAAAGACAAGTAAGCCTATTCAATATAGCATAAGACGCAGGAACATATAATGGTTCCTGCGTTTTCCCTATCATTTTGAGACTCTATCTAAAGAGGTGACACCAGATGAACGTCATGGTCGTCGATGATGACAAGCATATCCTCCAACTGGTCAGCATCCATTTGACCCGGGAAGGATACCATGTATGGCAGGCCCATAATGCGGATGAAGCCCTTGAGCTTCTTGAAAAAGTAAACCCTGATCTTGCAGTTGTTGATATTATGATGCCTGGAATGAACGGCATCGAATTGACAAAGATTCTACGGGACAGTTATCAGATTCCCGTGCTGATTTTGACGGCCAAAGGCAGCCTTGAAGACAAGACGAGAGGGTTCCTTGCCGGCTCGGAGGATTATGTCGTAAAGCCCTTTGAGCCAAAGGAATTGCTCTTCCGTGTGTCCGTCATTCTGAGGCGGTTCAACCGGGAAAGCCTGTCTGTCATCCGGGTCGGCAACCTTGAAATCAATCGGAAACTATTCGAGGTATCCACTGGCGAACAATCGGCAATGATCCCGTTAAAAGAATTCGAGCTTTTGTCACTTTTGGCCTCCCACCCCGGCCAGGCAATCCCGCGCCGGACGATCATGGAAAAGGTTTGGGGCATCGGGTACGAAGGCGATCATCATACATTAAACACCCATATAAAACGGCTCCGGGAACGCTTAACCCATCTAGAGGCCGATGTTGAAATCCAGACGATACGAAATGTCGGATATAAAATGGAGGCCCCCAAACAGTGAGGACTCTATACCGCCAATTCATCATCACTACTGTTCTTATCATGGCACTCAGCGCCATAGCTGGTTATTTATTGACCAATATGTTCTACCATTCATTTATGAAAGAAAAGAATGATGCCAAGAATGTCTCGATTGCCACAGAAATCGCCAATTATATTGAAAATGCCGACCAACTGGATTTGGCCCATTATTTAGAGGGCATTGGAGAAGTCGGTTATCAGCTGTATGTCATCCGGGAAGATGGAAAGGAACAGTTTTATGGGGGCCATTTTAAGAGAAACAATCTGTCTGATGCCGGGAAGGAGACCGTATTTAGCGGGAATATCTATCATGGTATGCGTGATTTCCCGCATAACTCCTTCATGACTGCATTTTTCTCCAATGAACTAAAGAATTCAGTTGGTGTTCCATTTACCTTTGATGGAGAAGAATATGGGCTTTTCCTTCGCCCCAACATCAACCTGCTGTTTTCGGAGGTCCATGTCATCCTTGCCGGTCTGATAACGTCAATGGCCGTCATAAGCCTCATTTCCATGCTATTTGTCGCCAAACAGCTCATTAAGCCGATCACCCAATTGACTGATGCAACGAAACAGATCACCAAGGGCGACTACGGCTTGCGATTATCCATCAACCGTAGCGATGAAATCGGTCAGCTGGCGCATAGTTTCAACCAAATGACGGAGCAACTGAAGGAGACCGACCAATCGCGTAAAGAGTTCATCAGCAATGTATCACATGATTTCCAGTCTCCCCTCCTCAATATCCAAGGGTATGCAAATCTGCTGCAATCGGCGGATGTGAATGAAAAGGAACGATTAAAATTTGCTTCCATCATCGAATCCGAGACAAAGAGGCTGTCGAACTTAACAAAGCAGCTGTTATTGCTAACCTCCTTGGATCAGTCCACCAGGACATTAAGACGGACATCCTTTTCCCTAGACCAGCAAATCAAGCGATTGTCACGTTCCTATCTGTGGCTGTTAGAAGACTTGGATATCGACCTATACTACAAAAGCGCATCTATACAATGCTATGGCGATGAGGACCTGTTGGAGGCGGTATGGGATAATCTTATCGTGAATGCTTTAAAATATAACAAGCCAAACGGCTCACTGGAGATTACCATAACGGAAACAGCAGAAGACATCATAGTGAAATTCAAAGATAGTGGGATCGGCCTGAAGGAAGAAGAAATCCCTCATCTGTTCGAACGTTTTTACCGGGCTGATTCATCGAGAACAGCGGAAGGGACCGGCCTTGGGCTTGCAATCGCCAAGCAGATTATTGATGTGCATGGAGGCAAGATTGAAGTCGAGAGTACTTTAGGAGAAGGAACAACTTTTATTGTAACTTTGCCGAAAAAGCCTGAGAGCTGACCTATACAAAAAAAGAAGCGGCTGCATATCGGGGCACCCGCTTCTTTTGTTTTCTATTCTTTAAGGTCTAGATAGTCTAAAGAGATTATTACTGTTTCCGCCTCTTCCGGAACCAACGTTAATTCAACCTTTTGTTTATTGCCCGGTTTGAAATTGTCTAAGGACATATAATCATTGCCGACCACAATTCCATCCTCATCCTTGAATTGAACGTCATATTGCAACGTGTCAAATTCAAAGTCAGATGTATTTTCGACAATTGTTTTGTATGTGACGTAACCAAATTCATCCACTGTTCTTTCAAACGAAATTTCTTGCGCAAGCTTCTCTGCATACTGATTCGCTTCATTTTCTTTATTGATGACAGTTGCCTGCTCTTTGAAGTCCCTATATATCTGCTCATGTTCTTCATCAATCGAGACGCCATAATCCTCAACCAATTTGATAAGTGCCGGTTTTCTTAGTTGTTCTGACTCTTCACTATACTGGTATTGCAGTTCATAGTCAGTTGTCTTAAACATTTCAATCTGAATTTTTGTGCCTTCCACATATTGACTGGCTGTCTCTTTTAATTCTTTATCCTCCACGTTTGCCAGGCTTTCCTCGATGGTTTCCAGTTCTTCTTCCAATATTTTTACATTTCTCTCAGAATACTCTTCCTCCGAGATATCTTTATCCTCGTCCAACTCATCTTGCTCTGTCCACCTTTTATTAATGGCTTTCCCAAAATCCTCAATAAATAGATCATCCGGGGATTCCTTTTTTTGAGTAGTTTCATTAGAACACCCGACCATGCTGATTACCATAATCGAAGCAAGCAACAAACTTATGATCTTTCTCATGATTCTCTCCTCCTTCGTTCCCCTTTTCTGTATAAAGAGTTGTTTTTTATACTATGATTATACTATCTCTATATAATATTAACTATCTTTCTTTATCCACTAGAGGAAAGGCAGTTTTACAAGTATATGACACAGTCACAGAATTTTTTTAGGAACTGTACACTTTTTTCTGTCTTGTTCGTTATATAGGTGAAAGGGGGAGCAATGAAGATTGAAACCATAGAAGATTTATATAAAAAGAAGTTTCAAATCATATTCAGGCATCTGATCAGCATTGGCTGCTCAAAAGAAAATGCTGAAGATATCGTACAAAACACTTTCTCCAAGGCCATTGAAAATATGGTTCATCTCGATACAGATAATCTTTCTGCCTGGCTATTTAAAGTTTCCTTGCATCAATTCTATGATATTTGCAGACGGCAGCAGCGTTTTCCGAAAGTAAATATCGATGATCACGCATTCATCCATTTTTTTATCCAAGAAGAGACAGGCGAAAATTTGTTATTACTGAAAGAGTTTCATGGAGATATACGGGGCATATTGGACGAACTGAAACCAAGCCATAAAAATTTGTTACTTTTAAAATACGATCTCGGATTATCCTACGAGGAGATAGCAGCCGTACTCGACATGAAAGTGGAGACGGTTCGGACAACCTTATACCGGGCCAGAAAAGGGTTCAAAGAGAAATGGAGTGAACAAAATGAAGGATGAAAATGAAATCGATCGCATATTCGACCCGGCATACAACGATACAGATTTAATAAAATCAGCAAAAAGAAAAAGTTATTTTCGCATCAGCGGAGTCAGTTTTATCGTTTTAACCTGTGCATTGGCTTTATTAATTCTATTAAAGATCCAACTGACCCCCTATTTTATGAATCAAAAAATGATGGCGAAAGAATTATATTATGAAATATATGGTGCCAATATTTATACAGGCCCGTGGACGGAGAACTACAAATTGGTCGGCAGTTCAGCCACTGCGCCAAAATATAAACTCGTAAATGGCAAGCCTGTCAATCTGGGCGACATATCGTTGGATTCAGCGACGATAGAGACCACCATCGGGGATTCTGATATCGAGCAATATTCTTATTTGGGGAATCGCGTCATGGCTTTCTTTCACCCATCTTTACAATACCGAAAGTATGCGAATGACTTGGATGAACTACAAAAAGTGGATAATGGCAAAGTGATTGAAATGGCATTATCCTTCGATCAGCCTTACACCTATGAACAGGTTGTATCCATGCTGCCGGAAGGTGTGACCTTGCAATGGAACTGGGTCAATACGTATTCGGCAGAAGAACTCGATGGGTTAAAAATGGACAATCCTGTTGTTCTGAAAGAACAAGAAGTTGCCGGCTTCCCATCCGTCTCTAAGTCCGGGGGAAGCATACAGGATCCTGTCAGCTCCTTCATTACCGCCTTGGAGTCAACTCAAAGGATAGGCGGCACCTATAAAGAAGACTTTGAGCACATATACAAATCATTGAAGAACGGCCAGACTTCCCTTACAAACGAGAACATTACAATTATTGGGGCAGTTGTAACCGGGGACAAAAAACAGTTAGCAACACTTATCAATAAAGACTATATTACCGCATCCAGTTTCGGTGCCATTGTCGATCAATATTAACCATCCAACTAGGAGAGTGTGATTTATGAAAAAAATAGTATATTGGATTATTTGGTGTTTAGCACTTGTGACTATTAATCTCGGGGCTTTTCCAATCGCCATGTTTTCACTGTTCGATACCGCTGAAGGAACAAGCATATTCTCACTGGATTACGCGATAGCCTTTGCGATTATCGTATTTGCGAATATCATCACCGTTCAATTATTCATTTCATTACGCAAACATGATCAAATCAGTTTTATCATCGGTTTAATGATTGCAATCATCGAAGTTTTATCGCTTGTCCTTTTCTTCAATGGCGTTGAGAGTTCCATTTGCATCGCTCTGGCGGCAGGCAGTATAATCGGGGCAACCATACTGCTCGTTAAAACAATAATCAGGTAAACATCAGGAGGTCCACATCAAAACAGAATGCGGGCCTCTTGTTTGGTATAGGCTACTGGGCCTTCCACGGGTTGTTACAGCGGAAGGAACATACCGCCAATTGCCACGGTTATGACGATGACCCAAGGCGGCAGCCTCCAATAATGCCCATCGATTTAACACCGCGCTCGTCCAGATAGGGTCGTAGAAGGCAGATAGCAAAATCTCCACTACCGCAGCGTTCACACCGCCGCCAAAAACGAGCGAACCAGAACGGTAAAAGCGATCGAACATAGTAAGCCAGTGACTGGATGTCATGTCTCTCAGCATAGGCAAAACCATAAGTAATCCGAAAAACAATAGTAAACTTACCAATTCCGCTCTGCGTGAAATCGGAATAGATACTTTATTTGGATGTTTGTCCGGATGCTCCTTATAAAGCAGGTATCCGACCAAAGTAGAAAGCACAAATTAGATCGTGCCAGGTGAATTCTGATGGCGGTATCATTCAATAAACTTCCCCCAATCATCACACTTTTCCCTGGTAAAGGTTTGAATTTTCAATTCACGATTTGCTGTATCCAAATTGATTACAGACAGAAATGGCTTTTCCGTCATTCGTCCGACTGTTCAAATAAAAGGAAAGAAAGTCCCATGTATTCAAAATCTACTTCCAATTGAACAAAGCAAATGATTTTTGCCTTTGGGGAGTGAAAAAAAAAAGAACTTCAGGCCATGCTGAAGTTCTTTTTTTTGTATAAATATTATTAATGAAGGATGAACCAAGAATTATGCAAACAGTCCTACCACTGTAGCAGATAAGATCGATGCCATAGTGGCAACCAGCAACAGTTTCAAACCGAATCCGCTGACTTCTCTTGCTTTCGCACCGTTAATAGCTTGAACAGCGCCGGCAATAATACCGATAGAGCTGAAGTTAGCAAAAGATACTAAGAATGTGCTTAGAACAGCTGATGCTTTTACAGAAAGCACATCTAGCAACGGCTGCAATTGCAAGATTGCTACGAATTCATTTGATAGAAGTTTCGTACCCATAATAGAGCCAGATGTAATGATTTCGCTTGTAGGAATACCCATCAAGTATGCGATTGGAGAGAAGATGTAGCCGATTATTGTTGTCAAATCCATACCGAAGATTCCACCAAAAATACCGTTTAGCAGGGCAAGTAATCCTAGGTAACCGATCAGCATTGCTCCAACAATCAGTGTAACTTTTCCACCATCGATGGCACCAGTGCCGATAGCATCGAAAACGTTTTTTGTGTGGATCATATCGTCGATGACAATCTCACTGTCTTCTTTCGTCGCTTTAACAGGAGTGATGATAGAAGCGACAATCAGACCGCTGAACATGTTAAGAATGACCCCTACCAGAACATATTTAGCTGGCAGCATTGTCATATAGGAAGCGATCAGCGCAGCAGAAACACTTGCCATAGCTGATGTGGAAACGATGAACAAGCGGTTTTTATTCAGGTTGCTAATTTGTGACTTGATTGCCAAGATAGCTTCAGATTGACCGAAGAAAACAGAGTTGATAGCATTGAAGCTCTCAACTTGCGGCAATCCCGTAATTTTAGATAGAAGTCCGCCTAAATATTTAATGATATAAGGAAGAATCTTCAGGTGAGTAAACAATGATAGCAACGCAGCCGTGAATACAACCGGCAACAACACATTTACGAAGAAAGGTGATCCGCCATCCGGAATCCATCCGCCAACTACGAATTCGATACCTTCATATCCATATGACAGTAACTTCTCAAACCCTCTAGAGATAGCTGCAATCACATTAAGACCGGCCTTTGTGCTTAATAGCAACCAAGAGACCAATATTTGCAAACCGATCATTATGCCGACTGCTCTAAAGTTAATATTTTTCTTGTCATTTGACATTAAGAAAGCGGCCCCAAGCAACAAGGCGATTCCTATAATGGCAATTATAATACTGAACAAAAAAATCCCCACTCTTTCAATAATATTAATCATTTCATTTATATCCAACAATTGAGGATAGTAACGAAAATTATTATGGCATTATAATTTATAAAAGGATATTATGTCCTCTTATCGATGCCTATAATATAATACAAACGTACATTTTTTATTACAAGGACACATGTCCTACATATAAATGTTTTAAAAAACAGAATAAGGATACTTATCATAATAATGGTTTAACAATATAGAATTAGGAGTTCATAATGGAAAGATTTCAAAACAAGGAATTGGTTCAATCTTACTTGGAGATGCACAACAAATTACACAGTCTATTCGAGGAATTCAATTTTGAGGAAATTCAGCTCTACCGTTTCCATAAAGGGGAAATGATATATATAACCGGTGAAGAGATTTCAAATATGTATTTCATTGTCGAAGGCAAAGTGAAGATCTACACAACTACAATCGATGATAAGCGGTTGATCCTCCGCTTTCAGAAGGCTTTGGGCGTCATTGGGGATATCGAATTCATCCATAATGACCCTGCCCTTCATTCTGTTGAAGCCAGCTCGGACTGTACGGCATTAGGCATCCCCTATCGTACAATCAGAGAAAAGGTGAAACAGAATCCTGTGTTTCTGCAATATTTGCTGGAGGCAGTGACACAGAAATTCCGGACAAAAACAAGCTCATCCAACAATCTTTTATATCCCGTGGAGGTCCGGTTTGCCAGTTATTTATTGTCCACAGTGGAGGGCAATGAGTCGGTCGCAGAGGCAGAAGACCTTAGTCTGACGGAAGTTTCGGAATTGATCGGGACAAGCTATAGGCACTTAAACAGGGTCATCCAGAAACTTAGCAATGAAGAGACCATCAAGAGAGAAAAAGGGATAATCCACATCACTGATCTTGATAAACTGAGGGAAATTGCAAAAGGGAATATCTACGAATAGATATTCATGAGAAATTATTAATAAGAAACCATACATGGTTTCTTTTTTGACTTCAATGGTACCAACTCTTAAGAAAGCAGAAATTGAAGCTGCTTTAGCATAAGCTTCTATTTCAAATTATTTATCCCTTTTATTTAACTAAGATAGCATGGTCAAAGAGCCAGCTGAATATTACTCTTTCTTATGTGTTACATGTGTAGAATTCCTTTACGAATAAAGTGAAGAAGGAATAACTTTTTGAAAGGCTGTTTTCGCAAACTTTGTTGCCTATGAAGGAAGTAGGCTCCAGGTTGCTCGCTTTCCGCGGGGCGGGCGGTGAGCCTCCTCAACGCCAAGCGCTTGCGGGGTCTCACCCGGTCCGCTAATCCCGCAGGAGTCTCACACCTTCCGCTCCCGATCAACTGGTTTTCATTACCGAACTTATGTAAAAACAACACTCTTTTAGAAAACAGCCTTTTGAAAAAATGTACTTAAATTAACGGTGCGCTAGTTCAATGCAAGAAGGACTTTTTTATAATTAAGAACTTCCAGAAGAAAAACTTTCTTTAAAAACACTCAATGTTAACAATGTTTCCAAACGTGTCTTTATTTTAACGGTTCTTTGGCATAAGTTACTGACTAGTTTAAAAAGGTACTAACTTAGTTTAAACTACAAATTAATACAAAAACACCCGCTCGCTTAGTAACGAGCGGATGTAAATCTTCCTTATTCTAGTAGCTGTATTCATCTGTCGCTTTTAAAAAAAGTCAGAAAGGAAAATAAGCGAAAAACCCTTCGAATTAGTGTTTTTTTTCTAGTCGATAATAAAAAAGTTAGAAAGTGATTTTTATTCATTATTTAAAAAAGTTGGCAAGTGTACAGCGTGAAATCTCTTCATTATAGATACATCGGCATAAATGACGATATCATCGAGAAAGCTTACGAACCATTCAAAACCCTGTTGCGAATACTAATAACACGTGTTTAAGCAAGGTTACGACAGCAGCCTTGTTTATTTTTTTATCTCATCGCCACCATCGGGATAGCCACTACTAATCCAATTCCAATAGAGTGGATAAAGGTCGCCATTTCTTTTTTCTCTTTAGAAACCATCAAATTACCCTTAATCTTTGAAGATGCACGATGAATGAAATAGATATTCAGCAGCGTGGCCGCTCCAATAATCAAGAGAGGAGGGATAAAATCAACTGTAGACCTATGAAGAGTGAGATAACCTTCTATTACTAGAATGACAGAGAATGCTTCAACAGCAACAATATCAACGATCATCTTCGTTAGAATTTCTTCTTTACTTCCTGAGCCTTCATCAACTCTTTTTAACGCTTTTCGGACACACCATCCAATACAGAATGTAGCTATAAGGGTGGATACAACAAAATAATAAAGAGCATCTATTCTATCACCTCACTCAATCATTCAATCAAAAACGATTGCTGTCCTTTTTAACAATTCATTTACTTCTTTTTCCTGCTGGAATCTGCAATATGACAGTACAATTCGGATGCGTAAGGATTCGCATATACATTCCATTTCAACGCATTACAATGTACAAACAAAAACTTCTCTTATCTAAAAGGATCATCAAAGATTTTTGACAAAATTTTAAAAAATTATTATTTTCTATGATATTTATAGTTATAATTATCCAAGGGATGAGAGCTAAATATAGGTTTTTACTCCTAACAACAAACCATAAAATGAAAAGGAAGGTGCAAAAATGAGCAATAAGATGACGGTACAAATACTTAGTGGAGTTTTGTTGTTTATCAGTTACTTCATATCTTGGGCTTATGACGGCGGAATTTACAAGACCTCTGCTAACGATTTAGCTAATATGGAACTTTGGGGTGGAAAAACTCCGTTTTTAATGAATTTTTTACCCATATTGCCTGTGTTGGGTGTAGGAAGTATATATTTAGGTTGGGTAAAAAAGTATAGCTATGTATACAATCTTGTTGTAATCATCATTCTCACTCCAGTCATCTTGAGAACAGCTATATTTTTATTCGAGGGTGGAGACAAAATTGCTATTCAAATGGGTTTCTACTTGGCTGTGTTGGGTGTCGTTGCTAGTGCTTATTCCATTGTCATTGTAAAAAGAGAATTACAAGGCAAAGAAAAAGAAGAACTGCAATTAGTCATTAACAAAGCAAAAGAAATCTTTGCCAAACTAGAGAAAAAGTAATCTCTTTCAAACGCAAAACCCTTTGTAGGCCAGTTAGTTTTGCTTCGGAATCATCATCAATACTAAATATATTTCTAGGAGAGATTAATTTGGGGAGACGCAGTGAAGAAGAGATTAGAAGTGAAGTCAGAAGAGAATTAGAATCTGAATATGAATATAGGGACACTAATCCGTTCAGTTTTGGAGCAATAGTATTCCTTTTTGTTGAAATTTTCGGGTTAAGTTGGATCATTTCAACCATTATGGATTGGGGCCTAGCAGGAACTCTTATTATGGGATTCATCGGCTTAGGTTTACTTTCTTCATCGAAATTCCAGATTCCTATGGTATTTTTTCTTTCTTCACTTTGGGGTGTTGCGATGTACTTTTATGCCACTTCTAAGGGAGGCCCATCTCCTTTTATCGCAACTTTCGGTGTATTCGCTGTTGCACTGTTCATACACTTTTTCGCAATAGCCGCCTCCGAAGATTAAATGGTGAAAGACGTTTACTACATATGTAAGCGTCTTTTTAATTGCCGTTTTGACAAATTGATGATGAAGGTGATGAATTTCAAGTTCTACTAGAGAACCTATTTTGCACGTTTTTTTCTCCGGATATTAACTTACTGGCAGTTAATCCTTCCTAATACCCCGTTAAAGTAGCCACTGCTAAGTCTACGATATACTCAGAACCAACATTCTGAAAGGCATCATATTGTTGAACATTGTAATAGCTGTGAATATAGCTTATGTTCCTCGCCATTTCTTTAGGGATTTCTAGTTCCATTACAATACCCCAATCAATTTTCCTTCCTCCCAATACACACGCTCAATTTCAAACTTTTCAATAACTCGTTCTTTTAAAAGCTCATCCCTCATTTTTATAGTTCGAGCAAGCTCAATTAACCCATCACCTTTATCCAAAGTTAATAAAAAGTCTGTTGTCATCACAACCGGCTCCTGCGTTTTGGATCTGTAGGATGTTTAATACCTAACTCATCTGCAATGACAAGCGTTTCTTCTAATGGTAATAAAGGAAACTGTTCTCGAATATCAACGACAAAATTAGAATATTCAGTCAAATAGAAGTGGTTTCGTTCTAAATCAGATAAGAACTCGTGCTGTCTGTTTGTTTTAATGCCTTTTAAACGTGTAGACCTTCCTAATGAGGAAACATCTTGAATATTTAACCACGGTCTGTATGCTTCTCCAATGCCAATGCCTCGTCCTTCTTTAATCCATTTATCAGTTTTAGACATCCTCGAACGTTTAGACATAAAAAACACCCCTTTAGACAAATATGATCTAAAGGAGTGTTTCATCGCAACTTTATTTCAAAGCTACATTATCCTTACAGCCTGTTGATCTATTATTCTACAGTCACGCTTTTCGCCAAGTTACG
>JBJFHG010000056.1:0-5733 GCA_051893455.1 Bacillus sp. (in: firmicutes)
TGTGTGCTCTTTTTTTGTCCTTTTTAGTGGACACCCCAACATTTAGTATAGAACCCAAAAAAAGCCAAGAAATGCTTTTAAACCAGCATTCTTGACTTTTCAACCTATTAATAAGTATCACCATTGAAGATAGAGTTCTTGACGATCACATAATCGACATTGCGGAGCTCCATCAGCTTGTTTCCACCTGCGTAAGAAATCGAGGATTGCAAGTCTTGTTCCATTTCAATCAATGTATCTTCGAGAGGGCCTTTATACTCAACAAACATCTTCTTCCCTTCGACGTTGCGTTTCTCCCCTTTTTGGAATTCGGACGCGGAACCGAAGTATTCTTTAAACAGTCTGCCGTCCTTCTCGATCGTCAGACCAGGGGATTCCTCATGACCCGCAAAAAGCGATCCGATCATGACCATCGTCGCCCCGAAACGGACAGACTTGGCTATGTCCCCATGTGTACGGATCCCCCCATCGGCAATGATTGGCTTGCTTGCGGCCTTCGCGCACAGGCGCAGGGCTGCCAATTGCCAGCCTCCCGTACCGAAGCCTGTTTTGATTTTGGTGATGCACACTTTCCCCGGCCCGATTCCTACTTTGGTTGCGTCTGCGCCGGCATGTTCCAATTCACGTACCGCCTCAGGAGTTCCGACATTTCCGGCAATGACAAACGTATTCGGCAAATGCTTTTTGATATGCTGAATCATTTGGATGACGGAATTTGCGTGGCCATGCGCAATATCAATCGTTATATAATCCGGCACCAATTGTTCGGAGGCTAGTTCCTCGACAAATTGGTATTCTTCTTCTTTTACTCCAACACTGATAGAAGCAATCAATCCTTTTGCTTGCATTTCCTTAACAAATGCAAGACGTTTTTCCGGTTCAAACCGGTGCATAATATAGAAATAACCTTTTTCGGCTAAATATAAAGCAATTTTTTCATCAATAATGGTCTGCATATTGGCTGGAACAACCGGCAATCTGAATGTATGGTTACCAAGCTGGACCGACGTATCACACTCAGAGCGGCTATTAACGACACATTTCGCAGGAATCAGCTGAATATCTTCGTAATCAAATACTTTTCTCACAAAAAACACCCCAAATACGAATATTATAAACTCATAGACATAACATTGTTCGACTTTTTAAATGTACCGTATGGTAAGCCAGAAGTCAAAGATTTTTTTAGAGAATACCCCATTAAGGGATCATGGCAAAAGATCCTTTGTGTCATACCGTCACCTGCCCGCCTTCAGATCAATTCCCCGAACTCTACCAGTATTTCTTCAGCAGCCTCTCCCCACTCTTCGGCAACGGACTCCAACGGTCTATCGTTCAACCTTCCGATCAATTTCCCAAAGCCTAAGAACTTACGGGTACAGATCCATATATCTGTCGTATGCACTTCAAGAAGCCCCCCATTTTCGTCAAGCAAGCCGATTAGAACTGCTGAATAGTAGCCCTGACAAAACGGGTCCTCCCCTTGAATAGAAAACTTGCCTTCAAATCGGATATTGCGGCTTTTAAACACAGGTTCATACTCGTCTATGAACAATTCCAGCGCGCGCTTGAAATCCTGTTCTCTCGCGCTTATTTTTTTTAGAAGATTAAGTGTGAATTCATATGATGTATATTCCATCATTTCAAACATCACCATCTTTCCATTCCAATTTGAAGGAAGTTTGCTTCCCAGCCTGTTTGTTTTCTATACCCATAACAGCTTTTCAAGCAACCCATCATCAGACAAAAAAGAGATGATATCTCTTTAGCATGGAACAGTCATTCACAGACAACTGCCCCTTTTCCGATTGACTTGCCCTAAGTTTGTATAACCAACTGTCCATGCCCGGCATAAACTGAAGAAATCGAATGCATCAATAGGAGGCATAAGCATGAAATATTCGTACTTGGACGTCTTGGCGCAATATGGCGTCGAAGCAGCCCACCCCGGCGGCCCTCAACTGACGAAAGACCTGCTGTCAAGGGAAAACATAACACCGCGGACAGTGGTTCTTGATGCAGGCTGCGGCACAGGCAAGACTTCCGAATATCTAGCCCGTACCTTTCGTTGCAAGGTATATGCGATTGACATCCATCCAGAAATGGTCAACAAGACGGTTCAACGGCTACAATACGCGAAATTGCCCGCTATGGTTTACCAAGGATCCATGGAAAAACTACCCTTCCAGTCCCATTTTTTTGATCTGATTTTTGCCGAATCCACAACCGGCTTCACGAGACTCAGCAAAACCCTCCGGGAATACCACCGCGTCCTCAAGCCAGGCGGAATCGTACTTTCCAATGATATGACGGCAGAGTCACCCCTTACCCCCGCCGAGAAAAAGGAGATTCAATCTTTTTACGGCATCAAACATATTCCCACTGAAAATGAATGGCTGAAGGCCTTCAAACGCTATGGATTTCTTAGGACTGCAATCCTCCACGGCACATCCATTGCCAATGTGATGGCACAGGAGCCGCCGCAAGCGTATACAGAGGGAGCGGACAGCATATTTACAAAAACGATGAGTGAACATGCAAGGCTCATGCAACGGTATGCCCATCTGCTCGGCTACCGTGTATTCCGGGCTGTCAAATAGAACATAGGAAGCATGAGCAAGATATTTGGAAATCATGTGTTTGGAGGCCTTAGAATATAGGGAAATCGAAGTAAAAGAGGATGTCAAATCGTCGGTATCAAAAATGAGAATTATCTAATGCAGAAACCAAGTGATTCTCTTCTCTGTACTTGATTCATGCTTGAATTTCACAAAGCGCGGGTATATGATGGAAAGAAGAACATAATATAAAAAGCCAAGGAGTATCTACTCCTTGACAGCAACTACATGGACACAAGGCGTTTGTCCCGCTGAAATCAGTTATCAGAAGAACTCCCCTTACGTTTCTCAGGCGCGGGGGAGTTTTTCTTTGTCTTTTTCCTGCTAAGGATCCGATGTGCCAAACCCGCAGCAAGCGTGGCAATAAACACATGCAATGAATCCTCAAAGATAGACTTGATCAACTCAACCAGTGGCATCACCCCCTTCCTTCGGTAAGATGGAAAGAAGCGGACACTGCCCCGCACCCTGTAGTTGTATCTATCATTATATCATGCCAGGCGGGTATTATTCTAAATTTTCCAAAAACCAAAAAAGAATAGACCCAAAGAAAGGATGAAAACATCTTGCCAACAAAAAGAATTACCACGGTGGAAGAGTTAAAGAAAGCTTTTGACATCCGAAAAGAAGTATTCATTAAGGAGCAACTTGTACCGGAACAGGATGAATTCGATGAGTATGACACTTTGGGAACAGCAGACCATATATTGGCCGATCTGGATGGACAAGTTGCCGGGACCGCCCGATTGCGAATTGTCGATGGCATCGGAAAACTGGAGAGGGTATGCCTGCTGAAGCCATTCCGCAAACGTGGCCTCGGCAAAGCGCTGATTGCCGAGCTTGAGCAGATCGCCAAAGAAAAAGGGTTCGCCGAGGTCAAACTTCATGGCCAGACACATGCTGAAAACTTCTACCGGAAACTCGGTTATGAAACGACTTCCGATGTCTTCATGGAAGATGGAATACCGCATGTCGTGATGAAAAAGAAGCTTTTTTGAAGCTCCCTGCCAGCAGGCTGAACAAGCTGTTCATGTGGACGAATATAAGCTTTTGTTATTAATCCGAGTCGATTCCACTTGAGGGAACCGACTCTTTTACTATTCAGACTTTCACAGCTGGCGCCCTATGAAGAACCTTCCATATAGCGCTGTATATAAAGATGGAGAATAAGCAAATGCTGACAATCATCACCACGAAAGTCATATCCAGCACCATTTCCAGAATGGAAGGATGCCAATCAAGAATGATGATTACTATCGGCAAAAAAATTAAAAATCCCATAAAAGAATATCCCCCGGCTACACCGTAACGATAGAACAGCATATTCGTAAATAGACCGAACACCAGACTGCTAAGCAAAAGGCACACATCTAACACAAATGTCAGCAAAAAGGGTTGTTCGAGATCATACAGCAGTACTGGATGGAGCAATCTTAGCCCTTCAATTCCCATTTGCTCTACCAAATAGAATGTTACCTGTTGCAGGCATCCAATCATAAACGCTCCGATTATGCTCCAGGCAATGAAAAATAAGCCGATATGAAGCAGGTACTGCAGACGGCTGACGCCAAGATTCAGAAAGTACCGGAACGTCCGATCCAGCAGCTTAGACGCCATGATACCGTAGAAAACATAGACAGGGCCTGAAACTGTCAAAATGAAATATACTTGCACTGACTGACTGAAAAAAGCCACCAAGCCGAATGAAGCAGCCCAAATAGCGAAGAGTATGGTCCAAAAAATATACGCCTGTTTTCTGTAGCTTAGGAATAGCACATAAAAGCTTCCCCTCAACGTATTCATGCCCCTGCCTCCTTCTTTCGTTGTTTACTCAGTAAGACTAATAATTCCTGCAGAGAAACTTGTTCCGTCTTCACACCTGCAAAGTCCAATTTGCTTCCTTCCAGATAGGCCACCGCGGTCAGCTCATTCAGAAATGTATGTTCATGCAGAACATGAAGACCCTCTGTTGCTTTTTTGACATCATCCGGACGGCCCTTTACAGCCATTACATGCGCTTCCCAATCATCAAACCGTTTCTGTAAAATGACTTTTCCTTCATGCAGAATAATCACATCCTCAAACAAGCCGCTCGCTTCATTGACCAGGTGGGTCGAAAGGATGAATATTCTCGGTTCCTCAGTTTGCTGTTCAATTAGCAGATCATAAAAGGTGCTCCTCGCCGAAACATCCAAGCCGATATAAGGCTCATCGAATATCGTGATGGCTGCACGGCTGGCAAGCCCAGAAATGATCCCGAGGGCAGAAACCATTCCCTTTGACAGATTCCTCACTTTTTCACTGCCCGTCAGATCAAACACTCGAAGCAACTCTAAAGCGAGTATATGGTCCCATTTCGGGTAAAAGAAGCTATTTGCTTTCAAGCTTTGCATTACTGTCATATCTTCCTGGAAATTGCCGCTTTCCGCAATGAAGCAGACATCACTCAGAATATCGGCTTCATTGAAGACAGGTCGATTGTTAACCAATAGCTCCCCTTTTGTTGGTGGGATAAGGCCCGCCAACATATTCAGAAACGTTGTTTTTCCTGCGCCGTTATGCCCCAAAAGACCGATGATACTCGGGCCATCTACTTTGAGGGAAACATCCGAAAGCACATGTTTGCCGCCATAAGACTTACTGACATTCCTAGCTTCAATCATCATACATTTTTCCCCTTTACAGCATGTTTTTTAATTCTTGCGCTGAGATGCCGAGTCTGGCTGCTTCTTTCTTTAACGGATTGATGTACTGTTCCCTGAAACGCTCCCTTCGTTCGGTCATCAGAAGTTCTTTTGCCTCTGGGCTTACGAACATACCGACGCCGCGCTTTTTATAGAGGACCCCCTTTTCCACCAATTCATGGACACCTTTTCCCGCAGTTGCCGGATTAATTTGATATTCCTTGGCGAATTCATTAGTGGAGGGAATGCGCTCCTCCGGTTGAAGTGTCCCTTCGAGAATGGCATCTTCCACCCGTTCCCGGATTTGCTGGAAGATTGGCTTCTCATTTTTGAATGATTCCTTCACAATCCACCTCCAGTTAGTTGGTTCATTACTTATGTAATTAACCATATAACAAAAATATTCACTTTACAATATTTTTTCTGAATAA
>JBJFHG010000057.1:0-91395 GCA_051893455.1 Bacillus sp. (in: firmicutes)
AGCATAAACGTCTTTCCACATTCTAAAACCCTCCTGTGGCAGTATTTTAGCACCTGCAAAGAGTTTGGTCAAAATAGCAACAGTATGCCAAAACAGCCATTTGAAAAAATTGATTGCCGCACTTTGCTATCGCTTTTTAAAGGGCCTGTTGTGAGCTTCTTTCCGTTTAATAAAAACAGCAAGGATCTTTAAGAAAGCGTATGGAACCTGCCTAGAGCTGTACTCACAGCGAATAGAGCGCTGGACAAGTTGTCATATTCTATCGGCAAAGTCCATATATTGGTAGAAATAATGAAAGAGGTGGCAGGATGGCTTACAAACATTCTAAAGGCTGGTACATTTCGCAATTGAGGGAGAAGGGAATCACCAAACATCCGACAGAACTGAAAAAACTCAAGCTTTATAAGACGTTCGAAGTCCGTAAGCTATATTTTTCCGTTATCGAAGGAGAAAGGTAAATAAGTACAAAAATTCATTTGATTGACACAAAATGGGTAACAAAACACTTTTTTATCGTATAATATAACTAGGATGAAAGGAGTGTGTTACCATGTCTTCAAAAGATGACCGTTTATGGGCTTGCCTGATATATGTAGTGAGTTTATTTTTCCCTATCATCGGGCCTTTGCTCATTTGGCTCTTTAAAAAGGATCAGTCGGAGTTCGTTAATTATCATGCGAAAGAGTATTTGAACTTCTTCATTTCTTACGCAATTTACGGCATCGTGGCCGGATTATCCACGATTATTTTGATAGGGATCGTATTAGTGCCGATTGTAAGTGCAGTAGCGGTAATCTTTACTATTTTGGCAGCCGTGAAAGCTTACGGTGGGGAAGAATACCGTATTCCTCTTATTATCCGTTTTATTCAGTAAAATAAGGATAAGCCGGCTGGGCAGTTGCTTAGAATGCAGTGTTGTTCAGCCGGGTATTTATTGATGACCAGGAGGCGGAAACGATTGGATATCAGGCAATACTATAAGTCCGTTGCTCTGTTGTATATAAATGCTTCCATTGCGAGCGCCTGTATAGGCGGGATAGTCTTCTTTGCAGTCGTTTTTTTATACCGGATGCCATATGTTTGGCAAATGGTCACCCCTTTTATGCTCCTCAGCTTAGTTTACTTCATCAAACATCTGCTCTTTACTAAAAAATCAATCGTAGTTCCTGTAAAGATAGAAAAACACACTGGAACGCCTCTCGAGGAAAAGGATATCCTGTTGACCTTTTTGCCCTCCCCTTCCTTGAGGGCTCTATTGTTTCACCCGGAAGGAAGGGTGATCGGTGAAATTACGGATGAGAACAGGTCTTGGTATAGATGGCTGCTGCCGAACAGCATTTCCTTCCTTTTTCAACATACATATGTGTTGCGGGACCAGTCCGGTAATCGGATTGCCACATATAAAGCGGGCAACCATTTTGCCGGATGGGTGCGCATGTACAACGGTAACGGGGAACTTGTCGGAATGTATGAAGAAAAAAGTGCGCAATCATGGCTTAGATATAAGGGGGTCGTGATGCGAAGGGATGGTTCTGAAGATATACCCGTAAACGTAAACGGATTTCTCCAATCTTTCTCTGTAGCGAATGAAGGCGGGAATTCTTTGTTTCATTTTCAAAAAGGGTATATGCCCGGTGAATGGAGCGCGAGTTTTTCTTTGAATACGCCGATTCTGTCTTTTCCTGACTATGCTTCTAAAGAAGACAGGATTTGTATGTTCGGTCTATGCACAAGGCTGTTCAATCACCGTTCCAACTGAGCATTCCGATAGTGCCCTCCCGATTGTTTTTGATATAATGGAAAAAATGAACAATGAGGTGAGCGCATGGGGAGTCTGCAAGATATTTTGTCATTTAATCAAGAGTTTGTAAACAACCAACAATATAAAATTTTCGAGACGGATAAATTTCCTGATAAACGAATGGTCGTCATCAGCTGTATGGATACGAGATTAGTAGAGTTATTGCCAAAAGCGATGAACATCCGGAACGGTGATGTCAAAATCATCAAAACTGCGGGTGCGGTTGTATCGCATCCGTTCGGAAGTGTCATGAGGAGTGTGCTCGTCGCAATCTACGAATTGAATGCCGACGAAGTTTTCATCATAGGACATTATGATTGCGGTATGGCATCCGTCTCTGTGGAAAGGGTCCTCGGGAAAATGAAGGAGCGGAATGTTCCCCCGGACACAATCACGACCATCGAGAACGCTGGTATCCACATAAAAGAATGGTTACAAGGATTCGATGATGTCGAAGAAAGTGTCAAAAACAGTGTCCGTATCGTCAAAAACCATCCGTTGTTGCCTTCGGATGTACATGTTCATGGCCTGGTCATCGATCCGGCGACAGGGAAGCTCGATCTTGTCCATAACGGTTACGGAACGGAAAATACTGTTCAAGCCTAAAATATAAGCGCCCAATGTTGCCAAAAGCAATTAGGGGCGTTTTTATGTGCATCGGCCATGCATCCTATAAAAATGCTTTCTGAGGCTTCAGATAGCGCCTGATTTCCACGAGGAGCATCCTTTTTACAGTTTGTGGGAGGTCCGCTTCTTTGACTTGTTTCGGATTGGGATAGATGCCCGTGTGGTTCCAGTTCACGTCAATCATGCCTCTCCATATTTCCTGTTTTTCATTAGTCAGAACAACGGTAGAGATATGTGCTGTTTTGGTCATTTCGTCCACTATGCTGACATCTTCCACAAAAAAATCGAAATAATAAAGATAGTCTCTCCATTCGCATTTTATTCTCAAGCTATACACCCCCGTCCCTTGTTTGTTAAAATTATAAAGTCAGATTCGTTCAATCACAAATGATTCCTGCGGAGTCAGTGGAGGTATACATATGGAAATGAATTTTATTAAATGTCATGGTTCCGGCAATGATTTTTTATTGTTGGATGAATATACGAAGCCACTTGAAATGAATGACGAAGAGCGCTCGTTGATGGCGAAGGTCCTATGTGACCGTTCGTCCGGCATCGGGGCGGATGGCATCCTGTTTTTCCAGAAAAGTGATGTGGCAGATGGAAAAATGCGGGTTTTTAATGCCGATGGTTCCGAAGCATCCATGTGTGGGAACGGACTTCGTTGCGTGGTACGCTATGCTTCAGAACAACTTTTATTGAATGAAATGAAGATCGAAACAATGAAGGCGGTATTGGCTTGCGAACTGACTGAGGAAATCCATGAAGGGATTAAGACGTACAAGGTGGAAATTTCGCCGGTGTTGTTTCATGTGGACGCTTTGCCCATGAAGATTGAAGCAGCTACGTTCATAGACCAAAAACTGCCCGATATTGCTGGGGAGTTGTCATTCACAGCTGTGGCGGTACCCAATCCGCACCTGATTTCCATTGTGGATAAATCTATGCTGAAGGGTCATATCCAGGAGAAGCTCTCTACTTATTTAAACGGTAAAAATCCGTATTTTCCTGATGGAGTGAATGTAAGCTTCGTGTACCCGTTTGGGGAAGGTGAAATCTTTGTACGGACTTTTGAAAGAGGGGTTGGCTTTACAAATGCCTGCGGAACGGCAATGAGCGCTTCCACGCTCGTAGCATGCATGCAGGGGATTGCCGGCTTTGAAACGCCGGTCACTGTCTATAATCCTGGCGGGAAAGTACGCTGTGTTGCCCATAAGCAAAATGAAACATACTATATCAACTTAATTGGAAACGGTACGTTTGATGGGGAGTACACAGTAGAATGGGAAGATGGGGCTTACCGCATAATAGGTATGGAAAAGCGCACAGATGAAACAAATGCTTACGAAGAAATGAAAAAAGACGTCGAACAGTATTTGCATCATAAGCTGTAAAAGAGCAAGACTGCCCGGGAGAGCCATCCTGGGGCAGTCTTTTTACTTGCTGTTTTTCAGTTGTCTAATAACGGGGACTATCATACGATTATCACAATTGAAATAATCCGAAAATGGGCATTTCTTAAAAGAAAGCCGGTTAGTTATGGTGCGTATTGTATAGGAAGCTGGCGAGAGATACTTGTTGACTTCCTTCCAATATAAGGGTGCAGCCACTTGCGCATGCGGATTGCCCCTTGTTGAGTAGGGGGCGATCAGTGTTTTTCCTTCCGCATGCTGTACATAATCAATATACAGCCTGTCCCCTCTGTTTTTCTTCAATCTCTCTGTGGTAAAAAGATCCGGGAATTGTTCGACTAGATATTCGGCAACGAACGAGGTGAATACCCGTGCGTCCTCGTACGTGATTTTTGTGTTTCCTAAAGGGATATGGACTTGAATCCCTTTGTTGCCCGATAGTTTCGGATAGCCGGTGATCTGAAACTTAGAAAGGATCTTATGGATCTCCGTTGCCGCCTTTATGGCCAAATGAAAATGGTTTTCGGAAGGTGGATCAAGATCAAATACAATTTCATAAGGAATTGTTTCGCCAATCCGCTGAAAAGGTATATGAAATTCAAGTGCGGCTTGATTTCCGAGCCAACATAATGTGTAAACCGAATTGCAGACAATAAACTCTGTATCTTCGTGATGGACGGTTTCAACAAAATCAGGGGCATATTTCGGACAGCCTTTCTGAAAAAAGGAATTTTTTCCGGCTCCGTCAGGAAAACGGATCACCGTCAGGAGCCGATTGTGGAGGAACGGCAACAGAAATGGGGATATCTTGATCAAGTATGCAATATAATCCCGTTTGCTCAATTGCTTCTCAGGCCAAAGAAGCTTATCCGGATTTGTGATTTCAATCGGCATTGCGGTTCACCTCGTTTTCAAATGTACAGTCCTTAGGTTCCGCGGAAACGAATGACAATATGCTGGGTTGTCGCAAAGAATGATTGGCTGGCCATTCCATGTATTGTATTTTGACAGTCAGCACAGGCCTGACCCACTTGGCAGTACGGGATGTTTTCGGTTTGCTGGAGAACGGGCATGTTTCCGTTTCAATCTGTTGGAATATTTCAGTCAGCTGTTTCCAGTCTTCCTGTTTTAAACGTCCGGAGCCTACGTGACTGATGTAATGCAATGCTCCATGGCCATCATAGAGCCCAATCAAAAGACTGTTCACTGTCTTTCCGCTATACGATACTCCTCCAACGACAGCAATTAAGTCGAGATAATGCTTAATTTTTTGCCAGCTGCATTGTTTCCCGCCAATTTCATAGCGGCTTTCCAGATCCTTGCAGACAATCCCTTCCATCTGATTGGATTCAATAATCTTATATAACGCAGATGCGTCCAGGACCGAGTCGACCAGACGAATTGTTTCATTCACTGACACCGTTTCTTGCAGGATGAGGAGTCGTTCAGACAACGGCAAGCCGGTTAGCCATTCGCCATCCGCATACAGGATATCAAAGATCATATAGTGGACAGGTACCTCTTCCATAGCGGTTTTCACTTTGGAGATGTTTCTGATGCCATCCCGTTTCATTACATGATGGAATGAAGGAAAGCCATGCTCGCCCAATGAAATCACTTCACCATCCAAAATGACTGATTTTTTATGTTTGATGAAAGCGGGCTCCGATACTTCCGGAAAATGCGCTGTTCGCTCATGGCCTTTTCGATTGTATAAGTAAACTTCGCCGTCCTCCAAATAATAAAGAATTCTGACCCCGTCCCATTTGATTTGGGCAATCCATTTGTCGCCTTGGGGAATGGTTGTGGAAGAGACTGGTTCAAACGGCTTAATCGGTTTCTTCAATTATCTGCCTCCTTGTCTGGTAATAATTATCCGGGTTGCATTGAATGTTCGGACCGCAAACTAAACAAAACGAATGAAAAGGAGGTATAAGCGATGCACACAATGTGGAAAGGAACCATCAGTTTCGGGCTGGTCAACATTCCGGTACGTCTCCATACAGCAACCGAGGATAAGGATATTTCATTCAGGACTCTTCATAGTGTTTGTCAGGCGCCGATCAAATATGAGAAAGTATGCTCACATTGCGGGAAAGAAGTGCCGAAAGAAGAACTTGTCAAGGCCTTTGAATATGCGAAAGGAAAGTTTGTGGTAATGACAGAGGAAGAGCTTAAGGAGCTGGAGAAGGAAAAAGCGGATAAATCAGTTGAAATCATCGATTTTGTGAGGATAGAGGAAATCGATCCGATTTATTTTAACAAAAGCTATTATCTCTCGCCAAATGAAGGCGGCTATAAAGCATACAGCCTTTTGAGGAAAGCGTTGCAGGAGACGGGGAAAGTGGGGATTGCCAAGATTACAATTCGTTCAAAAGAACAGATGGCGGTTGTCCGGGTGCTGGAAAATACATTGCTTATGGAAACGATTCATTATCCTGATGAAGTAAGGCAAGCCACGGACGTGCCGAATGTCCCTTCCGGGGAAGAAATTGTCCAAAAGGAATTGGATACAGCCATTCTGCTGATCGATCAGTTGACCACAGCGTTCGACCCGAAAAAATACCATGATGAATATAGAGAAGCTGTCCAGAAACTGATTGACGAAAAGAGGGCGAAGCATATGGTGGTCTCCGCTACCGATAAAGGAGTAAAAGCCGCTAATGTCACTGACTTGATGGCGATGTTGCAGGCTTCCCTTGATCAAACAAAAAAACCGGCAAAACGGACGAGAAAGAAGACAGTCACTCAGGAAAGAAAAAAAGCATAATAATTTCGTTTTCAGGCAGGCAGACAGGGGAACTGGATAATGGAGGTTTTTATGGACAAAAAAGTGAGGATATACTTGTTCAGTATGATCGTACTGTTAATCTTCTTCTTTGTTGTTTTTTATGAAGTGGCAGTGAGAGTACAGGGAAATGATATTCGTTCTTTTGACGGGCAGGTGATTTTCTACATCCAGCAGAATATCAATGACCGCCTGACTTCCTTAATGAAAGCTATTACATTTTTTGGCGGTAAAGTCTGGCTGACTGCTGCAACAATCGTCTTGTCGATGGTCTTTGCTTTTAGAAAACTGCGTTATGGCGTGTATTTAGCCTTGACTATGTTAACCGGGGGGATTTTCAATCTGTTGTTGAAGCATTTTTTTGAACGGGAAAGGCCGGATCTTAATCCTATAATACAAGTGCAAGGCTATAGTTTTCCAAGCGGTCATAGTATGAGCGCCATCATTTTTTATACGGCTATTATTGTCGTGCTCACAAGATTGGCCAGAAGCCATTTGTTGGATGTGATCATTGCCTTGGTCTTCGCCTTTATCATTTGTATGATCGGGATTAGCCGGATTTACCTTGGTGTTCATTACCCAAGCGATGTCGTGGCCGGATTTGCAGTCGGAGGCTTCTGGGTCGGCTTCTGCAGCATTGTGTTGCGTTTGTTCGAATATAGCCGGCAAGAAAAAAGATGACATCAATTGTGTCATCTTTTTTCTGTTGATTACTTACTCATTGTTTTTTTAGAAAAGCTGCCAATAAGAAAGATGGCTGCAAATACGAAACTGACAATCGACCATATTTTCAGATCTGCGTAGGTTCCGACGTTTGCGATTCCGATAATGCCTCCAAGGACATAGAAGATACCTGCGGCAATACGCCGCCTTTACTGTTTCTGGCAGCAACCCCGACAATACATGCAATTAACAGCAGCAAGGCAAGGAGAAATCCTGCGCTTCCGCTCACTTCCCCATTTTCCGATATTGTATTGCCGAGACCTACAACACAGGATTGCAAACTAATGATGACAAATAAAACCATAATAAAAGTTTTGTCGTTTTCATAACGTAGCTCTCTTTATGTTAACCTTTCTGTATATATTATAATACTATTTTGAAATATTTTTGATTCATCTTGTAATAATGAAAAAAAGATGACAAATGGATTGTCATCTTTCTTCATCGTTTTGTTTTAAGCCAGTGTGGTGTCAGCTTCCTCTTTCAGGAAGCTTGTACACGCAGGACAGCGTTTTGCTTCCAAAGGTATGGAGCTGAGACATTCAGGGCAGTCTTTTGTTGTGACTTCTTCAATGGCTTCCTCCTTGCGTGAGAACCGGTTTAACTGCTTGATAACCAGGAATATGAAGAATGAAATGATCAGGAAATTGATGATGACGTTAATGAATGTTCCATAGTTGATTGTGGCCGCCCCGGCTGCTTTTGCCTGTGCCAATGATTCATATTCTTCCCCCGACAAATTTATGTAAAGGTTAGAAAAATCCACTTTTCCGATCAATAGCCCAAGCGGCGGCATTAGGATATCATCGACGAATGAAGAGACGATCTTGCCGAACGCGCTTCCGATGACTACACCGATTGCAAGATCGAATACATTTCCTCTGTTTATGAACTCTTTAAATTCCTGTAACATGAATCGTTTCCTCCTTTTGGCTAAGTCGTTCTTACTTAATGGATACAACTTGTCTTATTTCACTATAACAAAAAAGAAAGGATTGACAAAACTCAAATTTCTATTTTATGATAAATATAATAATTTTTAGAAAATTTAATAAAATGTGACTCTTATCTAGAGTGGCAGAGGGAACTGGCCCTGTGAAGCCACGGCAACCATCATTTTTTGAACGGTGCCAATGCCAGTAGAATCAAATTCTAGACGATGAGAGAGACCTATCATGAGAAATCTGTCGGCACTCTTTCACACTAGAAGGGTGCTTTTTGTGTTGATTATTAAGGATATAAGGGGAGAAAGACATGAATATGGAAACCAAGCTTGCCCAAGCAGGCACTAAAAGAGATCCGCAAACAGGGTCGATCAGCATGCCGATCTATCAAAGCGCAACATTTGAACATCCGGCATTGGGGGAGAGCACTGGTTTTGATTATTCAAGGACAGGAAATCCGACCAGAAAAGTATTGGAGGAGACGATTGCAGGATTGGAAGGAGGACACCAGGGATTTGCTTTTTCTTCCGGAATGGCGGCCATCACCACCATTTTGTTTTTACTGAAGCCTGGTTCGCATATTGTCGTATCGGATGATTTATATGGGGGTACATTTCGTATTCTTGAAGAGACGTTTCGGGTGTATGGGATCGAGGCATCGTATGTGGATACGTCCGATATAAGGCAGGTGGAGTCCGGCATAAGGCAGGAGACGGCGGCAATATTCATCGAAACGCCGTCCAATCCATTAATGAAGGTGACGGACCTGGAGGCCGTTTCAGTGCTTGCAAAAGCCAACAATCTCCTCTTCATAGTCGATAATACATTCATGACCCCTTATTTGCAGAAGCCGATAGAGTATGGAGCTGATTTGGTGGTCCATAGCGCCTCTAAATACTTAGGCGGCCACAATGATGTGATCGGGGGCTTGGTTGTGACCGCTGATCCGCAATTGAGCGAACGCATAGGGAAGCTACAGAACAGCACCGGTGCAATCCTCGGACCGCAGGATTCGTGGTTGATTGTCCGCGGAATGAAGACATTGGCTCTCCGTCTTGAGAAGCAACAGCAAAATGCCGAACAAATCGCTGAATGGCTTTCCGTACATCCGGATATCAAACAGGTTCATTATCCAGGTTTAATCTCACATCCTCACAAAAGAATCACAGATGCCCAATGTCTTGGGTACGGAGCAATGCTGTCATTTGAGGTGGCTAATCCCACTGTGGCAGCCGGTATCCTGAAAAGCGTCAAATTAATCAGCTTTGCGGAAAGTTTGGGGGGAGTGGAAACTTTGATTACCTATCCGGTGACACAAACGCATGCTGATATTCCAGTAAATATAAGAGATGAAAGAGGCATCACGGATTGCCTGCTGCGGTTGTCAGTAGGGATTGAACATCCGGAAGACCTGATCAGCGACCTGGATCAGGCATTTCGCCAGAGCTATGTACGATATTAGGAATTGAATGACAATGAGTCACGGGGAAGGGGCCGTATGGAATGGATTTTCGAGAAGAAGTGAGCAGCAGACTGCTGATCGGGGAAGGGGCGATGGGGACGCTTCTCTATTCAACCGGAGTGGATCAATGCTATGAGGAATTGAACCTGAGGAAGCCTGAACTTGTAAGGAGCATCCACGAAGCATATGCGGAAGCGGGGACCGACATTCTGCAGTCTAATACATACGGGGCTAATCATTATAAACTTCATAGATACGGTCTTGAGGATCAAGTGGCGGATATCAATCGGGCGGGGGTGAGAATTGCCAAACAAGCAGCCAAGCCCAGCCAATTTGTATTCGGTACAATAGGTGCTGCAAGAAGTTGGAGAAAATCAGAAATCAGTCTTTTAGAAATCAAGCGGAACTTCCGTGAGCAACTATTCAGCCTGCTTCTGGAGGAACCGGATGGCATACTGCTAGAGACATATTATGACTTCGAAGAAATGAAGACAGTGCTGGAAATCGCAAAAAAAGAAACGGATCTGCCGATTATCGCCAACGTGTCCCTCCATGAAATCGGGTATCTGCAAAACGGCATGCATGTGGGTGAAGCCTTTAAACAGATGGAGGCTCTCGATGCCGATATGATCGGTATCAACTGCCGGCTGGGGCCATACCATACACTCAGGACGCTGGAGGAGATCCCGCTCCCGGAAAAGGCTTTTCTTTCCGCCTATCCGAATGCCAGCCTTCCGGAATATGAAAGCGGCCGTTTCCAATACGGTTCGAATACGGAATATTTCGGGAAAAGCGCTATCTCCTTATACGAGCAGGGGGTAAGGGTCATCGGAGGCTGTTGCGGAACAACACCGGATCATATAAAAGCAGTAAGCGCAGCGCTGGTTGGCCGTAAGCCTGTGACGGAGAAGAAAGTTCGGAAGAGGCGGGTGGAAGTGAATATCCAAAGGGGCGATAGGGGGAATACAGAGTCGATCATCTCCAAAGTGGGCCGGAAAAGAACCGTTTTGGTGGAATTGGACCCTCCTAAAAAGCTATCCCCCGATTCATACGTCCAAGGGGCCAAGGCATTGATGGAAGCCGGCGCAGATGCCGTTACATTGGCCGATAATTCATTGGCGACACCAAGGATCAGCAATATGGCATTAGGGGCTAAGCTCAAGGCAGAAGGGATGAATCCATTGGTCCATCTGACATGCAGGGATCATAACTTGATCGGCATACAATCACATCTTATGGGCTTGCATACACTTGGGCTCGATGAAATCCTCGTCATCACAGGGGATCCGTCAAGAGTCGGTGATTTTCCCGGCGCCACATCAGTGTATGACCTGTCTTCAATGGACCTGATCGGTTTAATCAAACAATTTAATGAAGGGATCTCATACAGCGGGAAACCATTGGGGCAAAAAACCAATTTCAAGGTAGCCGCAGCCTTCAATCCCAACGTAAAGTATCTCCACAAAGCAGTGGAACGGATGGAGAAAAAGATAAAGGCTGGTGCCGACTATTTCTTAAGCCAACCGATTTATAGCATAAAACAATTGGAAAACATCCATCAGGCTACAGGACATCTGTCGACACCAGTTTTTCTAGGGATTATGCCGCTGACAAGTTACCGCAATGCGGAATTTATCCATAATGAGATTCCGGGCATTGTTCTGCCGGACGCTGTACTGAAGGCAATGGAAAAGGCAGGGGATAATCCGGTGAAAGCACAAAGAGAAGGGATCGCGATAGCTAAAGAAATGGTTGATGCAGTGATGGAACGCTATAAGGGCATTTACCTGATTACACCATTCCAGCGCTACGGGATTACAGCGGAATTAACGGAATATATACGGCAAAAGGATGCAGCCAGATTAGAGGAAGTGAAATCTTAATGAATGAATCGACCATCACAGAGCTTATGGAACAGAGGATATTGATATTGGATGGCGCAATGGGGACAATGATTCAAGCTGTTGATCTGACACCCGGCGATTTTGGCGGGGAAGAATATGAAGGCTGTAATGAGTATCTCAACATCACGTCGCCAGCAACCATTCTCTCCATCCATGAAGACTATTTACGGGCAGGGGCAGACATAATTGAAACGAATTCTTTTGGCGGTGCGAGTGTTGTATTGGATGAATACGACTTGGGCCACTTGGCGTACAGAATCAATAAGTCAGCCGCACAATTGGCTAAACGGGCCTGCGAAACGTTCAGTACAGAGGATAAGCCGCGTTTTGTCGCAGGATCGATGGGACCAACCACAAAGACGTTATCGCTGACGGGAGGGACAACGTTCGATAAGTTGCTAGCATCCTATCGGGAACAGGCGGAAGGCTTGATCGACGGAGGGGCAGATTTGCTGATTTTGGAGACCTGCCAGGACATGCTGAATGTCAAAGCGGCTTATTCCGGCATTGAAGAAGCGTTCAAAAGAACCGGAAAAAGATTGCCCATCATTATATCCGGAACGGTGGAACCGATGGGTACGACCCTTGCAGGTCAGCCGATCGAGGCTTTCTATTTCTCCAGTGAACATATGAAGCCGATTGCCGTCGGCCTGAATTGCGCGACAGGTCCTGAATTCATGACCGATCATTTAAGGAGTCTTTCCCAATTAGCGACAACCGGGGTCAGTTGTTATCCGAATGCCGGATTGCCCGACGAAGAAGGGCACTACCACGAATCGCCAGAAACGCTCGCGGCGAAGGTGAAGCAATTTGCCGAGAAGGGCTGGATTAATCTTATAGGAGGCTGTTGCGGAACAACCCCGGCTCATATTGCTGCAATCAGGAAGGCTGTCGAAGGGCTGGAACCACGGAAAATCCATTCCGGAGGACATGACCATGCGGTATGTGGGATAGATGCTCTTCAATATGATGAAAGCATGAGGCCTTTATTTGTCGGAGAAAGGACCAATGTCATCGGCTCCAGGAAGTTCAAGGAGCTCATCCGAGGGAAGAAGTTTGAGCAGGCTGCCGAAATAGCCCGGGCCCAAGTGAAGAAAGGTGCGCATGTCATCGATATTTGCTTGGCCGACCCGGATGACGATGAACTCAGCAACATGGAGACTTTTATCCAGGAAGTCGTCAAAAAAGTGAAAGTGCCGCTCGTCATCGATTCTACGGATGACGCTGTCATTGAAATAGCCTTGAAGCATTCCCAAGGAAAATCCATTATCAATTCAGTCAATCTGGAGGATGGTGAAGCAAAATTCGCAAGTGTCTCCAAGCTGATTCATCAGTATGGAGGGGCACTTGTGGTCGGTACGATTGATGAAAAAGGGATGGCTGTCACATCTGAACAAAAGTTGCAGGTCGCCAGAAAAGCTTATGAGCTCCTTGTGAACAAGTATCAACTTGATCCGCAGGACCTCATTTTTGACCCGCTTGTTTTTCCTGTAGGTACAGGAGATGAGCAATACATCGGGGCAGCAGCGGAAACCATCAAGGGGATTAAGGCCATTAAGGATGCGCTTCCTGAATGCCAAACGATACTGGGCATTTCCAACGTATCTTTCGGCCTGCCGCCGAGGGGCAGAGAGATTCTGAACGCGGTTTTCTTGTATCATTGCACGAAGGCCGGCCTGGATTACGCTATCGTCAATACCGAGAAGCTGGAACGCTTCGCCAGCATACCGAAAGAGGAAATCGAGCTATCCGAGAAGTTGCTTTTTGATACGGGGGATGAGACGTTGCAACGGTTCACGGAGTTCTACCGTGACAAAAAAGCTGTGAAGGCAGTGGATGTCAACAAGCTCCCTCTTGATGAGCGGTTGGCGCGCTATATCGTAGAAGGAACGAAAGAAGGGCTCATCGATGACCTGAATGAGGCGCTGCAGGACGGCAGGAAGCCGCTTGATGTCATTAATGGACCTTTGATGGCAGGGATGGCAGAAGTGGGCGTGCTTTTCAACGACAACCAGCTGATTGTAGCCGAGGTGCTGCAGAGTGCGGAGGTCATGAAGGCTTCCGTATCCCATTTGGAGCCATTCATGGAGAAAAATGAGGAAGGCCAGCATTCAAAAGGGAAAATCATTTTGGCGACAGTGAAAGGCGATGTTCATGACATCGGAAAAAATCTGGTGGAGATCATCCTCTCCAATAATGGCTTTGATATTGTCGATTTGGGCATTAAGGTGACACCGCAGCAATTGATTGAGGCGACCCGTATTCATGAACCGAGCATGATTGGGCTGTCGGGCCTTTTGGTCAAATCGGCTCATCAGATGGTGGTGACTGCACAAGATTTAAAGGAAAGCGGCATCAAAACGCCGATTATTGTGGGCGGCGCCGCCTTATCAAGGAAGTTCACAGATCACAAGATCTCCCCAGAATATAACGGTACCGTTGTTTACGCTAAGGATGCGATGGATAGCCTCTCGATTGCCAACATCATGCATGACAAGGGCAAACGGGATGATTTCATCAGGCAGCTGGATGATAGACGTAAGCAGTCTGCTTTGGTCGCGCAAAACAAAAAGCCGGTCTCTGCCGAGCGTATTGAACCTGTCAAGACGGTAAAAGATGCGGCGGTGCAGGTACCTGCCGATCTGAAGCGGCATGTATTGGCTAATTATCCGGTGACAACCATCATGCCGTATGTCAATCAGCAAATGCTAATCGGCCACCACTTGGGGCTGAAAGGGAAATTATCGAAGCTGTTGGCGGAGAATGACGAGCGTGCTCTACAACTTATAGGGCTCGTTGATGATCTATATGCACAACTTTGTAAAGAAGGCTACAGCATAAATGGTGTCTACCGTTTCTTTCCAGCGCAGAGCGAAGGGAATAAGGTGATTGTCTATGATCCAGAAGATTCCAATCGAGTCAGGGAAGTGTTCGATTTTCCAAGACAGAAAACGGCACCGTACCTCTGTTTGGCTGATTACTTAAAATCCACCGATTCAGGGGAGATGGACTATGTCGGATTGTTCGTCGTGACAGCGGGAAAAGGTATCCGGGCCAAAAGCGAGAAATTGAAGAAAGAGGGCGAGTTCCTGAAAAGCCATGCCATTCAATCGCTCGCACTTGAGACAGCCGAAGGGTTCGCAGAAAGAATACATCAGATCATGAGGGATAAACTTGACATCAGCGATCCAGTGGATATGACGATGAAGGATCGCTTCGCGGCCAAGTATACAGGGCAGCGTTTCTCTTTTGGGTACCCTGCCTGCCCGAATCTTGAGGACCAGGAAAAGCTGTTCCGGTTGCTCAAACCGGGCGATATCGGAATCGAACTGACGGAAGGCTTCATGATGGAACCGGAGGCATCCGTCTCCGCCATGGTGTTTGCCCATCCGGATGCCAGGTATTTTAATGTGGAGAGATAGGTTGTTATGAAGTAAAAAAATCTACTATTGGATTATACTTGTCTATCATAGATACACTATATATTTCAATTTTTATGGTATACCTTTTGGTTTTCTGAACTTTTGCTTAACATTTGGTTACTTTAGCGAAATAACATAAGGAAAAATTATTACATGAAGGAGTGTGTGCTCCTCTGTAAACCTTTAAAAAGGAAACTAATAAATAGATAAACTACATTGTAATAAGGGAAGGCTTCATAGATCTACTTTCAGCATAGATAAAACTGAATTAGATTATAAGGAAACGATTCATTTGAAAAAGAGCCAAATAATTAACTTGCCTTAATGTCTCTATGTGGGTATTATTCAGTTATTGGCAAAAGAGGTCATATTGTTAAAGGGCAGGGGTATCTTTTGATGGAAGCTTGGCACACTAAAAAAGCTATCTTAAACCCGTGACCTGACTTTTGCATAATTGTGCATTAAATATCGGAGGTATTAGATGAATGATTAATAAAATCGGAAAAATTACCATATACGTTAACGACCAAGCGGCAGCTAAGACGTTTTGGACAGAAAAAATGGGCTTCGTTGTCAAATTTGAACAGCATATGGGACCCAATATGACCTGGTTGGAAGTAGGGCCGAGCGAAAGCGAATTCACCACCTTTGTTCTGTATGATAAAAGTGCAATGAAGAAGCAAAACCCTTCTACGAATGTCGGACACCCTTCCATCTTATTAAGCACAACTGACATTGAAAAAGCATACTCGGAAATGAAAGAAAGAGGTATTGAAGTGGATCGGTTGATGAAGATGCCATACGGTTCCATGTTTTCTTTCAAAGACAACGAAGGAAACAGTTACATATTGCGTGAGGATAAATAAAGGACAGGTGCATAGGTTGTAAACTAACTAAAATGATCAGAGAAGACCTTTCGTGAGTTCGGTGAATTTATGAAAGGTCTTTTTATTATGTCTTTGTTTGCGCTTACTAGAGACAGGGGAGTATATTTTGAATTTACATAGTTGTATTAAAAATTTACAAAGTCTTTACATAATACTTGTACTTAGTTAATAAATGCTGTTTATGCTTGAGTTGTAAGATACATACCATGCATTACAGCTAGGGGGACTTTGTAATGAGTACAATCAGAAAATCAGTGTTGAGCTTCTTGATGCTGACGCTGTTGATCGTTACCGCAGCCTGCGGCTCTGAAGAAGGGACGGAGCAAACCGGTGGAGAAACGAAGACAATCTCAATTTCCGGTTCGACGTCTGTTGGACCGTTGGTTGAGAAATTGGCTGATAAATATAAAGAGACTCAAAAGAATGTAAAAATCGAAGTGAATCAGATTGGATCTTCGGCAGGAATTACAAATGCCAACAATGGGGTTTCCGATATTGGCATGTCCTCCCGTGATCTGAAGGAAGAAGAAAAGGCAGATGGATTGACAGAAACAATCATTGCGTATGATGGGATCGTCCTTGTTACCCATCCGAGCAATAAAGTGGAAAACCTGACGCTGGAGCAGGTTAAACAAATTTTTACTGGTGAAATCACCAACTGGAGCGAAGTGGGCGGCGAAGATATGGAAATCGTAGTCGTTTCCCGAGAAGATGGTTCCGGTTCGCGCGATGCTTTCCAGGAAATCGTAGGGTATTCATCAGGGGAGCTGGTTAGGGAAGCTATTGTTGCCAGCGGTAATGGAAACATAAAAACGACAGTGGCCACCAATAAACATGCGGTTGGTTTCGTGTCTTTCGAATATATTGATGACACTGTGTCCACTCTCCAAATCAATGGAGTGGAGAGCACTGCAGAGAATGTATTGAATAATACTTACATTCTTTCCCGCCCATTCCTCATTGTCCATAAAGATTCTACCATCTCAGAAGCCGGCCGCTCATTCATTGAATATATGCTGAGTCCTGAGGGACAGAAAGTCGTTTCGGAAGCCGGTGCAATCAGGGTTAACTAAGAAAACGCTTGAAATATACGTGAACTTTGGAGGAGTGCAGCATGTCAAGGCCTTTGAGCGAAAAACAAATGACAGAAAAGACCAAATCAAATAGAGCAAAATATATGTGGGAGTCGGTAACAGAGAAAATCTTCATGATTTGTGCGCTCCTGTCGGTAGTCAGTCTATTGCTGATTATCGGATTTGTATTCATAAAAGGCGCCAATCCTTTCGTTATGGACGGATACAGTTTTGTAGACTTTATCTTCGGTACAGATTGGGTGCCAAGTGAAGAGAAGTTCGGCATTTTCCCGATGATTGTGGCTTCCTTATTTGCCACATTCGGCGCTTTAGTTTTAGGGGTCCCGGTCGGTTTACTGACGGCCATCTTTTTGGCGGAAGTGGCCCCGAAAAGTATCTCTAAGATCATATCTCCTGCCGTACAGTTATTGGCAGGTATACCATCGGTTCTATATGGGGTCTTCGGGCTGGCGGTCATCGTTCCTTTTTTGCAGGATAACTTGGGACTGGTCAAAGGGCAAAGCTTGCTTGCGGTGATTATCGTATTGGCCATTATGATGCTTCCGACTATAGTAACGGTTGCTGAAACAGCCATCCGGGCGGTTCCGAAAACATTCCGAGAAGGTTCGTTGGCCTTGGGTGCTTCAACGGTCGAAACGATTTTTAAGGTGGTTGTCCCTTCGGCAAAATCAGGGATTATGGCAGCGATTGTACTTGGGCTAGGACGGGCAATCGGTGAGACGATGGCGGTCATACTTGTGGCCGGGAACAGCCTGATTATTCCGACAAGCCTTACCGATAGCATACGTCCGTTGACGACTAATATCGCATTGGAAATGGGATATGCATATGGTACCCATCAGGAGATGCTGTTTGCGACAGGGATTGTCTTGTTCTCGTTCATCCTTCTATTAAATTTCGTATTAGTTAAGATTTCAGCGAAAGGTGGTAAATGATGATGAGGAAGTTCAAAAACTATACATTGCAAGGATTGCTATGGTTGTCAGCATTCCTGACTGTTGCCACCCTTGTCGTGATTGTCGGCTATATATTCTTGAAAGGGTATAAATTAATTAGCTTCGATTTTATTTTTGGTGATTATTCCCCAGTTGGCGGAGGCGGAATATGGCCGATGATCGTTACGACTTTGTATACAATCGGGATTTCTTTGTTGATTGCTACCCCGATTGGGATTCTAGCAGCGGTCTATTTGCAGGAGTATGCGAAACAAGGAAGATTGGTTAAAATCATCCGTTATGCTACAGAAAGTTTGACCGGGATCCCTTCCATAATCTATGGATTGTTTGGGGCTGTATTTTTCGTTACGACCCTGAAGTTGGGAATGTCGATCCTGTCTGCCTCCCTGACCTTAACAATCATCGTTTTGCCGGTCATCATCCGAACAACTGAAGAGGCTTTGAAAACAGTCCCGCAGTCATACAGAGAAGGTTCTTTAGCTTTAGGCTCTACAAAATTTCAGACACTCTATAAAGTGATATTGCCTAGTGCGATTCCTGGGATCCTCTCCGGGATTATCCTGTCGATTGGACGCATCGTGGGGGAATCAGCAGCGATATTTTTGACAGCCGGTACAGTAGCGGCCATGCCGGAAGGGATTCTATCTTCGGCAAGGACATTGACAGTCCATTCCTTCTTGGTGACACAAGAGTCCGGAGACATCGAATTGGCAGCGGCAATCGGTATCGTATTGATCGTTATCATTTTGATTTTGAATCTTTCGGCAACATATATATCGAAGAAACTCAATAAAGCAGACTTATAAAATGAGGTGTAATGTATGAACGAAGCAGCGGGTATCAGAGACAATACGAATCAAGAAACACAAGACAGAAAAGTGAAGATACATGTTTCTGACCTGGATTTGTTCTATGGGAACAAGCAGGCATTATATGGGGTCGGCATGGAAATACGGGAAAAAGAAGTGACCGCTTTGATTGGTCCATCGGGTTGCGGGAAGTCAACCTTTTTACGGACCTTGAATCGGATGAATGATTTAATCGATGGAGTCAAAATTGCAGGTGACATCATGATTGATGGTGAAAACATCTACAATTCCAGTGATGTGATCAAATTGCGGACTAAGGTGGGGATGGTGTTTCAGAAGCCTAACCCGTTCCCGATGAGCATATATGATAATGTTGCCTACGGACCGAGGATACAAGGGATCAAAAACAGAAAAGAACTGGATACCATTGTCGAAGAAAGCCTGCGCAGTGCTGCAATATGGGATGAGGTCAAAGATCGGCTGAAGTCTTCCGCCCTCGGATTATCGGGAGGGCAGCAGCAACGGATTTGCATTGCCAGAGCCATTGCGATGAAGCCCGATGTCATTCTTATGGATGAACCGACATCAGCGCTGGATCCGATTTCGACGCTCAAAGTGGAAGAACTGATTGATAAGATGAAGAAGGACTATACAATTGTCATTGTAACCCACAACATGCAGCAGGCAGCGAGAATTTCGGATAAGACCGCATTCTTTTTAAATGGTGAAGTCATTGAATTTGATAAAACAAGCAAAATCTTTTCAACACCGAGAGACCAAAGAACGGAAGATTACGTAACCGGCCGCTTCGGTTAATAGGAGGGAATAAGATGGCAGCCCGTGAGAAATTTGAAGGATCATTAATGGAACTACAAGATAAAATGACTGAGATGAGCAACCTGGCAACCACAGCAATAGATAAGTCATTCCTGGCATTAAAGAACCAGGATGTTGAACTGGCGTTGGAAGTGATTGAAGAAGACACGGAAATCGACTTGCTTGATGAAGACATCAATAATTTCATTGTCTGGCTGATTGCAAAGGAACAGCCTGTTGCCCGTGATCTGCGCCGTATTATCGGGGCTTTAAAGATTTCAGCAGAGATTGAGAGAATTGCAGACTTTGCTGTAAATATCGCCAAGGCAACCATACGGATCGGCTCCGCAAAATCGTTATTGCCGATGACAGGACTCGAGGAAATGAAGGATATCTCTCTGAGAATGCTTCATAATGCGGTCGTCGCCTTCATAGAGGAAGATATTCTGCTAGCGAAAGAAGTGGGTGCTTTGGATGATCAGGTTGACGACTTAAGTGATGAAACCTCAAAAAAGATTGTGAATTACTTGAAGGAGCATCCTGAAGATACAACACAGCTGACACAGCTGCTCTTTATCAACCGCCATTTGGAGCGTACAGCCGACCATATTACAAATATTGCGGAAAGCGCTGCTTATCTGATTAAAGGCAGAAGATATGATTTGAATACGTAATGTATAGAGACATAGCCGTTGTAATTGTAACGGCTGCTCCTCTTTGAGAATAAACAACAGGCATAAGACAGACCATTAGCAATGATTGGTCTGTCTTTTTCATTGGTCAATTACATGATGTTATGGTAAAACGCTAGTAGTTCATTACGGTACAGTCGGAGATACAGGGGAGATGGAGGAAAAGAAATTATCGCTATTTCAAAAAGCAGAAAAATACCTGGATGAATTAGCAGAAGAAAAAGTGAACGAGGGCTCCGATTCATCTGGATGAGGATGAATTTATGGAGCTTATTGTTCAATACAGCTATGAAGAGAACTAGATGAAGGGAACTCTTGAAGAGCGACTTCACGTTTAGGATTTAATGAATGAATGTTTAGGCAGGACAGGCAACGGTTCTTGCGATGGAGGGGATATAGGCAATGGTACAGCCAATATTATCAACTATGTTGTGAATGTTGAAAAGGCAACAATTACAATTTTAAAAGAACTAAAGAGCAACAACCTACTTGAAGGAGTCAAAATTGCTTATTCTAACCCTGATGACGATGTGTATACTGCTTTGTATCCAAAAGGGGCGGATTTTGACCTAATGCAAAGAAGGAGCATTGAGACATTCTCAATGCTTTTTCCTGTTATGCGCTCTGGTCGTCCTCATGCTGCTAAAATAGTCTGTCCCTTGAGCGGTTAGAAAAGTGGCGGGCTCTGCTGACCATAGCCCGTCAAGTCCAAAAATTGCATACCTGACTGAGTTACGGCAGAAAATAATGAACAGACTATAATATACTGTTCTAGGAGATGACGATATGAGCGCTTATAAAAGGATACTTTACTCGCTGACGGCTATTTTTTGTTTGATTGCACTTTTTGAACCGGGAAAGGGGGAGGCAGCCGAGCCCTTTTTGGATTACCCCGAGGATCATCGGAAAATCGCTTACCTGACCTTTGACGATGGACCTTCAACAAACACGATCCCCATTCTGGATATCCTTGATGAATATGGCATAAAAGCTACCTTTTTTGTGATGGCCAACGATTCTGAAGTCGGGATGAACGGGTATAAAGAAATGATGGAGCGCGGCCATACGATTGCTTTGCATACGTTTTCTCATGATTACCGGGATATCTACGTGTCCCCTGATGCGTTTTTCCGGAATATATCACAACTTGAGGCTTTTTTGGATGACCGCTTTTCAATAAGGACAAACATCCTCCGTTTTCCTGGAGGTTCTAAGAATGTTTCCAGCAAGATTTATGGTGGTCCGAAAATCATGAAAAAAATTGCGGAAGAAAGCAAGCGGAGGGGGTATCGCTATTTCGATTGGAATATTGATTCTACCGATGGCATCAGTCCAAGTGTCAGTGTCCAAACCATTACCACAAAAGTGCTGAAGGGCGCCGATCATGTCGATAAAGCTGTTATCCTTCTGCATGATATCAATCTGATGAACAATACTGTCAAAGCATTGCCGGCTATTATTGAGGGATTGAAACAAAAGGGTTTTCATTTTGAAGTGATCAATGAACGGACAGAGCAGCTGCAATTCAGATGACTGGATGATACAGGCAGCAGAGGGGGCCTTCCTAAGGTGTCCCCTCTGTAAAAAAGTTTGAAATGTTGTGTCAAATTTTTGTACTGTTTACTGTGACATGGTAATATAACAATGAAAGAAACCTACACTGTCTCGTTATTGTGTACGTTTTCAAACTTTAAGCTGATAATTCAGAATAGTACAATTTGCACAATAATACAGGTAGGCACATTGGAACATAACTTCATAAGGTGGGGATTTTAAAATGGCCAGCCAGAAATCAGGCGGGAATCCATGGGAGAGTTTAACAGGACCAAACTTTGCTTATTTATTGGAAAAGTATGAAGAGTACATGGCGGATCCTTCTTCCGTTCCGGAAGATGTTCGTTATCTTTTCGACAACTGGGGCGGTCCGGAACAGAATGAACTGGCTTTCACAGCAGAGACGGCAACCAGACCTGCTGTATCAAACCAGCCGGACATGAAAAAAATCATGTCGGCCGTCAAGCTAGTGGAAAACATCAGAAGATATGGACACTTATCCTCAGATATATATCCATTGAGCAAAGAAAGAGAAGAAGAACAACTATTGAATCTTTCTAGTTATGATCTGACTGAGAATGATCTGCGGAAAATTCCAGCATCACTATTATGTGAGGACGCTCCGGACTCCGTTACAGACGGATATGAAGCGATTAAATACTTAAAAGAGCTTTATACAAAAACAATAGCTTTCGAATTCCACCATGTCCATGACATCAAAGAACGTGAGTGGCTTACAAGCATGGTCGAATCAGGAAGGATATTCCCTGAAATATCGGCCGAGAAGAAGAAAGGCCTTCTGAAACGATTGACTGAGGTTGAAGACTTCGAAAAATTCCTTCACAAAACGTTTGTAGGACAAAAACGCTTCTCTGTTGAAGGATTAGATACATTGATCCCCGTTTTGGATGAATTGATCAAGGATTCTGTCCAAACAGGAACTAAAAATATCAACATCGGTATGGCGCACCGGGGTAGATTGAATGTGTTGGCCCATGTTCTAGGCAAACCGTATGAAATGATTTTTTCCGAATTCCAACATTCACCGAACAAGGAATTGGTCCCATCAGAAGGTTCGATCGGCATTAATTACGGCTGGACCGGAGATGTGAAATATCATATGGGTGCAGACCGCCAGATCAAGGATGAGCATGTTGTCAAAGCCCGCATTTCGTTGGCGAACAACCCGTCTCACCTGGAATTTGTCGGGGCCGTCGTGGAAGGATTTACACGGGCTGTCCAAGATGACCGCTCTAAGCCGGGCTACCCTGAACAGGATTTTAAAAAATCATTGGCTGTGCTGATTCATGGGGATGCCGCGTTCCCTGGGGAAGGCATCGTGGCGGAAACATTGAACCTTAGCCGCTTAAGGGGTTATCAAACGGGTGGATCTGTACATATTATCACCAATAACATGATCGGATTCACAACGGAAAGCGGAGACTCCCGATCCACGAAATATTCAAGCGATTTGGCAAAAGGCTATGAAATCCCGATTGTCCATGTAAATGCGGATGACCCGGAAGCTTGTATTGCAGCTGTATACTTAGCATTCTTGTACAGAAAACAGTTTGAAAAGGATTTCTTGATTGATTTAATGGGATACCGCCGCTTCGGCCACAATGAAATGGACGAGCCATTGGTTACTCAACCTGAGATGTATGGATTGATCCATAAACACCCTACGGTGAAAGAGATCTATTCCAAAAAATTGATTGAAGATGGCATTGTTAGCGAAGAGGAATATCAAGAAATGCAGGATTCAGTGGCTGCCAAGCTGAAATCTGCTTACAATAAAATCGCCAGCAATAAAAAGGAAGCGCTCTTCAGCATGACCCTTCCGGAAACTGTCGAACATGGAATCCCGAAATTGGATACGTCTGTCAGCATTGATCGGTTAAAGAATATTAATGAAGAATTGCTTAAATGGCCTGAAGGCTTTAACGTATTCAAAAAGCTTGAGAAGATCCTGAATAGACGTAATAGCGCTTTTGCAGAAAACGGTAAAATCGATTGGGCATTAGCGGAAACTTTAGCGTTTGCAACAATCAACGAAGACGGAACTCCAATCAGGATGACGGGTCAGGATTCAGAACGCGGAACATTCTCCCAAAGGCACTTGGTGCTGCATGATAGCGTAAACGGCAAAAAATATTCGCCATTGCATACCCTTTCTAATTCCAAGGCTACATTTGCGGTCCATAATAGCCCGCTATCCGAAGTTTCTGTTCTTGCTTTTGAATACGGATACAATGTCTTCTCCCCGGAAACATTAGTGATCTGGGAAGCGCAATATGGGGATTTTGCGAATGTTGCGCAAGTCATTTTTGATCAGTTCATATCCTCAAGCCGGGCGAAATGGGGACAAAAATCCGGACTCGTAATGCTATTGCCGCATGGTTACGAAGGCCAGGGACCTGAACACTCAAGCGCGCGCCTCGAGAGATATCTGCAGTTGGCAGCCGAGAATAACTGGACAGTCGCGAACTTATCAAGTGCAGCTCAGTATTTCCATATTCTCAGACGTCAGGCTAAGATTTTGAAAAAGGAAGAAGTCAGACCGCTGGTATTGATGACACCTAAGAGCTTGTTGCGTAACCAAAACGTCGCCTCTTCACCAGAGGAATTCAGCAATGGGGAATTTAAACCATTCTTCGAAGATCCTGCGACAGAAAGCAATAAAGCATCCGATGTAACGCGGATCGTGATCAGTACTGGGAAAATGAGCATCGACCTACACGAGCATACATCGAAGCTTGAGGATCAGAAATCTATCAAACTGGTAAGGCTGGAGGAAATCTATCCATTCCCGTTTGAGGACATCCAAGCCTTCTTTAAAAAATATAAGAACCTGAAGGAAATCGTTTGGGTACAGGAAGAACCTAAAAATATGGGCGCTTGGACATTCGTTGAACCGCGTCTGCGGGCAGCTGCTCCGAAAAATGCCGATGTGCGTTATATCGGAAGACGGAGAAGGTCCAGCACAGCTGAAGGCGACCCGATTGTCCATAAAGAAGATCAACAAAGAATCATCGACGAAGCATTCCAACAATAAAAGCAAAAAGAGGGGAAAACAATCATGGCAGAAATTATTGTACCAGAATTAGCGGAATCTATTACTGAAGGAACGATAGCGCAGTGGTTAAAACAACCAGGTGAAAAGATCGAAAAAGGAGACTATATTGCCGAACTGGAAACAGATAAAGTCAATGTAGAAATCATTTCGGAACATTCCGGTGTCGTAAGCGAGTTCCTTAAGGAAGAAGGCGACACAGTTCAGGTAGGAGAAGCAATAGCCATAGTGACAGAAGGCGGGGAATCAGCAGCACCGGCCAAGGAGGAAGCCAAACCTTCAGAGCCTGCCGCTTCATCGGCAGAAATGGACCAGGAAAAACAAGGTGAAAAAGAAGCAATCAAACAGGAAGCGGATAATAAGGAAAGTGCTGTAAAAGCTAACAGCCCTATTGCTTCTCCGGCTGCCCGTAAGCTGGCACGTGAGAAAGGGCTTGATTTAGGAAGTGTTTCTACTGCGGATCCACTTGGACGCATACGTGTACAGGATGTGGAAAACGCAGGGAACAAGCCAGGTGAGGAAAAAGCAGCGGCTGAACCGGCGAAAAAACCGTCAGCTAAAAAAGAATCATCATCTATCCCTGAATTCGATAAGCCTGTTGAAGTGGTGAAAATGTCTCGCAGACGTCAAACGATTGCTAAACGATTGGTGGAAGCTCAACATACTGCTGCTATGTTGACTACTTTCAATGAAGTGGATATGTCAGCGATTATGGATTTACGTAAGCGCCGTAAGGAGTCCTTCCAGAAGAGCAATGATGTAAAACTAGGCTTTATGTCATTCTTTACGAAGGCTGTTGTAGGAGCTCTTAAGAAATATCCATTGTTGAATGCTGAAATCCACGATGACCAATTGATTATCAAGAAATTCTATGATATCGGGATTGCCGTAGCGGCTCCGGATGGATTGGTTGTACCAGTGGTGCGTGATGCAGATAAATTAAGCTTTGCCGGCATCGAAAAAGAAATCGGCTCGCTTGCATCAAAAGCTCGTGACAATAAACTAGGTTTGTCTGATCTTCAAGGCGGATCGTTCACGATCACAAATGGCGGAACATTTGGTTCCCTTATGTCTACACCAATACTGAACGCCCCTCAAGTAGGTATCTTGGGTATGCATAAAACACAGTACAGACCTGTTGCCATTGATGAAAACACAATGGAAGTCAGACCGATGATGTATATCGCCCTGTCATATGACCACCGAATCGTTGATGGGAAAGAGGCTGTAAGCTTCCTTGTGAAAGTGAAAGAATTATTGGAAGACCCTGAACAATTGCTGTTGGAAGGTTAATAATCGTTATAGACTCCTATGCTCGCATAGGAGTCTTTTTCGTTGATTACATTAATTGGCAATGAGCAGATTTTGCTTAAATAATTATTGGTTCTTTCTGTTACGGCACAAGGGATGGAGCTGGCTGGGAATTATTTCTCTTTTTGGTCTGGAAATTTTTTGGTAGTGATAAAATGGAGAAGCCTCTGTTAAGGTTGTATGGACTTAAGGCAAGGAGGGATTAGCTTGAAAAAGATTCAATATTTTATTGGATTGCTAGCGTTGCTTCTCCTCGTTTTCAGTGCAATTCATTCTCTGAAGAATGTATCGGCTAAGACAAATAACCATACAGCCACAATCAAACATATGACTGAAAATGACACCGGCGCACATACAGTGGCAAAAGGTGAAACCTTATTAGATATAGCAATCCACTACGGGGTATCCGTAGAAGATATAATGGAGACCAATGATCTTCAATCAAAAAGATTAAGAAAAGGGGAGGTACTTGCCATTCCGAAACCGATGGCTGCCGAAGATAAAGAATTGATGGCCCGTCTGGTGCATGCGGAAGCAAAAGGAGAACCCTATGAAGGAAAGATGGCAGTCGCAACTGTTGTCCTTAATCGATTAAACAGTCCAGATTTTCCTGATACGGTCAAGGAAGTGATTTATGCCAAAGGACAGTTTTGCCCCGTTCGGAACGGTTCCATCAATCAGGCTGCAGACAGAGATTCTGTCAAAGCCGTCAATGAAGCGATAGCGACATATGGGGATGATTCTTTGGAAGCAACATTCTTTTATAATCCGAAAACAGCCGGCGATAGTTGGATCAAAACACTCAAAGTGGTAGATAAAATCGGTAACCATAATTTTTCCATTTCCTGATTTGTTGGAAAGGTCTATCATTTGAATGATATACTTCCATAAGAAAAGGAGGGCGGCATAGTAGCCGCCTTTTTAAGCTATAGCAAAGGGTGGGAAGATGGCTAAAACATCTCTAGAATATCTAAAAGCCTGGCAAGAGGCTTTACGGGCTGAAATAGCCCATTTAAAGCATGGCGGCGGGAACAGATATCTGATTCTGAATGGCCAGTTGATTTCCTCGGGGGAGGAATATACATATTATTTTCAGACTAGGCAGGTCGTCAGTATCCCGAATGGATCGACAGTCAAGCTGCATTGGGGGAGTATGGAGACAGAAGCAGTATTACTATCTTCGGAAGGCAAGGGTGTCATCATCAGTGCGAGTCTTTCTTTGGGAACCGTTCTCTCTGAAGCTTTTCTTCTGTACGAACCGTGGCAACTGCTTGATGAATTATCCACCAGGATGGATGAGATCAAGAAAAGCAAAAGAAAGCGGTTAAGAATCAAAAAATTGATCGAACCCGAAAAAGTGAGCAAACACCCACAGAAACACTATGATTCGGCTGTCAAGGAGCTGTTCGTCCGATCTGCGCATAACCAGGCAACATTTGTATGGGGACCGCCAGGCACAGGCAAAACATACACGTTGGCCAGGGTCGCTGCCAATAAATATTTGAAGGATAAAAAAGTGCTGATTCTGGCCCAAAGCAATGCTGCGGTAGATGTTTTGATGGTCGAAGTTTCACGTTTCCTTCTCAAGGCAAAAAAGTTCAAGGAAGGCGACATCATCCGGTTTGGAAAGTCAGTCGAGCCCGATAGTGAACATTATGCTATGACAATGGATTATCTGGTTCACCAAAATGATCCCTCCTTGCTTAAAGAAAAGGCCACATTGCAGGAGGAACGCCAAAAGCTCCGAGGTGATTTAGCTTCTTCGTTCAGTAAGAGGGACTCTCAAGATCTCTTGGAGTTGGAGAGAAAACTGACTGCGCTAATGGAGAAAACAAGGAAAAAGGAGAAATCAATCCTCAAAGAAGGACGATTAATCGGCACCACACTCGCCAAGGCTGCCACCTCCCCATCTATCTATGAGGAGTCATATGACTTGGTCATCATTGATGAGGCAAGTATGTGCTACATTCCGCAGGCTGCTTTTGCTGCCTCGCTCGCGAAACGGGCCATCATATGCGGTGACTTCAAACAATTGCCTCCGATTGCCCAGTCCAAAAGTGTTTCTGTCCAGGAATGGCTTAGGGAGGATATATTTCATAAAGCAGGAGTTGTGGCCTCTCTCGGTGACCGGCTACATCCATTATTGTTTCTGCTGAATGAACAAAGACGGATGCATCCGGATATCTCTTCGTTTACGAATGAACATATATACCATTCATTGGTGCACGACCATCCATCAGTGATGAAAAGCCGTGCTGGGATTGCTGCATGTAATCCCTTTCCCGGCAAGGCATCTGTACTGATCGATACTAGCCATACTGGAGAGTATTGCCTGACAGGCCGTTTATCTAAATCACGATGGAACCCATGGCAGCTTTTCATCTCATTTCAACTGCTGCATGAAGCCCGGCAGGCCGGTTCAACTTCCATCGGATACGTGACACCCTATCGTTTACAGGCAAACCTGATGGATCTGCTTCTTGATGAGTTCTATCCGACAGAAAAAGCCGCCGGGGAAATAATGGCGGCTACTGTTCACAGATTTCAGGGCAGTGAACGGGAGATGATCATTTTTGATAGTGCAGATAGCTTTCCGGAAAGCAGGCCGGGGTATTTGCTTATCGGAAAAGAGAGTGAGCGGCTGATTAATGTGGCGGTCACAAGGACAAAGGGGAAATTTCTTCACGTCTCCGACAGATCATATTTATGCGGACGAACAAACCAAAATCATACAATCCGGAAGTTGCTCGAACATCAAACAGATCAAGGACAAATAATCAACCATCAACAAATCGGCAATTGGATCAAAAATCAACACAATAATGTCAGATGGATTCATGCAAAACAAACGGGTTACCTATATAAGGACCTGGACAGGGCAGCGCATAGCATAATCGTGTCTGTTCCCGACCATTCATTGTTGCCGGAACAATTGAGCAATTACCTCGAACGGTCCCGATCGAGGATAGAGGTGACGATCCTGGCGGGAGGGGAAACATCCTTTCCTTTCATTATTATTGATAAAAAATGCCTTTGGCTAAACCAGCCATTTGAAAGCGTCAGCTCCTGTATGCCCCCATCAGTCGCTATCAGGCTGTTGTCCCCAGCATTTATTGAAGAGTTCCTGAGCCAATTGCCCATATCAGGGGATTGATAGGAAGTGAGGAATAATTTCGGAAAAACAAAACAGACTAATCATATCGAATGGCAGAGGACTGATATGATGAGCTGGTGTAAACGGATTGTACTTATATGCTTTGTGGCTGTGTTAGCAGCATGCGGGTTGAATGATGAAAACATGGAAGATGAAGCGGGAAAAGACGATGCAGAAGTAGAAAATGTTACATTCCTGCTGATCGGCATAGATAAAAGAGGGGAAGATCGAGCAAGGAGTGATGCCATACTGGTCGCACAATACAGCTCGAAATATCACTCTATGAAGGTTGCATCTATAATGAGGGATGCGTACGTGAAGATTCCTGGCTATGCAAAAAAGTACAATAAACTCAATACTTCTTATTATCTCGGTGGTGCAGGCTTGCTGAAGGAAACCATTTACGAGAACTTCGGGATTTCTGTCGATCACACTGTAACGATTGATTTCAATGGGTTCTCCCAAATCGTTGATGCCATTATGACTGAAGGGGTAGAGGTGGAAATCAGCCAGGCGATGATCGATGACATGAACCTGGGTCTCGAACCGGGCCTGCAGAAACTGCATGGAGACCAATTACTTAAATATGTCCGTTTCCGGCATGATGATCAAAATGATTTTGGGAGAGTGAAAAGACAGCAGGAGGTCATCATGAAGCTGAAGGACGGGATGGCCGATGAACTGTTGTCCTTTACAAGCTTATTGAAAGTTCCGCAATTAATCGAGGACGTGATGGGATTTGTGGAAACAGACATCCCGAAAAGCCGTCTTATTTCACTCGCTTCCTCTGCCCTGCTCCATCCGATTGAGAAGGTGGATACAATCACGATTCCCTATAAAGGCAGTTTTGTCGATAAGAAGTATGAACATTCCGGTGCTGTGCTTGAATTTGATCAACCGAAGAACCAGGAAGTTCTTTCTGATTTTTGGAAGCAGCCATAGATATCGGGCAGTCTGTAATCAGTCTTTTTGGAAAGTCAGGAGAAGGACCTAAACAAAACAAGGGGCATTTTATAGCAGAAGGTGTATAATGGATAATAATACTTATGCACGGGTGAGAGGAGATTGAAATGAGAGAGACACATGTTTATACAAAAAAAGAAGAAGTAGTCAATGCCATTACACATGGAATCGGGGTGCTTCTGAGCATAGCGGCCCTCGTGTTCCTTGTAATGTCAGCAGTGAGGGACGGGAATGCCTGGCATATTACGACCTATTCAATATATGGGGCGACCATGATCCTGTTATATCTCTGCTCGACTTTGGTCCATAGTTTTCCGGAAGGGAAAGTGAAGGATATACTGGAGATATTCGATCATGCAGCTATTTATATATTTATTGCGGGGACGTATACTCCGTTTACCTTGATTGTAATGCAAGGACCCTTGGGCTATACTCTCCTCTCAATCGTATGGGCGATTGCCATCATCGGAGTGGTATTTAAATCGTTCTTTGTACGTAAATTCTTGTATTTATCGACAGTGTTGTATATTGCGATGGGATGGCTGATTGTGATCGGGTGGAATCCGCTTGTCAGCGCATTGCCGACTGGTGGAATCGTGTTGCTTGTTGCCGGAGGACTGCTTTATACAGTCGGAGCCATTTTCTATGTCTGGAGAGGCTTTGCCTTCCATCATGCCGTTTGGCATCTGTTCGTGATGGCTGGCTCAGCTGCCCATTTCTTTGCTGTCCTTCTTTATGTGACTCCTATCAGTATTTGATTATTGTACGGATTCTGTCCGTTGAAGCGGGCTGTTGTAAGCCGTCCGGTAAAGGTTGCGAAATCTGTCCGGACGGCTATTTATGCCTTTGCAACTCTCTTTTCAGTGCAAAGTAGCTATGCAATTCTCAGCAATCGGGAAGAGAGCAGTCTTCTTTTCACTTGGACACCTATATAGGCGGACAAAAAAGCCTTGATCATCCCGACGATAATGAATGGAGCTACCCCGCTCAGGAAGGCTGCCGCCCAAGAATAAGATCCATAATACTTAAGCCAAACAGTACCGATTGTCAGGTTTACGGCCATGCCAATCAAGTTTGCGATGAACGCCTGGGGAATTGTTAATGGCATTTTATCCATGTATAAGCCTATTAAATAAGCAGCCGGAATAAAGCTGAAAATATACCCGCCGGTAGGACCAAGTAGTATTCCGATACCACCGGTCATATTGGCGAACACGGGAGCGCCGGCAGAGCCGATGCAAATATAAAGAACCACAGCCAGTGTACCGTATTTCCTTCCGAGAATGATGGCGACCAGCCCGATGGCAAACGTTTGTCCTGTAATGGGGATCAATGGCAAAGGGATGACGATTTGGGCAAGAATAGCAATAATCGCTGTAAATAGGGAAACGATAATCAATGGTCGAACTTTATGGCTTGACTTCATATGTCACCTCTTTTTTTGTGAACTACTATTATTTTTGGTTAACATAAATAATATGGAATTTCTTGAGAATTGTCAATGACTTATCCATCAAGATTTTAACTGTGAAGCAACCAAAAGGACATTACCCAATTCACTCCGATTGAAACCGCTTTCTATAAACAGAATATTAAAATGACAAATATTGTTCAACATTTCACAAATCTTTGTTTCTAGTTCATGTATTATAATAGACTCGTAAACAGTTAAATATAGGGTTAGGAGAGGTGAACAATGATACTTTGCGAATGGAAGACCTTTTCGACTGACTTGAAGGCTTACACACAGAGTGAATTCGAGCGAATGGTCGGAGATCGATTCGAAGCGATGATGTTTGAGGAACAGGAGGACATCCCCTCTATCATCTGGACTACGAATTATGTATGTATCATTAAGAGGAATGCCCGTATAATCAGTGACATTTCCATTGAAAAAGTCCAAAGGAATCCAGTCTGCGAGACAAAAGGAACTATTCAACGGATGAAACTGGTTTAATTTTCTGCATAGATTGTTCAATGATTCACAATATATACTCACAATATTTTAGGGGGAAATGTGATGACAGTTGCAACGAAAGATGAGAAGAAGCAAAACAAGCCTGTTGAACAAACAGTAGAGACTATGGTCAATGAATTGGCCGAAAATGGCCAAAAGGCATTGAGAGAGTTCATGGGTTTCGATCAGGAGACAATCGACCGCATCGTAAAAGAGATGACGCTCGCAGGACTCAATGAGCATATGGCTCTTGCCAAGATGGCTTATGAGGAAACGGGCCGCGGTGTTTATGAAGATAAGATCATCAAAAATATGTTTGCCACCGAATATATCTACCATAATATCAAATATGATAAAACCGTCGGCATCATTAACGAGAACAACTACGAAAATCTGTACGAAATTGCTGAGCCTGTCGGGGTTGTAGCAGGGGTAACGCCAGTGACGAATCCGACATCCACAACGATGTTCAAGGCTTTGATTGCCATAAAAACACGAAACCCTATCATATTTGCTTTCCATCCTTCTGCGCAGAAGAGCAGCAGTGAAGCGGCTAGAATACTTCGGGATGCTGCCGTGAACGCCGGGGCGCCGAAGCATTGTATCCAATGGATTGAAAAACCATCCATCGAAGCGACAAAATTATTGATGAACCATAAAGATATCGCATTGGTATTGGCGACTGGCGGGGCTGGTATGGTCAAATCAGCGTACAGCACGGGGAAACCGGCTCTTGGTGTCGGCCCTGGGAATGTACCATGTTATTTCGAGAAAACAATGAACCTGAAGCGCTCTGTCAATGACCTGATCCTTTCCAAAACGTTCGACAATGGAATGATTTGTGCTTCCGAACAAGCTGTCATCATCGATAAAGAGGTATACGAAGCAACAAAAAAAGAGTTGATTGACAATGGCTGTTATTTTGTGAATGAAGAAGAAAAGAAAAAGCTTGAAAAACTTGTCATCAATGAAACTACATGCTCTGTCAATCCACAAATCGTAGGGAAAACACCGGCATATATCGCAAGTCTGGCAGGAATCAGCATCCCGGAAGGGACGAAAATACTCATCGCTGAGTGTAAGTCGGTAGGACCTCAAGAGCCTCTGTCCCGTGAAAAGCTGTCCCCTGTCCTGGCTTGTTTCCAAGCGAAAGATACGGAGGAAGGGATCCGTCTGGCTGAGGAAATGCTTGAATTCGGAGGATTAGGACATACTGCGGTCATCCATTCAGAAGATGATAAAGTGATCGAGGAATATGGTCTGCGGATGAAAGCATGCCGGATCATTGTCAATTCTCCGTCTTCACAAGGGGCCATCGGCGATATTTATAATGCCTATATGCCTTCGTTGACTTTAGGCTGCGGATCTTACGGAAACAACTCAGTCAGCTCGAATGTTACATCCGTCAACTTGCTGAACATAAAAAAATTGGCAAAGAGGAATGTGAATATGCAATGGTTTAAGGTTCCGCCAAAAGTGTATTTCGAAAAGAACTCCATCCAGTACTTATCGAAAATGCCGAATATCTCAAAGGCATTCATCGTAACGGACCCGGGAATGGTCAAGTTAGGGTATGTAGACCGTATCCTCTATTACTTGCGGAAACGGCCGGATTATGTTCACTGTGAGATATTCTCTGATGTTGAACCCGATCCTTCAATCGATACGGTTATGCGGGGAGCATCCATGATGGCTGCGTTCGAACCGGATGTCATCATCACACTCGGCGGGGGATCTGCGATGGACGCCGCTAAAGGAATGTGGTTGTTCTATGAGAATCCTGATGTGCCATTCCTTGGTCTGAAACAAAAATTCCTGGATATCAGAAAGCGCGTCTACAAGTATCCGAAGCTAGGCAAGGCGGCTCAATTTGTGGCGATTCCTACTACATCAGGTACTGGTTCGGAAGTGACCAGCTTCTCTGTCATCACAGACAAGGAAAGCAATATTAAATACCCATTGGCTGATTACGAGTTGACCCCTGATGTGGCAATCATCGACCCGCAATTTGTCATGACCGTGCCTCCATCAGTGACAGCCGATACTGGATTGGATGTGTTAACGCATGCTATTGAATCATATGTGTCTAATATGGCCAATGACTATACAGACGGCCTCGCAATGAAGGCAATTGAGCTCGTATTCAAATATTTGCCGACCGCCTACCATGATGGAAGCAATGAACTTGCACGAGAAAAAATGCATAACGCTTCCACAATTGCCGGTATGGCATTTGCTAATGCATTCCTCGGCATTAACCATAGCTTAGCACATAAAATGGGTGCCGAATTCCATATCCCTCATGGAAGAGCAAATGCAATGCTATTGCCGCATGTCATCCGATATAATGCGAAAAAGCCGACGAAGTTCGCTTCTTTCCCTAAATATGAACATTTCATTGCGGATAAACGATATGCGGAAATCGCGCATATGCTAGGGCTGCCGTGCAGTACGACAGAAGAAGGTGTAGAAAGCCTCGTTCAGGCCATCATCAAGCTTGCTAAGGATATGAATGTATGCATGAGTGTAGAAAAGTTCGGTGTGTCCAAGGAAGAATTCGAAAGCAAAGTGGATTATTTGGCGGATAAAGCATTTGAAGACCAGTGTACAACAGCTAATCCAAAACTGCCGCTTGTGTCCGAATTGGCAGAAATCTACCGATTGGCCTATAAGGGTGTGTAAGACCCCTTACTATAGATTCTCATCCCCTATAGAGCCCTATCCTGTTGGATAGGGTCTTTTTCTATCATCTCAATACATGGAAAAATCGATTGGTCCGTCGATATATAGAAGTGAATAGGGGATCTTTACCACGATATACAAAGGAGGGTTTGGATGAAGGTGACTGCAAAAGCACTGATTGTATCGCTTGTTTTACATATGATCTATGGAGGAGGGCAATAGCTGACCGGCTATATGATCAAAAAAAATTATATTCCTATATCCGGGGAAAGGGAATGGATTATGGCTGTGCCGCATTATATTGATTATGTCATGAGCTTCATCCTGTTCTCAATCCTGATTACCGTAATTTTCTTCATCTACAACAAATGGTTCAATAAAATGACGCATTAGCTCTACCAATTAGCGATTCGGGCTCATGTATGCCAATCGTAAAATAATTATTGGTATTTTCTTATTTGCTAGTGTCATACAATTTCCATAGATGATAATGAAACGGGGAGTTGGGAAGATGGATTGCCGAATGGCGATGGCGAATTTATTGGCAGATAATGTGGATGGTTTCATACAGTTCGTGTCCCATAATCTTAACAATGAAAGTGTATTTGTAAAGGACACCAATAAAATTATCCAACTCAGTTTACTGATCAATGAATATAAATTTCAATTAGTGTCAGACGAACTTCATCGGATCAATCAATTCCATTGGAATGAGAAGTACACCCATCTGCTGGCTGAAGATTTATTGAGAGGCGTAACAGTGATAGATGAATTTGTTGAGAGGAACAATCAGGAACTGTTTATATTTTCTGCGAGGCTCCATACAATCAAGAATCTGATTGCCTCTGTGTTGGGGAGAGCGATCCATGTCTGAATCGGATGTTTCTTAGAAATATGCTTTCTTGTGATGTACATAATACGGCTAAATGATACAATTCATATAAGAGAATAAATTACTCTCAATTAATGAGAGGGTATACAGAGGATTATGACGTATGAACGAAAATCTAAGGCAACAAGCGGAAACTTCCTATCAGTTTGCTGAACAGCGGGCATTGGTTTATTTCCGTAAACTGAATGAACAACTGCAAAGAAAAGAATTTCAGGGTATATTGACAGAAGATTTGCAAGTATGGAAACGGGATCATTTGAGAATCCTGCCTTTCTATTCTTTTTTTAACGGAAGGAAAAAGAATAACGGCGTGGGACTGGATCGTCATCGTTACATCCAATGGCTCCAACGCAAGGGTAAGCTCGAACGTTATCTCGACAGAAGCATCTCGTATATTTATATGCGTGATTTAGGGAAGGATCTCCAGTCCCCCGAAACAAAAAAGAGAATCGGCCAGGTGGTCGATAATCTGGCAAAGCATCTCGTCGGCAATAAGAAGGGGGAACAGCTGTTTTCAAACGCTAAGCTCTACCGATGGGCCGAAAAAGAACATGTAGAACCGGCTTTTATTTGGGTGATTGACAAGCTGAACAAAATTAGCACCCATATACCGGATGGAATGGATGAAGATCATGCCCGGCGAAAATTAATCAAAATTGTGGCGGGCGTATTGCTGCATGAGATGGAAGAGTCAAAGGAAGAAGGATTATCAGGGGAAGAACGCAGCAAAAGGCTGGACAATGCGATTAGGCTGGGTTACTGCTATGGGCTGACTTACCCTTTCGTTGACGACCTGCTTGATGCCGATGTGCTCTCAGACATAGAGAAGCGGAGATATTCCAATCTGATTAGGGAAGCCCTAATCACAAGGACCGTGCCGGAGCTAGGCGAATGGGAGGGACAAAACGCCGGGTTCATAAGCTATGTTCATACGGAATTGACAGAGGCATTTCAGTATATTAAGGCAAACCAGCCGAACGATACAATTGATCATTTTTTTGAGCAGGCGTATGTGTTCTTTGCTTCTCAGGAAATAGATAGAAATAAAGATTTATCAATTTCGGACTACAGCAATGAAGAGCTTTATGTGCCGATTATCCTGAAATCATCTTCATCCCGGCTGATTGCGCGTTCCATCATCAGCGCCCGGCAAGACGAAGGATTCGACAGACGCACGTTTTATTATGGCATCTACAATCAATTGGCTGATGATTTCACTGACTTGTTCGACGATTTGCAGAGTGGCAGCGTTACACCATATACATATTACCTCACCTACCATCAAACACGTCCGGACTTGCTGAATCCATTTGAAATGTATTGGGCGGTCATATTTTATTTGATACATGAAGTCTATTCTTCCGATAGGAAGACAAGCGAAGTTATTTTTGATCGGGCCATCAATAGCCTGAAACGGTTCAGGCAAAAAAACGGCAGTGACCGGTATAATCAATTGATGGGACTGCTTGCAAAAGGGATGCCGGCATTTAATGAAACTCTCCAACTGATGGTGAAAAACGCGGATGATGTTGATTTTTTTGATAAGCTCGTAAGGGATGAAATGGTGACTATGTTTCGGAATCAGCGACAAGAAAGGGAAGAGTATAAGCAATTGAGTGCGGCAATCCGTCAGAAACTCAATCACTCGCTTGCCCTTACGGAAACCGGAGTCATTCCGTTCCTCTCCGGATCTGTATGTGAAGCGGTGAATTACAGTCTGGAAGGAGAAGGGAAAAGATTGCGACCGATTATTGCCTGGATGATGGGCATCAAGGAGTTTGGTTTGAAAGAAGCCGAACTGATGCCAATCATGAAGTCTTTGGAGTATATGCATACAGCTTCACTGATTTTCGACGATCTGCCATCCCAGGATAATGCCCCGATACGGAGGGGAAGAGCCACTTTGCATGAGAAATACAGTGTGGCCATAGGGGAATTGAGCGGATTGTTCCTGACTCAAAAGGCTATTGAGGAGCAGGTCAGCCTCGGTGTATATGACCTGAAGGCGGCACTAGACATCATCGCCTATTCTGCTTCTGTCACGATGGAAATGTGCAGAGGACAGGCGATGGACATTGAATCAAAAGGGAATCCACTGACATCGGAGCAATTGGAAACAATGTGCTTTTTTAAGACGGGAATTGCTTTTGAGGCTTCTTTGCTTATGCCTGCGATGGTAGCGAAAGTGCCGGATAAAGAGAAAGATGCATTAAAACGATTTGCCCGTCATGCAGGCATTGCCTTTCAGATCAAGGACGACCTTTTGGATTTGGAAGGCGATGCTGAATTGATAGGCAAGCCTAAAGGTATTGATTCCCTTCATTGCCAATCGACGTTCGTGACTGTATTGGGCACTGAAGAAGCGAGGAGACAGATGTGGAAGCATTATTGTCAGGCGCTGGAGGTTGCCGACGATATGGATATGAAGACTGGATTCCTCCAATATTTACTGGATTATATCATTCACAGAAACCATTGACGAGGCAAATCATTATGACGCAATGAGGCCATACAAACGCAGTATTGTTGCCTGAATTCATCAAATGTAGCCTGTTCGAAATCGGCCGGTTCAATCAAGGATAAAAAAATGCCTATGTCCTCGTCATGCTCTGCAGAGGTTAATCCCCATACATATAAAGGATAGGAGAATCGGTCCCATAATGTTTCATAACCGATGAACGCATCGGGCATTTCTGGATGGAACATGGAGAATCGCTCCCTTATCGTTTAGGATCCATTATTCACGTTTATTTGGTGATTTATACAAATGGATAGGTAGGTAACCCACCAGTAAATGAGTGAATTCCGTACAGTTCAATGACGCTATAGGAAGTGCGTTTTTATAAAATTCGGCTTGAAACGTCATTGATCAAGCGTTTTAGGCCGGATTATTTTGTTTTGCAGTTATTCGTCACAAAATAGGTCCTCCAATGTCTTATTCAACGTTTTGCAAATGGTGAGGCAAACGGACAGGGAAGGATTATACTTCCCAAGTTCAATCAGACCGATTGGCTTGTGCTGTCGGCATATTGAATCGCAATATTAAAACTAAAGATAATACTAAGAAAAACTCCGATAGCAGTCCCTAAAAAAATTATGTGGGAATGGTGGCTGAACTGGCTTTTTACATTTGAAACCTCGACTTTCTCAGAATAAATCCCTGTAGCAACAGAGCGATATTGATAGTACCTGCTACTTGTAAGCAAAATAAATATTGCGTAATATACGCAAGCTTTGACCCTAAGTCAGCTTTTCGAAAGGGCAACATTCAAGAAGAGAAAAAATACAAGCCGGCAATTGTTTGCCGGCTCGTTCACTATTATTTATACATATTTGCTACTTGCTTTTGCAGCTCTGTGTCTTCGAGATATTCATCGTATGTCATCATCTTATCGACAATTCCGTTTGGTGTGATTTCGATGATACGGTTGGCGATCGTTTGAACGAACTGATGGTCATGGGAAGCAAAAATCATGGATCCTTTATAGGCGGTCAATCCATTGTTCAAAGCGGTGATTGATTCCAAATCCAAGTGGTTGGTAGGTTCGTCTAGCATTAGGATATTGGCGCCGCTCAGCATCATTTTGGAAAGCATGCAGCGCACCTTTTCCCCTCCGGACAACACACTTGCTTTCTTCAGTACTTCTTCTCCTGAGAACAGCATTCTGCCGAGGAATCCGCGCAAGAAGCTTTCGCTGTCATCTTTAGGTGAGTATTGGCGCAGCCAGTCAACCAGATTCAATTCACAACCCTCGAAATACTCGGAGTTATCGCTAGGGAAGTAAGCTTGTGTTGTTGTGACACCCCACTTGTAGTTTCCGCTATCGGCCTCCATTTCTCCGGCCAGGATTTTGAATAGTGTCGTTTTAGCCAGTTCATTTTGGCTGACAATGGCGATCTTGTCACCTTTATTCATGATGAAGTTGACATTATTCAATAGTTTTTCACCGTCAACTGTTTTGGAGATATTCTCCACGCGCAGCAAATCGTTCCCGACTTCACGGTCCTGAGTGAAGTTCACGTAAGGATATCTCCGTGAAGATGGCTGGATATCATCAAGGGAAATCTTATCGAGTAACTTCTTACGGGAGGTTGCTTGTTTGGATTTAGAGGCATTGGCAGAGAAACGGGCAATGAATGCCTGCAGTTCCTTGATTTTTTCCTCTTTCTTTTTGTTTGCTTCCTGGGATAGTTTCAATGCCAATTGGCTTGATTCGTACCAGAAGTCGTAGTTTCCCACGTATACCTTAATCTTCCCAAAATCGAGGTCAGCGATATGCGTACAGACTTTGTTCAGGAAGTGACGGTCATGGGAGACAACGATGACCGTGTTCTCAAAGTTGATCAAGAACTCTTCCAGCCATCTGATTGCATTGATATCCAAGTGGTTGGTAGGCTCATCAAGCAAAAGCACATCAGGTTTGCCAAACAAGGCCTGTGCCAATAAGACTTTCACTTTTTCAGAACCAGTAAGGTCCTTCATTAATTTTGTATGAAGCTCTTCAGCGATGCCCAGCCCTTTCAGGAGGATAGCGGCTTCTGATTCTGCCTCCCATCCGTTCAGCTCTGCGAATTCGCCTTCAAGTTCAGCGGCACGGATGCCGTCTTCATCTGAAAAGTCAGCTTTCATATAGATTGCATCTTTTTCTTGCATAATGTTATACAGATGCTGATGTCCCATGATAACAGTCTTTAGGACTTCTTCTTCATCATATTCAAAATGGTTCTGTTTCAAAACGGCAAGGCGTTCGTTTGGCCCCATTGAAACATCACCTGTCTGAGGCTCGATTTCACCTGACAGGATTTTCAGGAAAGTCGATTTGCCGGCACCATTGGCCCCAATTAAACCATAGCAATTGCCAGGAGTGAATTTAATATTTACATCTTCAAACAACTTGCGGTCACCATAGCGCAAGCTGACATTTGTAACAGTGATCATGTATGACATACCTCCACAAACAGTAAATTAACACAGATGTGTTATCGTCGATTATTAGAAAAAACGTTTCATCATTTTTAAACTCTTCTAACTTCAAGGGTAATTATATGTGAAAAGAGTTGATTTTACAAGGCAATTAGTATTAGAAGGCACTCTTGTCAAGAGTTCTTCTCACATCCTTCCTTCTCGGATATCGTTTCTTCATTGTATTGTTTTATTGGGTAATTTTGTATTTTATCTATTATTTTTCCTGTAATGAGGTATAATTGTGAAGGATACCCTATATTTGGAATCTTTTTGGTTATCATATAGGCAATTTTATTCATCTAACCTTATAGATAGATAATCAAGCTGGTATAAACTAGTTTTCACTTTTTTTGAAAGGGAGGAGGGGAATGAGAAAATTATCGGTTGCGCTGCTCATAATGCTGGTTGTCATAGTGTCAGGCTGTTCAACCGCACAAAAAACAGGCGGTGAGATTGAAATGCGTCTGGTGGATGAAAACCTAAGGCTGAAGGAACAGATATTTGACCTCCAGCAACAAATTGAGGATCAAAAAGAACAAGCGGAATTAGAGCGGGACTTGAAAAGGATTGCCATTAACTTTTTTTATAAAATCTACATAGGTGATTTTGAAAAGGCGGAGGAGATGGTCACTGATGATCTCTCAGTCCGAGACGGAAAGATTGTTCATTCTGAAGAAAGAGTGATCGATATTAGGCAAGGTGAATACTACGCGCTTCAGCACATTGCTTCCGATACTGCCGAAGGAGCGCAATGTTTGACATTCGATTTGTTGTATAAGGATGAAAAGAGACAGCTGAACATTTGTTATAGGAAAGTAGATGCAAAATGGAGAATCTATAACTTGAGATATAAAGATGAAGACCACCTGGATAAAGAATCTACTTAAAAAGCCTTCGGAATTTCCTAAAGGCTTTTTGCTCTATTTTTCCTTTGAATGGCTGCCGAGTGCGATTTTGTCTTTCCCCATAAGGAAGACAAATAAAGCGGCGACACCGATACCGATTAAGGCAAAACGAAATACGTTAGTGATGTACTGCGAAATGCTTTCCGCAATCACAGCCAGGATTTCGGGTGGCATTGAGTCTCTGACACCCTGGCTAAAGATTTCGCTAAGGTTCTGTTTACCAGAAAAGTATCCATCACCCCTTTGAAACCATCACTTAAACTCCTGGTGAATACGGTTGATTGAAGGCTCCCGAATATTGTGATACCGACAGTCATGCCGAATGATCGGAAAAAGGCATTCGTGCTGTTGGCAGTACCCCGATGTTCGATTCCCACGTTATGTATGCTGCTTGTGGGTAAAAGTGAGAAGGAGAAGCCAACGCCGAATCCAGCCAATACCATAAACAGTGTCATAAGGATCCTGTCGGTTCCGGGGTCCCTCGTCCCTAAGAGGAAACAAAGACAATCGTGAAGGCAATCAGCATTAGGGCTCCGCCGCCGATTGCTTGAACCGCCCTGAATACGCTCAGTTGGACAATACTTTGAGAGAGACCGCAAAGAACCGAGCCGACCAGAAAGACCGTTAAACCGAAAATGAAGAATCTCTTCCTTATGAACATATCAGAGAGTTTTCCGAAAATCGGCATGGCAGCCATGCTGGCCACGATATAGGCTGAGGTCATCCAAACAAAACTGTCCAATCCGTCAAGGTCGGCCGATCGATCCCACAGGCTTCTTCCTCCTTAAGACAACTATAGCTAATATGATAATTGCTGGAGGCCATGAATGACATAGAGAAAGTTCGATTTTTTCAAGTCAGGAAGTAAGCGAAGACAGTGTAAGGAATTGGCTACTTTTAATTCGTTCAATTGCCTTCATGATGGTTGCCTCGTTCTGGACAAGTGCAATCCTGACGAACCCTTCGCCGGAAGGCCCGAATGCCCGGCCAGGAACCATTGCCACGCCCGTTTTGTCCAGCATTTCTTTTACAAAATCGGCAGAAGGCATGTCTATCGGGATTTCCGTCCAGAGGAACATGCCGGCTTCCGGCGCTTGGACGGGCCATCCGATTTCCTTGAGCCCGTGTACAAGTATATCCCGACGCTGTCTATAGATCGACCTTGTCTGCTCGCAATAATGATCTCCATATAACAAAGCCTTCGTGCCGGCCTGCTGGATCGGATGAAACACTCCGTAATCCAGGTTGGATTTCAGTTGCCGGAGGGCTGCAATGATCTGTTCATTGCCTGCGGCATAAGCAATCCGGCAACCGGCCATACTGTGGCTCTTTGATAACGAATTGACTTCGATTCCGACTTCCTTGCTTCCAGGAACCGATAAGAAACTGATCGGCCTCTTGTCCCCGTAAAAAAACTCCGAATAGGCAAAATCGTGAACAATGAGAATGTTATGTTTATTGGCGAAATCAATGGCCTTTCTGAAAACCGCCTCAGGGAACATTGTAGGAATTGGATTTCCGGGGGAATTTAGGATCATCAACACGGATTTGTCGGCGATATCAGCAGGAATTGAATCAAAGTCTGGCAGAAAGCCACTCTCTTTTTTGAGCGGGTAATGAAAAGGCCTGGCTCCGGCCATTGCAATACCGGTAGCATAAGCCGTATAGCCAGGGTCGGGTACGAGTATGTAATCGCCCGGATTGGCTAGTATCATCGGAAGGTGAACAAGTCCGTCCTGTGAGCCCATCAGCTGGACAATTTCATTGTGCTCCCCGAGGTTCACCCGATGATTTTTTCTATAATAGAACCGTACGGCCTCGCAGAAGGTGGCAGACCCGTGCAGCGCGTATCCATACTTCGTATCGAGCATGCTTGCCGCGGCGATTTCTTCTTTCACAAACAGTGCTGGAGGCAAATCAGGGCTGCCGATACTAAGGTCAATGATGGATTTGCCTAGCTGGGTTAAACGTTCCTTGTGCGCTGAGATTTCACTGAAGATGGAAGAATTGAATGCTGCCATCCTGGCAGCTAACTGAATGTTCATATTAGAGGCCCCTTTGATTTTGTTGTATTTTAAGGGGATTTTACCATATATATGAAGGGGGTGCCTGTTTTTCGGCAAGTTCAGTATCATTTCATTTTTAGCTTTGAAAGGTTTATAATAAGGGATATATATACTTACATTTAGAAACATGGTACAGTTAGGAGCAGTAATCTTTTGTGAGGTATTGCAATTAAGGAGGCAAACAGATTATATGAGCAAAATGATAGCTGGTAAGACAGTTACATTACGAGTGGACCGCAGAGCTGAGTTCGGTCATTTTCTTACAGACTACGAAGAAGAGGTTCTGCTTCATAATAATGAAAAAACGAGAGATGTTAAAATCGGGGATGAAGTGGAGGTATTCCTTTTTCATGATAAATATGGCAGACTGACCGCTACGATGAATATCCCTGAAATCCAGTTGGATGTATATGGCTGGGGGGAAGTAGAAGGGTATCGCCGGAACTTGGGGGCTTTCGTGAATATAGGGATATCCAAGGATATGCTTGTGTCCTTGGATGAATTGCCGCTGCATTCAAAAGTGTGGCCAAAAAAAGGCGACAAGTTGTACATCACCTTAGTCCATGATAAATCAGGCCGCCTGTTCGGCAAGCTTGCAAACGAAGATGTCATCCGCAGCATCAGCAAACCCGCGCCGGCAAAAATCTTTAATCAAACAATCAAGGGCTATGTTTATAAGACGAAAAAAGTAGGCAGTTTTGTTATCTCCGATGAAGGATACCGTTGTTTTATCCATGAGAACGAGCGCGGGAAAGAACCCCGGTTGGGTGAATACGTCGAAGGCAGGGTCATAGATGTGAAGGAAGATGGCAGTTTGAATCTCTCCTTCCTTCCGTTCAAGCAGGATAAGATGGAAGAAGATAGCGAAATCATTCTCCAATACATGATGATCCGCGGCGGAGCAATGCCTTACAGTGATAAAAGTTCACCGGAAGAAATCATGGAGCAGTTCGAAATGAGCAAGGCTTCATTCAAGAGAGCTTTAGGAAGGTTAATGAAAGAAGGAAAAATCTATCAGGAAGATGGATGGTCGTATACTTCTGACCGTAAATGAGTAAGCGATACTTCCAACAAGGGTGCTTTTCCGACTGTCCCCGTCGATTGTCCGGCGTTGTCAATACAGTTTGATGGCCGAAAATCAAAAACGGAATGAAATTAGCGATGCTTTGATCAAAAGCATCGCTTTTTCCTATTATTGTATTTCGATGGGATAGGAACCCTGCTTTAACAAACGGAATGGACAATTGAATACACCATAGTCAGTACTTTTCCAACTGCCACTTCAACATATTATTCTCTGATCCCACTCTCTTCATCTCTAACTATTGAGGGCATTTGTCTTCAAGGCATTCAGCCGCTATTTTTCGCACATGTACGTTTGAAAAAGCCCTTTGCATAAGAATCCTCACTGCCTAAGCTACATAGCCTTTGCTTTGTTCTGAAGGCCCAATGCCATAGTCAATCTCAACAAGGCCTACAGAATTTGGTGTGCCTTTATAACCAATAACCCCAATAATTGTATTGTTTTCTTTATTGATCACAAACCGTACGCCCCCACCTAAAAAAGAAGATTTGTTTTTTTTTCGTCTACATACTTATTGATATGCGACCCCATTTTAAAGTCTTCTGGTTTTCCGGTCATTGACAGAGACTCTTTTGTACAAAGGAATTAATGTCAGTCTTTGCGTTTGTAATTCCATTATGTATCTCCTTTTTGTATCATCTTAAATCTACCCGGCCGAGCCGTCTGAGCATGAATTTTCTTTATGTTGCTTGGTCGGTCGGGTGACTGTCTATTCTGAAGCGGGCATGTATTAGCCCTTGTTACTTAACTTGCTTTTATTCCGCTTCCGGAAAGGGAACCACCAGTTCCAATCCCCGAGCAGCTTCATGAGGGAAGGGACAAGAAGCAGTCGGATGATGGTTGCATCGATAAAGATGGCCAGTGCGATACCGATACCGATCTGTTTGACAGGGACTACTCCGGTGAAGGCGAATGCGCCGGTGATCACAATCATAATCAGTGCGGCGGATGTAATGATTTTACTTGTTGATGCCAGTCCGGTAATGGTCGCCTTGTCATTGTCTCCAGTTTCCTGATAATTTTCGTGAATCCGAGAAATGAGAAACACTTCATAGTCCATGCTCAGACCAAACACCAGGCTGAATACGAATACCGGGATAATCAATGCTATATCGGACGCGTTTAAGCCAAAATGACCGCCTTGGAACAGCCATACTAGAATCCCAAATGTGGAGGTCAGGCCGACAATGTTCATTATGATTGCCTTCAAAGGAATGATAACGGACTGAAAGGCAAACAACAGGATGACATACGTACTGACTAATACAATCGCTATGCCAATCCACACTTTATCAAAGATTTCGTCAAATATTTCCTGATTGAATTTCGCTTCTCCGCCTACTAAAACATCAAAACCATAATCTTTCGTACTCCATTCCTGAGTGAATTCCTGTGCTTCCTTAGATGCTGGCCCATAAGATATGGTGAGGGGAATAAGAAGCTGATCTTCCTGGACGAATTGTTCTACGGCAGGCGACAGAGTCTGGCTCGTCTGCGGTTGCTGAAGCATTTGGTAAAGCGTGCTGCTATCTTCAGTTTCGCTGACACCAAATAATGAATCGACTGTATCGACTGCAGGGTCGGATTCAAGGTCCGTTATGATCCGTTGCATCTCTTTTAATCCTGCTTCACTGGTCCAATTCGTATCGGATTTAGCGATCATATAGACGCTCGTTGTCTCCCGTAGCTTGAACTCTTCATTTAACAGTTCCAATGCTTCTCTGGACTCATAACTAGCCGGCAATGACCTCTCGTCAGGGATGGCAAGTACAATATCTTTTACTGGGATTATGGCCGCTAGCAGCAGTACAATGGCCATGATACTTATTTTAATCGGGTGTCTCATCACGGCAGCGGCGAAGCTTTCCCACTTTCTATTGCCTCTATCCGAAACCTTAAACAATCTGCCTTTATCCAGATGTTTGCCGACCGCCATTAATATGGACGGAAGCAACGTCAATGAAGAAAAGACTGCTGCAAGAACGACTACCATTCCGCCGATCGCCACTGTCCTGAAGATATCTACATCGATAATCAGTATAGCGCCGAGACCGATAAATACGCAGACTGCAGAGAAGATAATGGACTTGCCTGCTGTCTTAATAGTTGTGGCTACCGCTTCCTTAATTGAGGAATGCTGCAGCTCTTCTTTGTATCGATTGATGAATAATAAGGAAAAATCGATACTTAGGGCGAGGCCAATCATCGGTACGACATTCAAGAGGAAAACTGACAAATTCAATTGATTCCCTAGCAACGTCAGTATACCGAGGCTAATCAGTACAGTCGTCCCACCGACCACTAAGGGTACGATGGCCGCCACCAGGCTGCCGAAAGCTGCCAAAAGCACGATGAGGGCCACAGGCAAACCAATCATCTCGGCAATGAGTAAGTCTTTTTGGCTAGCTTCATTCAAATCTTCGCTGATGACGGGCTGGCCGGTAAGCATCACATTGTCATATTGATTTGTAACTGACTGAACGGCTTCCACATTGTTGCCCATTTCATCTATATTTTCATCAAAAGAAAGAACCGAATAGGCTAGAGAATCAGCACGCAATTCTTCATCATTGAGTGGTGATTGAATGTTTTTGGTTACTCCCAAACGCTCAATCTCGGCAAGGGTCCCGGTAATTTCGGCCTTATACGAATCTTCGCTTTGGCCTTCTTCTTTCTTAAAGACGACCAGCAGGGTGCTTTCCGGGAACGAAAAGTCTTCAGACAAGATAGCCTGAACTGCTTCATAATCCCCCTCTGTCTCGAATCCGTCCCCTTGCAATTTTGAAGGTAAACCAAGGGCGAAATAGCCTAACGCAACCGTGATGAGAAACCAGAGGGCTATTGAGAATTTAAAATGTTTAATGACGTTGTTCGCAACTTTGTTCATGATTAACTCCCCTTTTATCAGCGTTCCCTTATGGACGGCTTCATTGTATGAATGGATGAAAAATAGATACTGTCATTCATATTCTTATTCACTTTCATTATAACTTTTTTGCATCCGTAAAGGTTATTGATAAGATGCCGGGGAGTCATTGTTGACTGATTTGAGGAAAGGAATCATACGATTGGCCGTTCCTGTATATACTATAGGTATGGAAGCTCGGAAACAGATACTCAGGAGGTTGCATCATGTACTTTTCTAAGAGGAATCAAGAAACAGAAGAAACCATCATAGAGGATACGGCAGTATTTGCATGTGAGACAGAAGAATGCAATGGATGGATGAGAGCCCAATTCTTGTCGGATGACTCGGCTTGCCCGCTATGCGGCGGAACGATGCAACAGGAAACTAGACAATTGCCGAAAATTACATAGTGAGAATCCCGCTTATAAAAAGAGCGGGATTTTTTATGCTTTATTTCATTAATCATTGGGCGAAAAAAGGGAAAAAAACCAATGATACACAGTTGGTTGTTTCTATAAAATGCCAATGTATGACAGATATTGATAGCCTTTGCACTATTTTCTTGCTCTGTCATGGGGGTGTCATCTCTATGTAACGATTGTTACTGATTTATAACTGCGCTGTTCTACATGTCAAAATTATTCGTGTTATGATTGTTTCCGTTAGCAAGAAAAGAGCTAATCATAGGAGGGGAACTAACTACATGAAGAAAACGATTTTATCTTTGATTGCGATGGCGGCTATTTCCACATCAGCAGGGATGAGCGCAGAAGCAGCAGAAGTAGTGGTTAACAAGGGAGAAACATTATCTAGCTTATCCAAAGAACACGGAGTAACTGTTGAAGATATAAAAGAATGGAATGGCCTTACATCTGATCTGATTTACGAAAATCAGGCAATCACTGTTTCAGCTCCCGCTGAGAGATCCGGAGAAACTTATAAAGTAGTACCTGGTGACACACTTTGGGACATAGCTTCTAAGTATGGAGTTACAATAGGAGAGCTTCAGTTGTGGAATGATATTTCAGGACATCTGATTTATCCGGAACAAACACTAATGATACAACCTGGCAAAGCCGCAGCTCCCGCAAAAACAAATGCAACTACAGACAAGAAGCAGAGTCAACCAAGAACAGAGCAGACTGCTCAGTCTGAAACTCCAAAACAAGCTGTTAAGCAAGAAGCTTCAAGCAATGTGAAAGAGGAGGCGTCAAAACCTGCAGCAGCGGCAAAAACAATTGAAATGACAGCTACAGCCTACACCGCATACTGCTCAGGATGCTCAGGTGTTACAGCATCAGGTATGGACTTGAGAGCCAACCCGGATGCAAAAGTCATTGCGGTTGATCCTAGCGTAATTCCATTAGGCACAAAAGTGTATGTCGAGGGATATGGATATGCGGTCGCTGCTGATACTGGCGGAGCCATTAAAGGAAACAAAATAGACGTATTCACGCCATCAAAAGATGATGCTTTGCAATGGGGAAGACGCACAGTTGAAGTTCAGATTCTTCAATAAATGAGCAAAAAACAGCTGCCTCTATGATCTGACCCAAGAAAGTTAGATAAATATTGTTAGGCTACTTTGAGGACCTGAGTCCGGTATTCCACCGGGCTCAGGTCTTTTTAATTTGGCCTTCATTCGTTTGTGATTAAATCCGCCAATTCTCTCTCAAAATGCTCCATACTCTCAAATTCTTGGAGATAGAGAAGCTCAGACTTCAATAAGCCAAAGAAGTTTTCAATTACGGCTTTCACATCCGCATATTTATCTGGGCGATCCAGCCGTTTTTCCCAATAGTAATCCATTCACTCAAAACGACTCGTGTACCTCCTACACTTTCCGCAATATCCTATGGCAGCTGTTTTGTGCTATAAGCGATACCGGCATCTATTTGCCATAATACGTTCAAAAAAAAGTCATTATGTGATATGGTTAGAAAGACACAATTGGTATCCTGATCTTTTATACATAAGCATGGAGTTGAGAGCGTTTGTGAAAGAAATAATATTCTCCTTTAATCCGATTTTTATACTGGTGGGAATCGTGCTTACTAGCATGGCTGCCTTTACAGCCATCGATCTATTTCAGCACATGAAAACAATCAAAAACAATCGAACTTTCCTATTCTGGGGAAGTTGTTGTTCATTATCCATCGCTGTCTGGATGATGAACTTTTTTGGTGTACTGGCATTTGACATCAGCAATGCTGATGATCAATTGATTTTTGTTAGCCTGCTTTCTTTGTTTAGTAGTTTTATGCTGACGACCTGTGCACTGTTGTTCTTTATGACAAAGAAGAAATGGTGGAAGCTGCCTGTCGGAAGCATCATTATGTCCATCGCAGTCCTATTTACGAGTATCATTCATATGTATGCGATTGAGGCCCAGCCGGAATATAACATGGCAATTATACTTATATCTTTTATAACCTTATTTATTCTATTTATATTTCCTTTTTGGTATTTGTTTTTTTCTGATGTCTCGTTCCTATCGAAAGGTGTGTATAAGGCTATTTCTGCGGCGGTCATCACTTTGGCGGTCGGGCAAAGCTTTTTCATGGTTCTGAAATCATCAATGGATTTGTCAGACAACGCCCAAATTTTTCCTGGGTTGAGCTTGGATGGCTATTGGTTTATTTATGGGTTTTTGTTTTTTTCCATCCTTGCTTTCGGAATCCTGCTCATCGTCAGCATCGTTTCAGCAAGAAGAATCGAAAGGGATAATCTGTTCGACAAAGACATAATGGCTGCACTTGAGACCAGTGCGATGGTGATTGTAACCGATCCTCAAGGGAAGGTCACGTACGTCAATAACAAGTTCATAGAAGTTTTCCAATATAAGCGGGAAGAATTGATCGGAAAAGATTCGATGTATTTCTTGGGCGTATCCCAAAAGAAAGCATTATGGCAAAAAATCGCTTCCACTTATAAAGCCGGTGAAATATGGAATGGAGAATTTGTAAATAAAGCGAAGGATGGCAGCACATACTGGCTGAACGCCACCATAACTCCTTTCTTGGATAAAAAGGGGAGTCCTTATCAATTTGTCATCATACTAACAGACATTTCAATCCGAAAAAAGATCGAAAAAGAATTGGAAAGCTCCTTAAAAGAAGTGCATGATTACAAATATGCCCTTGATCAAGCTTCTATTGTGGCAGTGACGGATGCGGACGGCATCATCACTCAAGTCAATGATAACTTCTGCAGGATTTCCAAATATACAAAGCAAGAATTGGTTGGCAAAAATCACAGAATCATCAATTCAGGTTTCCATCCACCTGAATTTTTCCGCCAATTATGGGAAACAATCGAAAGCGGACAAGTATGGCAAGGGGAAATAATGAATATGGCAAAGGACGGAAGCCATTATTGGGTCGATACAACAATAGTGCCTTTCCTTGATGAATATCTGCGGCCATATCAGTACTTGGCTATACGCAACGATATTACAGATAAGAAAAAGCAGGAAGAACTGCTTATCCGCCAGGAAAAATTATCGGCCCTTGGCCAGTTGGCAGCCGGTGTTGCCCACGAAATACGAAACCCATTGACAAGCATGAGAGGGTACACGGAATACCTGTTGCTCACTGAAGAGAACGATGACAAAAAAGAGCACTTGGACATCATCCTTGATGAAATACAGAGGGTTGACCTAATTGTTGAGGAATTTATGATGCTCGCAAAGCCGAAAAAGAATCAGCTGGTTATCCGGGATCTTAATCGGATTATCCGCCAGACAATCGGATTGTTTGCATATGAATTCAAGAAGAAGAAGGTGACATCATCGTTTATTTCATATGAGGAACCAGTCCTCGTCTTATGTGATGAGAACAGGCTTCGCCAAGTATTCCTGAATCTGATCAAGAATGCTATTGAAGCAATGCCTGATGGAGGAGACCTGAAGATTACTCTACAGAATGATGGCCAGCAAACCACCGTAGTGGTGGAGGATACAGGTGTGGGGATACCGAAACACCTAGTGAAAAAAATCGGTGAGCCGTTTTTCACCACAAAAGAATCAGGTACAGGCCTTGGACTGATGATCACATACAAGATCATGGAAAATCACAAAGGAAGATTTGAGGTCGAAAGTGAAGAGAATAAAGGAACCCGATTTATACTCCGCTTCCCCTCTGTACCTGACAATTGATAATCGGGTTGCCTAATTCTATGAAGAAAAGGGAACAGAATGTCTGTTTTGAACGAAGCCTTTTGTTTTACTTGGATTATCTAAAAAGCCGGCTAACGCCGGCCTTTTTTTTGTTAGCAAGTAAGGCTTTGACTTCATTATACGTAAGACCTGAAGCACTGTTTTCGCGCTTCACTTGCTCGATATCGGTACCGGCAACAGTCAACTGTGTTTTTGTCACTTTCACACCTCCTGTATTAGTGTGTCCGTCAAGTCCATCCGCTGAATTGAAAATTTCTTCCTCTAATAAACAGTAAGCTCTAAGAACATATTAGGTAATATAATATGGAAATTGAGGATATCAAACGATGAAAAATCAAAATTCCGGTGTAGGGATATTCAGCATCATTAGTCTTGCTTCTATCCCTTTAATTATGACGTTAGGGAACAGTATGCTGATCCCAGTTCTCCCAGAAATCGAGAAAAAATTAGATATATCTGCAACCAAAGCCAGCTTGATCATCACTTGCTATTCAGTGGCATCTATATTTCTTATACCGATTGCGGGATACTTATCTGATCGGTTCGGGAGGAAAAAGATCATTCTTCCCAGCCTTTTTATCGTTTTGATTGGCGGTCTGATTTCCGGTTTGGCTGCCTGGAAAATGGATGATGCTTTTATGACGATCATCATTGGAAGGGTACTACAGGGGATTGGTGCTGCTGGGGCAGCCCCAATCGTTTTGCCGCTGGTGGGCGATTTGTTCAAAAATGATGAGGAAGCGAGTGCCACACTGGGAATTATTGAAACTTCCAATACTTTTGGGAAAGTGTTAAGTCCAGCTTTAGGTGCGTTGCTTGCGGCTGTTGTTTGGTTTCTTCCTTTTTTTGCTATTTCGATATTCAGTCTGTTGTCGTTAATAATGGTTTTGTTTGCGGTGAAATCCCCTCCGCTCTCAGCTCCATTGCCATTTAAGGCATTCTTGAAAGACACCAAAAAAATCTTTCAGAAAGAGGGTAGATGGCTTAATGTGCTTTTTTTGGTCGGTGGATTTGCCATGTTTATCCTTTTCTCTCTGCAAGTCTTCCTTTCCTCGGATCTGGAAACCACATACAAGTTAAAGGGTGTTAAAAAAGGATTAATACTCGCAATTCCGTTATTATTTTTATGTATATCCTCTTTAATGAGCAGTAAAGTCATAAAAGGGAATAAAGACAGGATGAAAAAGGCTATAGTGTTCGGTCTATTGCTTCAAGCCATCTGCTTGTTTCTCTTCAGGGCGGAAGGATCTATTGTCCTGCTTCTTATTATCATAAGTGGGAATGGTGTGGCCATAGGGATTATCCTGCCGGCTCTCGATGCATTGATTACGGAGAACATAGATAAGAGTCAACGCGGCATTATTACCTCGTTTTATAGTTCGGCTCGTTTTATTGGGGTGGCGGTAGGACCAATTGTGATGTCCCAGTTATATGGACAGAATCTTACGTCTGCTAAATGGATTGCCAGCGCTTTAACCATCATAATGATCATATTGGTGATCCAAAAAATTCAGGTGGATGGACTGGAAGCCCCAGAAGAATAACTCCACACTCTAGGTTTGGTACCGGTCTCTTCCGCAGACTGGCGCGCCACTCAAGCAAGATTCAAAAACTCAGGATCCGCAATTGTATGCGGGTCTTTTTTGTGTATTCGTATAGAGGATGACTCCGAAGCCCTTATTCAATATTGCGGGACTAAGGAAAGATTATTTGGTAAATGTTCAAAAAATTTGAAAAAAGGTGTAGCAATAATCTTCATACTGTTATACAATACAGAAGAAATAAAAATTCTGTATTATAACAACGACGTAACGACATCTGGTAGGTATGCATTACATACCAACCTTCCGGCGCAGGCTTCCGGAACAATACAATTATTTGGAGGGAATATCATGAGGGAAGAGCGAATTACAAAATTGGAACAGAGTTGGCAAAATGAAGAAAGGTGGGCCGGGGTTACGCGTCCCTACACAGCTGAGGAAGTCATTAAGCTTCGGGGTTCATTGGATATAGAGTATTCACTTGCGCGCAGGGGGGCCGAGAAACTTTGGGATCTAATCAATACGGAGGATTTCATCAATGCATTGGGGGCTCTGACGGGAAATCAAGCGATGCAACAGGTGAAAGCAGGATTAAAAGCCATCTACTTAAGCGGTTGGCAGGTTGCTGCCGATGCAAATCTGTCAGGCCAAATGTATCCCGATCAAAGTCTTTACCCAGCTAACTCTGTGCCTCAAGTTGTTAAGAGGATTAATCAGGCGCTGCAACGTGCAGACCAAATTCATTATATGGAAGGAAAGGAAGAGATTGATTGGTTTGCTCCAATTGTGGCAGATGCGGAGGCTGGATTCGGCGGTCAGCTGAATGTGTTCGAATTGATGAAGGGCATGATCGAGGCAGGGGCTGCTGGAGTGCACTTCGAAGACCAACTGTCCTCGGAGAAAAAATGCGGCCATTTAGGCGGTAAGGTTCTCTTGCCGACACAAACCGCCGTCAAGAATTTGATATCTGCCCGTTTGGCTGCTGATGTCATGGGTGTTCCGACAGTATTGATAGCCCGTACGGATGCCGATGCCGCGGATTTGATTACAAGCGATGTAGATGAAGCGGATCATCCGTTCATCACTGGGGAACGGACTGCGGAAGGATTCTATCGGACAAAGTCAGGACTAGACCAAGCTATAGCCAGAGGATTGGCATATGCCCCATACGCCGACCTGATTTGGTGTGAGACATCCGAGCCGAATTTGGAACAGGCACAGAGATTTGCGGATGCCATCCATGAGAAATTCCCGGGGAAATTACTCGCCTATAACTGCTCCCCGTCTTTCAATTGGAAGTCGAAACTCGATGACGAAACGATTGCGAATTTCCAAGTGGAACTGGGGAAAATGGGATACAAGTTCCAGTTCGTCACACTTGCAGGGTTCCACTCTTTGAACCATGGCATGTTCGAACTTGCTAGACAGTATAAAGATCGCGGTATGGCTGCCTATTCAGAACTGCAACAGGCTGAATTCAGCAGTGAGGAGTTCGGCTACACAGCAACTAGGCATCAACGAGAAGTGGGAACAGGCTATTTTGACGAAGTTGCAACTGTCGTTTCAGGCGGAACATCGTCAACAACAGCTTTAAAAGGCTCCACGGAAGCCGAGCAGTTTCAGACTTCCAATTAATCATTGACTAATAGCGAGCGCCCTTCCCGTAAATAAACGGGAGGGGCAATAAAAAAGGAGGAATTATAATGAAACAACAAATAAGAAGGAAGTATTATAAGATCTCGACAGAGAAGCAATGTCCTGAATGCGGGGCATCTATTCATATCAGTCAAGAGTGTTATTTAATGGAATGTGACCGGTGCCTGGCGAAAAAACAAGAATCCTGAAGACGGGGAGACGCCTCGTCTTTTTTATTGCCTTTTATTTCTCCTTGTGCTTTTCCTGTTAGTATGTTTTTTATAAAGGGAAGACATCAAATAGTAGTGATAACTTTCCCGAAAGCAGGGATACTACATATGATAAGAATGTATTCGGCTACACAAGGAGGAAGCATCATGGCAAAAAAGACAGTGGAGGATATCCTTGAGCAAGGAATTTACGGAGCGAAGGAAATTAATCCAGAGGAGCGAAAAAGATTTCTGGGAACAATCAGGGAGCGGATTTTCATAGCGCTGACGATTCAAGAGGTCCGGGAAGCTCAAATCCAACCTTTGGTGTTAAAGTCGTTGGAAGAAAACAAGGGTGCTAAATTACTATTGAATGGTGATTTGGATTATACACATCTTTCTAAATATATGAAGGCCGCCAAGAAATACGGCATTGATTATAAGATGGTAACTAATAAAGACCACCAAACAGATATCGGGATGGTTCTTGCTTATGACGATGCCATCGACCGGGAGTATATATTTCTAAAGGAACTTCAGCCGGAGACTTTAATCAATGTAAGCCAAACGAACGGAAAAAAGAAAGGTTTACTCTCTTCTTTGAAATTTTGGAAAAGATAAATCGCTAGTAAGAAACGCCTTGGTGCCGGAGAACACTAAGGTGTTTATTTGCTCTGCATTTGGACCGATAAAGACAATTTAGTGGACAGATCGTCTTTTTTATAGGGGGTCCTACTACCGGTCACGAAATATTTCTCTGATACTGCTTCCCTATTCAAAAAGCTCTTATGCAACTTGATTGACTGATTCATTTTTTTGAAAACTTATGCGGATTAAGAGGTTTCGCGATATAATAGGCTTATGTTTCCTATATATAAAACTAGGGGGAAGGTTGATGAATATGGAACAAAACGAAACGGTTTTGGGCGACGGCAAGCCTTCTTTGCTCAGAATGATCTGGAGTCCAAGCGAACAATTCAGGAAAATCAGGGTCAATCCGATATTTTGGTCAGCGTTGATAATTACTACACTCATTGGGGTCGTAAGTATCTTGTTCACATTGGGAGCCATTGATTATAGCTCTTCCACTATAGACGGGTATGCATTGTCAGCCAAAGAAGAAGATGATGCAAGGGCAATAGGGATGATTACAGGGATTGTCGTAGGCTTATTTTCCATCGCGATCGGTGGATTGTTCTCCGCTTTCATATACTGGATTATTGCGAAGATCGCTAAAGCGGATGTTGGATTCAAGCAATTGTTTTCTATGAGTGTATATATTTCCTTTATAGGTGTAATCGGGGCTTTCTTGAACGGTTTTGTCGTGTGGTTATTGGACCTTGATTATATATATCCTTTAACGAGCGTGGCAGGATTATTAGGCAAAGACAGTGCCTTCCTCGGTACATTTGAATTGTTCAGCATCTGGAGTACAATCCTGGCGGGGATAGGTTTACATATTGTAGGAAAGTTTTCTAAGGGGCTTGCATGGAGCGTGACGATCGGTATATTTTTAATCGGATTATTAATGGCCCTTGGAACAGATGCCTTGAATACAATGATGGATACTTTATAGGGAAAGAGGATCATCGTTATGCTGACCTGGAAGTCCCTGTCAGATAGACTCAATCCGACTTATTCCATTGCAAAACCATTTTAAAAATGCTTGTCATTTATGGTAAAATGGCATAGGAATAATGCCAATTGAATATGGCCATAAATAAGGAGAGATATTTTTAATGGAAAAAGTACTGGTTTTTGGACATAAAAACCCTGATACAGATACGATTTGTTCTGCTATTGCCTATGCATACCTTAAACAGCAGACAGGCGTACAAGCTGAAGCAGTCCGTCTGGGGGATGTGAATGCTGAAACTCAATATGCATTGAACTACTTTAAAGTTGAAGCTCCACGTTACATAGAAACGGCAGCTACGGAAGCAAAAAAAGTGATTCTGGTTGATCATAATGAACGCCAGCAAAGTGTCAGCGATATTGATGCAGTTACGGTTACAGAAGTAATAGACCATCACCGCATCGCCAACTTTGAAACAAGCGATCCGTTATATTACCGTGCTGAGCCAGTAGGATGCACCGCAACGATCCTATTGAAGATCTTCAAAGAAAAAGGACTGGCGATCCCAAGGGAAATCGCTGGCTTGATGCTGTCTGCCATCATCTCCGATTCCTTACTGTTCAAATCTCCTACCTGCACTGAAGAGGATGTAGCGGCAGCGAAGGAGCTGGCAGCCATTGCCGGGGTAGATCCATCTGTTTACGGACTGGAAATGTTAAAAGCCGGTGCTAATCTATCAGATAAAACAGGCGAAGAGCTGATATCATTGGATGCGAAAGAATTCCCGATGGGTACTTATAAAGTGGAAGTTGCACAAGTCAATGCTATTGATGTAAATGAAGTACTTGAGCGCAGAAGTGAAATTGAACCAGCCATTGAAGCAGCTATCCAAGAAAAAGGATTGGATCTATTCTTATTGGCGGTAACTGATATTTTAAACAGCAACAGCACTGTACTGGCCCTAGGGGAAGAAACGGCAGCTGTTGAACAGGCATATAATGTCAAGTTAGATAACGGCACAGCGCTTTTGGAAGGGGTTGTATCCCGCAAGAAGCAAATCGTGCCTGTTTTGACTGATATTTTCACTGCAAAATAATAGGGAAAAGCCTATGTGTCGCCACTCGACCTGATAAGGGGAGTCAGACACTGCTTGCAAGACCTGAGTTTGGTGTGCTGCTATACTCAGGTCTTTTTTATTTCTGAAAGCTGTTTTACTAGTAGGGAGACATCATCGAACAGATGAAGTCTTTAAAGGAAAGAAAAGGGTTTTTGCTGTTAATGTGGAAATTTTTGATTATTTTAAAATCTAAGAAAGTATCTTACAATAGTATTAACAGCTGTAAGGAGGGTGAACCTATGTTACTGCGGAAAGACTTGGTGGAAAAAATTTATCAACATCGTTTATTGATTCAAGAAGCGGAACTAGTGGCAAAAGATATCAAGAATTTTATACTTAAGGATATGGAATTGGGTCTTGAAGAGAAAAATGATGTTTGGCAAGAAATACAAATGATTTTAAATCGAAATGCACATTCCGAAGACTCTGAATTGGCTATCGCCCAATTGGATTTAATCATTGCCAAATTACGAGTTAAAAGGCTCACCACAGATGTGCAGGAGGAATCACAACCTGAAAACGTGGTGGTTATTCAACAAACTCCATGAATAGGAACTTATGAAAAAAAGTTTCGGAAACTGTATTTATCTTAAGGGAGCTCCTCTCCTCATCAAGGGGCTTCTTTCCTTTACATACATAGAGGACGTTCCCTACCGTTTGTTTATCTGTCCGTGATACAATGATAGTAAACGGTTCAAGGGGTGTTATTGGATGGAAATCGAATTTGACAAAGCTGCAATAGATCAAATATTCCAAATGACTGAAGGCAAGCAAGGGATACTGAAACTAATATACGATACAGAAGATTGCGGATGCGGAAATGACGGCATATCAACGCTTTGGTTCATTGCGGAAGCGGAAGGAGATGAGTGCCTGCTTGAGACTGGGGCAGGCCCTGTACTCGTCGATCGCAATAATATGATATATATGGCTGAGTGCCTGAAAATAAGTTGGCTGTCCGAGCATGGATGCTTCAGGCTATCATCCCCGGAAGGAATTCTGAATCCTTATATGAAATTTTATAATTGGGTAAAATAATCATATTTTGAATGGTTAAGCCCAGCCATAAGACAACTGCCTATCTGTATGGGTTTCCACCTGCATATACTTTAGTAAGTTAAGAATTAGGAGGAGATAGCTTATGCAGACACCAATTATGTTTAATCCAGAAGATATGAGACGACGGTATTGGGGAAGACCGGGCTGGGGAAGACCAGGCTGGGGAAGACCATTCTGGGGAGGACCATTTGGCTTCGGGCCTGGACCATTTGTCGGGGGGTTTCTTGGGGGGCTGGCAGGAAGTGCCTTATTGGGTCCCCCGTTTGGATTTGGATTTGGTTATCCTTTTTTCATATAAAAAAGCAAGAGAAGCATCCTAGTTCGGGATGCTTCTCTTATTTATGGCAGAATTCCCTTTCTTGGTTAAGTAACCATTGTAAAAACGGCAGAAAAATATATCCTTTTTAATACTATTTTGATATAATATATGAGTACAGTTTGATGTTCTTTGGACATATAACCGTATTGAAGAGGGCATGAAAAAAATATAAATTCTTCTTGTAACACTTGATACATATAAAATGTAGGAGTAAAATAACATTTATCATATTTTTCTGAAAATTTTAAAGCGTGAAGTTCATTAAGCAAAGGAGACATAATAATGAAGACTAATACAATCGAAGTTTTGCTTACCGAAGAGAAAAAAGAGAAGCCGGCAGATGATACGCTGCAATTCGGCCGGGTCTTTACTGATCATATGTTTGTGATGGACTACACGGCTGGAATCGGCTGGCATAATGCTCAAATAGTGCCTTATCAACCCCTGACGTTGGATCCTGCCTGTATGGTATTTCACTATGGACAAACGGTCTTTGAGGGGTTGAAGGCTTACCGGACTAAACAGGACGACATTGTATTGTTTAGGCCGGAGAAGAACTTTGAACGGATGAACCAATCAAATGAACGTATCTGTATTCCTCATTTTGATGAGGAGTTGGCGCTTCAAGGTCTTGAGAGATTGATTGAAGTGGACCGGGATTGGGTTCCGCATGCGAAAGGCACGTCCTTGTATATCAGGCCATTCATCATTGCGACTGAACCATTCCTCGGTGTATCGCCTGCAGGATCATATAAATTCATTATTATCATGTCGCCGGTTGGCGCTTATTATAAAGAGGGAATCAACCCGGTCAAAATCGCTGTTGAAAATCAATATGTTCGATCTGTCAAAGGAGGAACAGGCACAGCCAAAACGGGAGGCAACTATTCTGCCAGCCTGAAAGCCCAGCAAATGGCTGGCGCACAAGGCTGCTCCCAAGTATTGTGGCTGGATGGGGTGCACCGGAAGTATGTGGAAGAGGTAGGTGCTATGAATGTCTTCTTCAAAATTAAAGGAGAGGTCATCACACCTGAGTTAAATGGCAGTATTTTGCCGGGCGTGACACGTGCATCCATCATTGAACTGTTGAAATATTGGGATGTCCCAGTATCCGAAAGACGCATTTCAATGGAGGAAATCTTTGAAGCGCACCGTAAAGGGGAGCTTGAAGAGGCGTTCGGAACAGGAACAGCAGCCGTGATTTCACCGATTGGGGAATTCGTTTGGGATGACCGTTCAATCATTATTAATGATAGGAAAACAGGTGAACTTTCCACTAAGCTGTATAATACATTAACGGGTATCCAGAGCGGAGAGCTAGAAGATGTATTTGGCTGGGTGAAAAAAGTGGGCATTCATTCCTATGCTTAATTGAACAAATGAATGAAACGGCTTGGGTCCTCAAAATAAGGGCCTAAGCTGTTATTATATATATACATGCCATCATTTATCATTTTTTTATCTTGGCTGTTTTCGCAAACTTTGTTGCCTATGAAGAAGTAGGCTCCAGGTTGCTCGCTTTCCGCGGGGCGGGCGGTGAGCCTCCTCAGCGCCAAGCGCTTGCGGGGTCTCACCCGGTCCGCTAATCCCGCAGGAGTCTCGCACCTTCCGCTCCCAATCAATTGGTTTTCATTACTGAACTTATGTAAAACAACAATCTTTTAGAAAACAGCCTTTATCTTAAAGGAGAGGTTATCATGAAAAATAATGAGAGCAGCATGACAGCATTGATTTCTTCTTTCAGCAGAGCTTATCATGAAGAGAATGATGATCCTAAGATTTTTTCTGATAATTTGGCAAAACAATTAATGACGGCTGGGGAATATGAGCAAATTTCTAGGTATATGGCAGGAGGAATTGACTTTTTCTCTCCAGACAAAAAAGAGGCTTTCTCTACTCCGGCAGAAACGCTAAGATGGGTCGTCCATACTCAACTAGCTCCTACACCATTAGCAAGGGCTCGGTTTTCTGAAGATGCGCTTGCAAATGCAATTCAAGTAGGCGCTTCACAATATGTGATACTTGGCGCTGGAATGGACACGTTTGCTTATCGGAACCCTGACGTACTGGAGCATTTTCACGTATTTGAAGTCGACCATCCTGCTACTCAAGCATTCAAGAAACAAAGGGTGGAGCAAGCTGGTTGGGGGATCAGTGATAACCTGCATTATGTCCCTATTGACTTTTCGGCTGGTGACTTGGTTGCTGGACTAATGAAAGCGGGCTTAGATCAGCACAAATTGACTTTTTTCAGTTGGCTTGGTGTTTCCTATTATTTGACAAAGGAGCGATTTGCAGCTCTTTTGAAAGCAATATCTGGCATTGTGCCCCGAGGCAGCAGCATCGTCTTCGATTATGCGGATGAATTTTTGTTTTCATCCGATGTGAAGCGTGTCCAAAACATGATAGCGATGGCCAAGGCCAGTGGCGAACCGATGAAATCCAGCTTCAGCTATCCGGAACTGGAAAAGATGTTAGAGGATTCTGGGTGGCTGATTTATGAACATCTAACATCTGATGAGATAGAGGAACGTTTCTTTTCTGGCAGGAATGATTATCTTCATGCTTTTGAACATATTAACTACTGCTTGGCTGTTACAAGGTAACTCTTTTGGTGCATAGCTGTGTGAAACACCCCCAAAAAATACGCAGAAGAATGAAGAAATCCCCGGATAACTTTCCGGGGATTTCTTCATGCCTGTTGTTTACGAAGGATTATCATTTGAGGTTTTCAGCTTCGTGTTAAAGAAACGGTTTGCTTTGGATGAAACGATGCTTCTGCATAGCAGGGTCATCACCGTCATGGCAAAAAATAGCGCCCCTGCTTCTTTCGACAGCGTCATGACAGCTGCGGAGCCAGCAAGCAAAGACATGGCATAGGAATCAAACCATTTAGACTTTTTCATTTACGGACCTCCCAACACACGTAAGAACTATTATCTGTATTCTATCATTCAATTGTTACCAATTTGTTACCGAAGTTAAAATTTATAAGATTCTCTGAAAACCCCTTAATGTTTTAATTATCTCATAATAGGTATAACATGAATAGTATAATTCAAACGGGGAGAGGATATGGCGTTGAAACGAAAGATAAAGCTAGTTGCGATTGATATGGATGGGACACTCCTGGACAGCGAGGGGAAAATTCCTGAAAAAAATAAAGATAGAATCCTTAAAGCTGAGCAGGCGGGCGTAAAAGTATTGCTCAGCACAGGCAGAATAAGAATGACAGCTGCCGATTATGCAAAATCCCTCCGTCTCTCGTCATACATGATTACAGCGAATGGGAGTGAGATTTGGGATGGCAATGGCCATTTGGTGGAAAGGAGCCTGATTGATACGACAGTCATGAGTTGGCTTTGGAACCTTTCTAGACAATATAAACTTCCTTTTTGGGCAATCAGCAGTGATAAAATTTGGGATAATGAGATGCCTGAGGACCATGGATCTGTAGAATGGCTGAAATGCAGATTTGAAATTGAGAATGATCAGATAAGGGAGAAGGTATGGGAGCAGCTGTATTCAGCGGGTAAATTAGAAATCAGTAACTCGAGCCCGACCAATATTGAAGTGAATGCATTAGGGATCAATAAGGCAATGGCCATTGAGAAGGTATGCGGCTTCTTATCCATTACAATGAAGGAGGTCATGGCCATTGGTGATAGTCTTAATGATATGGCAATGATCAGAGAAGCAGGTATCGGTGTAGCGATGGGGAATGCCCAACAACCAGTTCAGGCTGCAGCAGATTGGGTCACCGCAGCCAACGATGAACATGGCGTAGCGAAAGCTATTGACAGATATGTGCTTGGGCGGCAATAAGCAGGGAATCTCCCCATCGACTATGAAAGCAGAGCATTATAGTTATGAAAGCGATAGTCCGAAAAAAGGCTGTCGTTTTCGTTTGTCATACTGTATTTCGGAGAGGCTTAAAACATGCCTGAAATCAAATAATACTTATTGTTAATCTCTTCTATTTGTTCAGGGGTGATTTGGTATTTATTGCAGACATTTTCCAATATTAACTCTAAGTCTTCTTCACCCCGATAATACATACCGTCATTGGTCATCAGTTCAAATAGCTTATTGGCATAATTGAATATTTCTATATCGTCGTAACCGTTCACTTTCTCAATTTGTTGGGATGCAACACAGGTAGCCACAGCCTCTTTAAAATCATCTGTCGTATATATAATGTCCTGATTAAGGGTCAAATGGCTGTCGGACCGGTATTTTCTGTATATACTTTGCAATTTGCTTGAAAAACCGAAATGCTTTTGATCATTGATTTTCACCTCTATCTTGACATCCTTATAGACTAGATTATTTACATAATAATTTGTGTGAAAGGGGAATAGAGTACGAAGCCGTTTAGTGAATGTCTCTAAACGAATGTACTGCTGAAGAGGATCAAGGTGTGCAAAGTCCTCTTCAGCGGTAAGGGTTATCCGGATACAGTTGTCTTCTATCTCAATATTCGGGTTGTCAAAAACCTCCAAAACAGAGTCAATTTTAAGGATTCTTAAAGAAACGTCTTCTACTGCTTCTATCGATTTGCTTTGTTTAGATGAAATGACAAAATAAAAGGAAAATACCAGAATTGACAAAATGATTGGCAGAATGATAAGTACGATCAGTTTTTTATTTTTTGATTTGAAATTGAAGTTTTTAGGATCCATAACAATTTTTTAGTGTAATTGATAAAACTGTTCATTGTGTGTGCCTGTTGTGACATTTTTTTGAATGGTTTTTTTGCTGCGACAGGCTGGTATGAAGAGGTCAAACGTTAAGGCAAAACTTCTTTAATTCGAATCATTTTTCTTGATTGAAAAGGAAGCTCAAAATCTTAGGATTGCCCCGTACAATTAAAGCTTTTATATAACACAAATTCTTCGGATGGGAAACATCTGTAAGCCACCTAAATACTCCATTATGAAGCATAATCATTTGTTGAGCTGAATTTTCACTTAGGTTCCTGGTAATGTGACTATCTCGTTAGGATCCAACTCCTATAGTGGTCGAGGTATTATGTATGTCTCCATGCTACTAAGTCGATTTTTCCAGTTCTTGAGCAGACTGTGATAACTATTCACGTTCTGGATATGATGTATACTCCTCGAATCTTTTCCTTGCCATCAGATTTAAATATGTAATGCTTATGTACCCTTCTTTTGTATAGGTCATTAATGCTCGATCTCCTGCGGAGACAAACCGTCATGATTATGTGCTATTCGACTTCTTCTTTTCGCTTTCCCTTTTCCGAGTACAGTAAAAAAGTTCTGTCACATTCCCGATACCATCGGATTGATTGTTGAGAAATGAACCTTTTCGCACATGTTGATTTTTTAAGATATCTGGGCAATTTTCTAATCTTTTTGTATCGATTTCTGAATATTTGCGGTTGACTGTTTATATAATAACTTGTATCATAGAACAAAAGTTTCTCTAGGTAAACTTTTTTGTGTGTATGTAAAATAAAGAAAAAAGCAAAAAACATTTTCGAGAATGAAACATATAGTGGATAGGAGGCTGAAGAGATGAGAAGAAACGTGTGGCTAAAGGGGTTGTTTATACTTGTATTGTTGTTCATTGTCGGATGTTCCAACGATGAGAAGGGAGCAGAAGAACAGGAAGGGAAGCTTAAGGTCACCTCGACAACCGGAATGATTGGGGATGTGGTTGCTAATGTTGGGGGGGAATATGTCGAATCGATCAGTTTAATGAAACCAGGCATCGATCCGCATCTTTACAAGGCAACCCAGGGGGATATTAATAAACTAGGGGATGCCGACATCATTTTTTATAATGGGTTGAATCTCGAAGGTAAGATGGAAGACATATTTGTACGTATGAAGAAGGATAAGCCTATTTTTCCGGTCACAAAAGCCATTGCTGATGCTGAACTACTGGAGTCAGCTGATTATCCGGGCCAGTTTGATCCCCATGTCTGGTTCAATGTAAAGCATTGGATTTCTGCTACCGAAGTGGTTAGGGATGAGTTGGTTAAACTGGATAAAGCAAATACGGAAGCATATGAGGCAAATGCAAAAGCGTATATTGCTGAACTTGAGGAGCTGCACGAATATGTGAAGGAACAACTGCAGTCGATTCCCGAACAGGATCGTGTCCTTGTTACTGCTCACGATGCATTCGGCTATTTTGGGGACGCGTATGGCATTGAGGTTAGAGGTCTTCAGGGAATTAGTACAAATTCCGAAATCGGATCAAAGGATGTTTCGGAGTTAAGGAATTATCTTGTGGAAAATAAAATAAAGGCTGTCTTTGTGGAATCGAGTGTACCGAAGACGACAATAGAAGCGGTCATTGATGGAGCGTTAGAACAGGGACACACAGTGGAAATAGGCGGCGAACTATTCTCTGATGCAATGGGAGCTGAGGGCACGGCAGAAGGGACATACATTGGGATGGTCCGTCATAACGTCAAAACGATAACGGAAGCACTGAAATGAGCCAGTATAAAGGAAAGCAGAAAGGAGTATGGTGATGTCGGTACCTTTAAAAGTTGAGAATCTGTCCGTTGCCTATCACAAAAAAACGGTGCTAAAACAGGTGGGTTTCTCCATTCCGGAAGGCAAGCTTATCGGGATCATCGGTCCGAATGGCGCCGGGAAATCTACCCTGATCAAATCGATTCTTGGATTGATGCCCCTTTTAAGTGGAACTGTGGAAATATTCGGTGAAAGCTATTTAAGCCAAAGAAGGAAAGTAGGATATGTCCCGCAAAAGGAATCGGTCGATTGGGATTTCCCGACTAATGCCCTTGATGTTGTCCTGATGGGCAGGTACGGAAAAATAGGCTGGTTTAAAAGACCTGCCCAGAAAGATAAAGATATGGCATATGAGTGCCTGGAGAAAGTAGGAATGTCCGCTTTTGCAGACAGACAGATCAGCCAATTATCGGGGGGACAGCAACAACGAGTGTTTTTAGCACGTGCTCTGGCCCAGCAAGCTGACCTCTATTTTATGGATGAACCGTTTGCAGGAGTGGATGCTGCCACTGAAAAAGCGATTATTTCACTGCTCGGGGGTTTGAAGAAAGAGGGGAAAACGGTACTTGTTGTCCACCATGACCTGAATACAGTAAAGGAGTACTTCGATTGGGTCATCATGCTTAATGAGACAGTGATCGATATAGGGCCCACAGGGGATGTATTTCGTGCGGAAGTTCTTCAGAGGACATACGGAGGCAAATTAACGATGCTTGGGGGAGAATCCCATGCGGCTATTGTGAATTGAGGATTGAGGTGAAGGTGAAAACATGGAATGGTTAGAGCTGTTCAATGATCCGAATACTCAATGGGTTTTGATGGGGACGCTACTGCTCGGTGTATGCAGCGGTGTTGTCGGAAGTTTCGCATACCTTAGAAAGCAGTCTTTGATGGGAGATGCCTTATCGCATGCCGCATTGCCGGGTATTTGTTTGGCGTTTATGTTGACTGGGACAAAGTCAGTGATTGCCTTCATGCTCGGCGCGTTTGCAGCTGGACTTGTAGCCACCTTGGCCATCACTTACATCACAAGGCATACTCGCATAAAACAGGATGCTGCACTTGGAATTATATTGACTGTCTTCTTCGGATTTGGAATTGTTTTGCTTACGCAAATCCAACAGAACAACTTCGGTAATCAGAGCGGCCTTGATAAATTTTTGTTCGGTCAGGCTGCAGCCATGGTGGGCAGTGATGTCCAAACGATGGCTTTGATTTGTGCCCTTCTGCTTATTGTCACTACTTTGTCTTTTAAAGAATTCAAACTGGTCTCTTTTGACCCGGGATTTGCAAAGGGGATGGGGCTGCCGACCAGGCTGTTGGAGCAAGGCATAATGTTCCTTATCGTGATGGCGGTAGTCGCAGGCATTCAGGCGGTGGGTGTTATTTTGATGGCTGCATTGCTTATTACGCCTGCTGTGGCGGCAAGATATTGGACGAATAAGCTCCATTATATGGTGATAATATCGGGCGCTTTCGGGGGATTAAGCGGTGTTGTCGGAACAATTCTTTCGTCATTCGGCTCTAATATGCCGACAGGCCCTTTAATCGTTCTGTCAGCGACAGGGATATTTCTCCTATCCTTTTTGTTTGCCCCTGCAAAAGGAATCATTGCAAAAGCGAGGATCAGGAATTATATGAAAAAATCGGCAATTATCCGTGATGCAGAAGAAGGTGAAGTTTAATGCATGCCATTTGGATTATGATAATAGGTTCCCTCATAGCTTCTGCGTGCGCCCTTGTCGGTTGCTACCTCGTTCTCAGGAAGATGAGTATGGTGGGGGATGCCATCAGTCACTCAGTATTGCCGGGTATCGTGATTGCTTATTTAATTAGCGGATCGATGGATTCCATCTTTATGATTGCAGGGGCAGCGGCACTCGGTTTAATTACCGTATATTTAATCAGTTTGTTCTCAAACACCGGTGTACAGGCTGATGCTTCTATTGGAGTAGTGTTCACAGCGCTTTTTTCTATTGGTGTGGTTCTTGTGAGCGTGTTCGCAAATCAGGTTCATCTGGATGTTGAACATATTCTGTATGGGGAGATTGCCTATGCCCCGTGGAATACGATTATGATAGCCGGAGTGGAAGCTGGGCCAAGGGCTGTATGGATCGGCGGTGCGGTTTTACTGATCAACATCCTGGTAATTGCACTGTTTTATAAACAATTTAAGATCTGCTCTTTTGATCCGGGTCTGGCAGCGGCGATGGGGATTCCGGTCGCTTTCTTCCATTATTTGCTCATGACTCTTGTTTCGGTGACAACGGTGGCATCATTCGAGAGTGTAGGGGCGATCTTAGTCGTCGGAATGTTGATTGTTCCAGCAGCCACAGCCTATCTTTTGACCGACCGGCTAAGGAATATGCTGATTATCAGTTGTCTAGCGGGGATTATTTCAACAGTTTCCGGGTATTATATGGCTTATTTCCTTAATGCATCGATTGCTGGATGTATGGTTGTGTCCGCAGGTATTCTGTTTGTTATCAGCTTGCTGTTCTCACCGTCACACGGCATCATGAGCAAGTTATGGCGAAGGAAAAAGCTTTCTGCACATTTATGATTTTATAAAGGGAACCGGACACAATAAAGTCCGGTTCCCTTTATATTACTTCCTGTATTCTTTTACCGTTCCGTCAGAAAAAGTCACTTCCAGTTCGAAGTGCTTGTAGTCATTTTTTAAATCAAATGAGTTCAGCACTTCTTGTATAACTTCGTCCTCTGGGGTGTTTTGGTCAAAGCTGAAGCTTTCCAGCCTGTTTTTAAGCTCTTGGAAGGCTTCATCCCCTTTTATTTTCCGATTGTTCAATTCATCATCTATGGATGCTTCCGTTCCTTCGTTATCATTTTCATAATCGACTTCAAAGGATTTGTTGTTGTTATAGTCCACATCCAGTTCAAACGAAGAGAAAGATATATTGTGTTCGGTTGTCTGCTTGCCATCCGATGTTTCCGTATTGGTGCCTTGTTCAGTTTGATTCCCTTGGTTCATATTTACATTGTCGTCATCTGCATCACCGCATCCCCCCAAAATCATTATAGAAGCTGCTGCAGTTAGGCATAGACCAGTCCACTTTTTCATTAAGTGATCCCTCCGGAAAGTGAATTAATTATACTAACATAGTTATTGCCTTTTCTATCAGAACTTAAACCTTTGTATGATTTTAAAGCAATAAAAACAAATACATCAATAAAATAAAGATAATTCTCAATAATCTTAAAAATTGATTTATTGGAAAATTTATAATATCATATCTTTTATTGTTATTCTAAATAATATTAATCCACCATGGTAAGGACAAAAGGGAGGAAGTATTTTTGAAAACAGATGAAAGGGAGAAAGTGCTCCAAAGTATTCCGAAAACGGGGTTCTTTGGTCATCCGAAGGGATTATTCACACTATTTTTCACTGAGTTCTGGGAGAGGTTCTCCTATTATGGCATGAGAGCCATTCTACTCTATTATTTATACTATGAAGTATCTAAAGGGGGATTGGGGCTTGATTACACGACCTCGCTTTCCATCTACGCCATTTATGGATCACTTGTCTATCTATCAGGCATTATCGGCGGATGGATAGCGGACAGGCTGCTTGGCGCCAGTATGACCGTGTTCTACGGAGGAGTCTTCATTATGGTCGGGCATATTGTGTTGGCCTTGCCATTTGGAGTTACGGCATTTTTTGTTAGTATGTTCTTCATTATCATCGGTACAGGATTACTAAAACCGAACGTCTCCAATATTGTAGGGGATATATATGCGCCTACAGATAATCGCAGGGATTCCGGCTTCAGTATTTTCTATATGGGGATCAACCTTGGGGCCTTCACTGCCCCTATTATCGTTTCGCGTTTGTGGAGTAATTACAGCTTTCATGCCGGATTTGCGGCAGCAGCTGTTGGGATGTTTATCGGTCTAGTAGTTTTTATGATTACCAAAAAGAAAAATCTTGGTTTAGCCGGCATGCATGTGCCAAATCCGTTAATGCCTGAGGAAAGAAAGAAAATCTTCTCGATCATCGGGATAAGTGTCGCAGTACTTGGGCTTGTTGGCTTTTATTTAACCAATATCGGCTGGATGACAATCGATCGTTTTATTCTAATAGTGACAATTATTGCGATCATTATGCCTGTTATTTATTTCGTCGTCATGTACAGAAGCCCTAAGACGAATGCAGACGAGCGTTCCCGGCTTTTGGCCTATATCCCCTTGTTCCTGGCATCTGTTATGTTCTGGGCAATTCAGGAGCAAGGAGCCAGCCTGTTGGGCTTATATGCAGATACACGGACGGATTTAAGCTTCTGGGGAATGGAAATATCTCCTGCATTATTCCAATCGTTGAATCCGATTTTCATCATTACAATTGCGCCGATTGCCGCGTGGCTATGGGTTAAACTTGGGGATAGGCAGCCTTCGACTTCGAAGAAATTTGCTTTAGCCTTATTCTTCGCAGGCCTCTCATTTTTAGTAATGATTTTCCCTGCCTATATTAACGGCACCGAATCACTTGTGAGCCCCTTATGGCTTGTTTTGAGCTTCTTCTTGGTTGTTTTGGGGGAACTATGCTTGTCTCCTGTCGGATTGTCGGCTACTACAAAACTGGCTCCTGCAGCCTTCTCGGCTCAGACGATGAGTCTTTGGTTCCTATCAAGTGCTTCGGCACAAGCAATCAATGCACAAATCGTGAAGTTTTACGATACCGAAACAGAGGTCATCTATTTCGGAGCAATCGGAGGTTTCGCCATTTTACTTGGTTTGGCCATTTTCATGATGTCACCGGTCATCCAAAGATATATGCGTGGAGTCCGTTAATAAGAGACTATCCAAAAAGAACGTCTTTCCTGCAAGGCGTTCTTTTTTGTGTGTAAAGGTGGGGGCATAAGGTATTTTGTGATTGTATAAGTTTAAAATAATTCAATAATAGTGAACGATTCCTACAGCCATTTCGTATAATAGATATATCTGAAGTTTTGGAGGTGTGATTTTGAGCCATACTCTGGAGGAGGAAGACCGCTTGATCACAGAAGCACAGCAGGGATCAGAGAAGGCTTTCGCTGCATTGTTCCAACTTCATTATCCTTTTCTGTATAAATATATGATAAAACTGACGATGAACCCATCTTTGGCGGAGGATATCATCCAGGAGACGATGCTGAAATCATATATGAATATAAATCGCTATGATCGAAGAAGCCGCTTCTCCAGTTGGCTGATCACCATTGCCACCAGGACGTACGTGGATATGTATAGGAAAAAGAAGCGAGAACGGCTATTTTTGAAACGTGCTTCTAATGAAATGAATGAATGGATAAGGTGGAGGATGAAACAATCCTCACCTGAATATTTTGAACTGGCGGATGTACTGCTTGACTTAGATCCCATATATCGGTTGCCGCTTCTGTTAAAACATTACTACGGGTATACATATGAAGAAATAGCAAAGATGTTATCGATCAAGGAAGGAACAGTGAAATCAAGAGTCCATAAGGCGATCAGAATGACAAGGAAGGAGTTGAACCGGGATGAATAATGATGAGCTTTATAGAGATATAGCAGCTGCATTCCAAGAAATCGATCAAACGATACAGGCAGAAGCTCCGTCTGTACAGTCGATAGAAACAATGCTTGCTCATCAAAAGAGGCAACACCGCCAGAGACAAAAACGGGAATTTATCCAGTTTTTGGCAGTGGCTGCATCTCTCGTTTTCTTGCTTATTGTTCTTTTTATGAAAACACCTGTCATTTTCCTTGTGATACAGATAGGAGGATTGTTTGCAATACCTGTAAAAATGTGGTTGGAAAGCAAGCCGAAGCATAGGGGCGATGCTTGTAATGGATAAATCGTTTGTTGGGGCATTTCCACTTATAATGCTGTATTTATTAACGGCTACGCTGCTGCTGTCACAGAGTATCGCCATGTTTTTATCTGCACGAAAGCATGGCAAAAATCCATGGTTTTGGGGATTAATCGGTTTACTGAATTTCCCGTCATCCGCTATCATTTATTATTTGGTTGTCATTTACCCGCTTAAAAGAAAGGAGAAAAAATGATATGGAAAACACAGAATTGATAGTTAAGGTTCTGCTTCCGGTATTCGTTCTGCAGATGGTCTTGATGATAACGGCTTTAATGAGCTGCCTGAAACAAACAAATACGAAAGGACCGAAGTGGCTTTGGGTAGTAGTGATTGTTTGTTTTAACATAATCGGTCCGGTTGCTTATTTCCTATTCGGACGCAAGGAGGAATGAGATTATGAGTATAGTTGTGAAAAATCTCACAAAGAAATTCGGTTCCCGTATGGCTGTGGATGATGTAAGTTTTTCACTGGAGCAGGGCGGCTGCACGGCTCTGATTGGTCCAAACGGAGCAGGGAAGAGCACTTTATTGAAAATGCTTTCTGGGCTATTACAGCCCACTAATGGTACAATCTCGATACAAAAAGAGAAGGGCTGGAAACGGAACATCGGTTATCTCCCCCAAACACCTGAATTTTACACGTGGATGACCGCTGTGGAGTTTCTGGAAACAATGGCAATCCTCTCTAAAGTAGAAAAACCGAAAGAGCGAGTAGATGAAGTATTGGCTGCAACGGGCATTCAATACGCCGCGGACAGGAAAATAGGTGGGTTTTCCGGGGGCATGAAGCAGCGTCTTGGTTTGGCGCAAGCTTTACTTCATAGACCTAAATATTTACTGTTGGATGAACCGGTCTCAGCCCTCGATCCTTTAGGCAGAAGAGAAGTGATGAAAATCCTATCTGACTTGAAGGCTCATTCTACAATTGTATATTCCACCCATGTCCTGCATGATGCTGAAGAGATTAGCGACAATGTGCTGTTGATTAAGGATGGTGCGCTGATGGCACATGATCAACTATCGGCTTTGCTGGGTACAGCGGGACAAACTTTTACAATAAAGGCTTCCTGTCCGCTTCCTGCTGGGCTAAAAGAGTGCTCTTTTGTCAAAAAGGTCGAATATAGGTCAAAATGTTCAGCGGATGTGACACTTTGGGCATCTTGCGATAAGCATAACCTTTTGAGCTGGTGTTTGAGCCATCGAGTTGACCTTTTGCTGTTTCAGGAAAAAAGACAGACGCTTGAACAGATATTTATGGAGGTGATCAAATGAAGTCATTTTCTGTACTGTTCAGAAAGGAATGTCTTGGCTTCTGGCGCAGCAAAAAACTGATATGGTTACCTGTTGTGTTCATGCTATTATCAGTCATGCAACCAATCACTTATTATTTCATGGATGACATCCTAAAATTAAGTGGGAGTTTGCCGGAAGGGACAGTTTTTGAGATTGCGAAGCCGGGAGGGGCTGAAGTGATGGCGAGCGTCCTTTCGCAATTGAACACCATCGGGATTCTTTTGGTTATTGCTGCTGCAATGGGTGCCATTAGTGATGAACGAAAAAAAGGGGTATTGGTCTTTCTGCTTGTTCGCCCGGTCAATAAAATGACGATAGCAGGCAGCAAAATGGCAGCCTATATTATTCTGATTAGCCTGTCATTCATGAGCGGTTACCTGTTATCGGCTTACTATACCTTCGTCTTGTTTGATTCTATTCAGTTCAATCTATTATTGAACAGCATGCTAATGTACACTCTCTATCTGTTTTTTGTTATAAGTGTCGTACTGTTCATGAGCGCAATTTTAGACAGTAATGGGTTGATTGCAGGGATGGCGGCGCTTTTCATCGGTGGCTTATCTGTCATATCAGACTGGTTTGACGCAGCGCTTGCCTGGAGTCCGACAAGAATGAGCGCATATGCCATCAATAACCTGGTTGATGGCCAGCTTGCTGAACCAGTCATGGCATGTGTGTTTTGTACGATCTTTCTAATTGTTGTCCTTCTATGTGGCACTGCTTTCGCGATCGAAAGGAAGGCAGTATGATATTATGATGAAAAGATAAAATTTACTGAATAGAAAGAAGCGTTTCATATGAAGATTGAAGAAGTGACATTGCGTAAAATGAAAATGGGATTGAACACGCCCTTCACAACCAGTTATGGCACAATGAGTCACAAGGAGTGCATTCTGGTCGAGGTGAGGGATGCAGATGGATATTCAGGGTGGGCGGAGGCAGTTGCATTTGAGGCGCCGTGGTATACGGAAGAAACGGTTAAAACGAGCTGGCATATGCTAGAGGATTTTTTAGTTCCAGCACTCCTCGGCAAAGAAATTTGCCATCCGGATAGGATATCAGAATTGTTTGCATTTGTAAAAAGGAACCGGATGGCAAAAGCCGGGCTTGAATGCGCCGTGTGGGACCTGTATGCCCGCAGACAGAACATTCCGCTCTGGAAGGCAGTCGGAGGCAGAAGACAAACGGTTGAAGTGGGCATCGCAATTGGTATACAAGATTCGACAAGTCAACTTTTCTCTAAAATAAACAAGGCTATAGAGTCCGGATATAGGCGAGTGAAGCTGAAAATCAAGCCAGGGCAAGACATTGAGCCAATTCGTGCAGTGCGGACGCGTTTTCCTGAATTAGCGATCATGGCTGACGCTAATTCAGCCTATACACTGAATGATATCGACCGGCTTAAGGAATTAGATGACTTTGACCTTATGATGATCGAACAGCCGCTAGCCCATGATGATCTGGTCGATCATGCAGTCCTGCAATCCCAAATCAAGACTCCTATATGTCTGGATGAGAGCATCACATCTTTTGAAGATGCCCGCAAAGCGATCGATATGGCGAGCTGTCGCGTCATCAACATGAAGATTGGCAGGGTAGGCGGTATTTCTGAAGCGATCCGTATCCATGATTTCTGCCAACAGAAAGGGATTGCTATCTGGTGTGGGGGGATGCTTGAATCTGGTATCGGCAGAGCCCATAATATCGCCATTTCGACATTGCCCGGTTTCTGTATGCCTGGAGATACTGCAGCATCCTCCAATTATTGGCAACAAGATATCATCAAGCCTGAGGTGACCGTGGAAAATGGGCTTATAACGGTGTCCTGTGAAACAGGCATTGGATACGGAGTGGACCTGGATTGCATCCATGAGCAGATGGAATACTGTAAGGTTTTTAGACAATAGAGTTCCTTCGTTTGCTAGTCGAAAGCAAGGGTATAATAGGAAAAAGATGATGGCTGGAGGGATTCACTATGTCTGGCAAGATATACGGAGCTTACCGGTCGCACTCGGAAGCAATGGAAGCAATACGCGATTTGAAGAGGAAGGGCATCAGCAACCAGCAGATTGCAGTGTTGGCTGACCGTAAAGAGCGTCTGTCACTTGAGGGAAAAGAGAATGTGGAAATATTGGAAATGAAGGAAAGCTCCCGTGGGGAAGGGCTTCTTGAGAAAATCCAACATTTCTTTCAGCTGGACGATAATGCGGAAATGGACAATAGGCTATCCATGCTTGATGTGACAGAGGAAGAAAAAAACATGTATCTGAAACGGATCAAAGATGGGGAAATTCTGGTCGTTTATCAGTTTGACAGCGGCTTGGGACCTGATCAAAATGATTCCTCCTATCAAGAGGAAACCAGAATCACTCCCCCGTTAAGCAACCCTAATACAGACGGCTTATGACGTATACAGAGCGCGGTAAAGACAGATTATCGACAGGCGGCTTGATTAAGGGCCCTTTTTCGGAACGTACATCGAAGCTGCCTTCTTGCTTATCTTTCGTATAGCAAATAGAAGGAGCCATGCCGGTTTTGTATATCCTGTCTTTCCTAATCATTTTATACATGTCGCCATACTGGGCATCTTGGGAATCTTATTTAGTAATGATTGCGGCAATGCTTTAGTATGGATAGCTTTTTCTTGTTGATGAAATGTCGAATGGCCCTTTAAGGGAGTCATTTTTGTGTATATTAGCAGAATTGGAAGGTGCTATTATGATAGCCATTACTGAACATATACCGAATATAAGGAAGAACTTTTTTGCTTTCCTTTCTTTTTATCAATCAAACACCATATATATGGACTAATTTCTGTCTTTTGGAGAATAAGATATGGATTACACAAAGAATCGTTTTTTTTTGATCTTTCGGTTTTAATACCCGTAGCATTAGCTGGTTGTCAATCAGCCGGTGGTTATATTACAATCAAAACAAAGAAAATTCTAAAAATGTCAATATAACCTTATTTTTGCGTAATCCGTAAAGGAGGAGGGTAGTATGGCAGGCATTGTTTATGGGGTGTATGATAATCATGAGCAAGTAATGGAAGCTATCCATAAACTGAAGGCGAGAGGTTTTAAGAGTAAAGATCTGACAGTAATGGCTGATAAGAAAGATCGTTTGCAAATGGAGAGAAAAGAAAAGGTGAATCTTTCTTTTTTAGAGGACGAGGAAATGAATACTTTTTTTCAAGCTCTTCAAAAGTTATTCTTTTTCGGCAAGAAACAGGATGTGTTAGAAAAATTGTCGTCTTTATCACTGACAAAAGAGGAAATGGATGTATATATAGAGCAAATCATGAAAGGAAAGATATTGCTCGTATTAGACCCGGTCGATAAGGATGACGATTCAGGACCCGCTATTAAAGAAAACAAGAGGGAATTCAACCCTATGAAGCCATTGGGCAATATACAGTGGAGTCTGTATAAGAAAGAATAATCTCAATGTAAATAGTGGAAAAAATCAGACAGGTTTGATATAATTACATTAGTAAGGAAAACATAGTAGCATTTGATATCGACATAATGAATTTTCATTCATATCATAGAAGAGAAGGAAGAACATCTGACCTGAAAAGTCAGATGTTCTTTTTTCTGTTGCAATCAGAAAAATCATTAAGAAATGAAAAATTATTGATAAAGAGTGCTTGACATTTTGTGGATATTTGATAAAATTTAAATAAGTTGAAAATGATAATCGTTTTCAATTGAAGGTGATTATCGTGAAGAGCAGTCTTGAACGTTCCTCTATATAGGACAGGTACCCCCCTCTTCATATATATTTGAACATGGCTGTTCTATACGCCAATAGGCCGCCATACACTTTTGTGTATGGTTTTTCTGTAGGCAACTGATACCATGCACGTATCTTACATAGCATTCAAGAACAATTCCTGGAGGTTTAAACCTTCTTTGTTTAATCGAACAGATTTGGATATACCGTTTGAGCTGCCAATTCGACGGCTTCTCCGATTCGCGGACCGGGGCGTGACATAATGTCGGCATCAAGCTGGTAAACTTGGTTGTTTTTCCCTGCAATTGGAATGTTTTTGTATAAAAAACTCAAGATGGTAGAATGATTTTAGAGTAGTCTGTCAGCAAGTTAGCAGCAGGAAAGGGAGAAAAAATATGAATATAGCGGAAGCTATCAAACAAAGAAGGACAATCAAAAAATTCAAAACCGATCCGATCAGCGAAAAGAAGTTGATGGACTGGCTTCAATTGGGTACGATGGCGCCCAATCACCGGATGACCGAGCCATGGGAAATTATTTTTCTCGGTCCAGAAACAAGAAAGCAATTAAACCACAAGACGGATTTCGGTAATGCCCCTGTCTTATTTGCACTCTTATCGAAGAAAGGGAAAACAGTAGTTGAAACAGAAGAGAACAAGGCGACTGTGGCTTGTTTCGCCCAGAATGTAATGTTGGCATCTTGGGCTGAAGGTGTCGGGACATTTTGGAGTTCAATTGGTTCGTCGAATAAGAATCTTAAATTACTGGGTGTAAATGAAGAACATGTTTTAGTTGGGATTTTTGCGATGGGTTACCCGGAAGAAGTGCCAGTAGTAAAGGAAAGAACCTCGTTGGATAGCAAAGTAAGTCGTTTGCCATGAAATACAGCCATAGTTTGCCATGAAATACAGCCATATAAGTGAAAAACCGGCAGGGCACAATTTTTTTTTGTGTCCAAGCCGGTTTTTTTTGTATCCGAACAAGTAAAAACGCAATAAGCTGCCATCCCCTTTTTCTGTCATTTCATTTTCCTGTTTCGGGGGCATTTAGTCTGAGGAATGAATCATCGTTTTACCCGAAAATATACTGTAAATTCACAATGATTACATAATATTCAGTTACATTTATTATAAGAATGGGACTATATTTGTTGGGGGAACGGCTATGAAAGACATGACAAGCCTCATATGTTTATTTATTTTCACACTAATTCTATGGAACATTTCGGGTTTTGGTCACTCCAGCGGCACGCAATATAAATACAAGAAAAGCTACCATGGTTTACGTATCCAAATAGAAGATATATACCTATCAGAGGACATAGACAATGAGAAAGTTACCGTCAACATCCCCATCCGGCTAATGAATAAATCGGAAAAGGGGTATGTATTTCATTCAATAGCCATTTCCTGCAATGGTAAACAGTCTTCTGATCAGGATGCGATCATGGACGGGAATATAGCGGGTAAGCTATCCGGATATCATAAGAAAGAGGATGTTGTTTCGATGGTTCTTGATGTGGGAGATGTATCGGAAATCAGGACAATAACCTATGCTTTTGCAATTTACGATAACACACTTGATGAATCAAGAGTGTTTGAATACAAGAAGGATTTTTCATACAGGTAGAGATTTTTATCACGCTCTACCTGTATTTTTTTTTGTGTCTTTTACAATCACGCGCCCAATGAACAAACATAGTATATCAACAGAACGAATCGCAGGTGATTGGTCGGGTAAAGGAGAGTGACGATGGAAGCAAATGTTAATCAGATGGAACGTGCAAAAATGTTCATTCAGGAATGTTATGAAGAATTGGGGAAGAATGATGAAATAGAATCAAGGATTAAGCAAATACAAAAAGAAATATACCATACAGGTACGTACCTTCATACAAAAGATGAACTCGAGCATGGTGTCAGGATGGCGTGGCGGAACAGCAATCGATGCATTGGAAGGCTATTTTGGAATGGGTTGCATGTGATTGATGCGCGAGAAGCTGATTGTGAGGAAGAGCTCTTCCAGGCGTTATTCGACCATATACGGTTTGCAACCAACAAGGGGAGAATACGTCCAACCATTACCATATTCCGACAAACTATAGAAGGGAAGGGTGATATCAGAATCCATAACAGCCAGTTAATCAGTTATGCGGGATACTTCAAAGATGGCTGTTATAGCGGTGACCCTCATATGGCCGAGTTTACATCTCGCTGTGAAAAATGGGGCTGGACAGGAAAAGGCACGGACTATGACGTCCTTCCCATTCTTTTATCCATTGGGGAGAACATTCCAGACTATAAGGAAATACCAGAAGGGATTGTAAAAGAGGTCCACATCGAACATCCGGAATTACCGATAGCAGAACTGGGACTTAAATGGTACGCGGTCCCGATAGTGTCTTCCATGCGTCTGGAAATCGGGGGGTTTCCTACCCGGCAGTGTCCTTTAACGGCTGGTACACCGCTCCTGAAATTGCGAGCAGAAATCTGGCCGACAAAGACCGATACAATGTTCTTCCGCGATTTGCCTCACTTATGGATTTGGATACGAGGAATAATGCCACCCTATGGAAAGACATGGCCTTGCTTGAATTGAATAAGGCAGTGCTTTATTCATACAAAAAACAGGGTGTCACAATTGTTGATCACCATACGGCGGCGGAACAGTTCAAGATTTTTGAGAACCGGGAGAGGACATGCGGAAGGGAAGTGACGGGTAACTGGGCATGGTTGATTCCTGTCATGTCGCCGGCCGTCACCCATATTTATCATAAACGATACAAGAATCAAGTAAAGTCGCCCGGCTTTTTTCATCAGTGAACTTTTTTTGCATGCCTTATATATTCCTGTATATTCGGACGTTTTTATTCTTCATTTTTGGCCTAATGATTGATTAACGGCTTGCTGGTTTAGGTGATGTAAAAAAACTGGGATGTATATCCTGTGGTTGTTTTAGAACAATAAAAAGGAACGATATTTTATTTCTGGAGGAATTTTTATGACAGTAATCAACGATGTAAAAACGACAATGGCAAGTTTAAAATCTGCCCAAGCCAGCTTTGAAACATTTACTTTAGGTACGGATAATAAAAAAGCGAAAGAAATGTACCAGCAAGCAGCCAAGCAAACACAGGCGATCATTGATATGCTCTCTCCCCGTATCAAAGAGATCGAAAAGGAAGAACCGCAATACAAGCAGCAATAACAAAGCATTCAGGTGGCGTTTGGCCATCTGATGTGCTTACTTTTTCTCGCACATCTCATCGGGGAGGGTTACGATGATTAAAGCGCATAGGAGCTGGATCTTTGATAAAAATCCGGTCATTATTGGCACAGGCACGGTAGGGGGGCCCTTTGAGGCAAATGGAAAGCTTGCGGATGAGTTTGATTTGTTGCATGAAGATTTATGGATTAGACAAGACTCCTTTGAAAAAGCACATCGCATGTTGATCGAGGAGGCATGCCAGCAGGCAATCCAAAAAGCAGGCATAGTAAAAGAACAAGTGAATTTTTTCTTTGGGGGCGATCTGATCAACCAAATAACACCTACAAGTTTTGCGATGAGAACGATGGGCATCCCATATTTAGGTCTTTTTGGTGCTTGTTCGACATCCATGGAGGGTCTTGCACTTTCAGCATACCTTATTAATAGCGGGGGGGCTGAGTATGTCATGACGGGTGCTTCTAGCCATAATGCGGCTGTTGAAAAACAATTCCGTTACCCCACAGACTATGGGGCGCAGAAACCCCCGACTTCGCAATGGACGGTTACAGGCGCAGGGGTGGCATTGTTGGCTGAAAATGGTGAAGGGCCAAGAGTCACTTCAGCGACAATCGGTCGTGTGGTTGATATGGGAATGTCCGACCCGATGAATATGGGAGGGGCGATGGCGCCAGCGGCAGTAGATACAATCGAGGCGCACCTATTGGAAAGGCAGGTTGATGCCGATTATTATGATTTGATTGTGACCGGTGATTTAGGGACGATTGGTCACCGTACTGCAGTTGAGCTGTTTAAGGAACATAATATCACCATCAAGGAACAGAATTTCCGTGATTGCGGCATGATGATATACAAGGAAAATCAGCAAGTTATGGCAGGGGCAAGCGGAGCAGGATGCAGTGCGACTGTTGTCTATGGACATATATTGAACCGGCTGCGTAAGAAAGAGTTGAACCGTGTCCTCGTAGTGGCCACAGGTGCTTTGCTTTCCCCGTTATCTTATCAGCAGCAAGAATCCATCCCCTGCATTGCACATGCTGTATCGATTGAAAATCTGTAAGGAGGAATCGTATGACAGTAGGATCTGATGTGAAAAAGTGCTATTCCACGTTGAAGACCATCGAAGTAAGCCTTGCGGATCTTGCCATTCGGACACAAGAACCGTCTTCCGCCAAAAGTCTTAGCGAAGCGGCTCAACTTATCAAGGAAGTGAAAGAGACAGTCCGACAGAGAGTCGGTGAAATCGAACGGGAGGAACTGCAGTATAAAGGATTTTGAGAAAGGATGTATGTAAATGCCGGATTGGCTGAATATAGCCTTGCGATCAATCCTGTTCGTCGTGGCCTTATTCATCATCACAAAGGCGCTGGGGAAGAAGCAGATTTCCCAACTGTCATTATTTGAATATATTACTGGCATTACAATCGGAAATATTGGCGCTGAAATCATTACAGGAGTTGAACAAAAGGTATCGCATGGATTGATAGCTTTGTTATGTACAGCTGCAATTCCGTTTATCTCCAGCTTCATCACGATGAAGAGCAAGGGGTACCGGGACTTTGTCGACGGGAAAGGGACGGTGCTGATCAAGGATGGAAAAGTGATGGAGGATAATTTGAAGAAAGAGAAGCTGACGATCGATGAATTTTTGGAGATGCTCAGGAAAAAGGATGTTTACCAGGTTTCCGATGTAGAATATGCTGTTTTGGAAGCGGCCGGTATCTTGAATGTTCTGTTGAAGAAAGAAAACCGGCCGTTGACACCTAAAGATCTCGGTATGAAAGTGCCTTCAGAAAAAGAACCTCAAACGGTCATTATGGATGGGGTCATCCTGGACGAGCCATTATCGACAATCGGCCGTAGCAGAGGATGGCTTAAGGGGGAACTCGTCAAACAAGGAGTCTTGCTTGAAAATGTATTCATCGGACAGGTCAATACATACGGGGAACTGACAATCGATCTATTTGACGATAAGCTGAAGTTACAGTCACCAATGGAACGGACGCTATTATTGGCGCAAATGAAGAAATGCCAGGCCGATCTGGAATTGTTTGCACTGGCGACAGAATCGGAACTGGCAAAGAAAATGTATCAGGAAAATAGCATGAAATTGCAGTCTGCCATTGACCTGGTTCATCATATCCTCAAGGAATGAAAAACCGGACAGGTAGCCTGCCGGTCAGACAATGGGTCCCCGCTTTTGGGGACTTTTTTTCTTTTCATTTGGCAATACCGATCATTGCTGGACAAAGCCAATAGGTCCTCAGAAACACAATTGGGAAAATGAGTAAAAAGTAGGAGGTATATTCATGTAAAATGGGCATATATAAATATTAAAAATATTCAAAATATTGTTATAATCTTCCTATTACAATTATAGGAGGAAACTGTATGCTGAAAAGAAGTTTGTCGATTATGTTGATTTTCTTATTGGCGTTCGGTACAGCCGCACAGGCAGCTACCTTGCCGATTAAAGAAAAGGCATCTAGAGACACATCCATCAAAACCGATTTGAAGGTAACGGATGAACTGTATAAGGAATCCGATTCCGTAAGGGTTCTGGTGGAACTTAAAAGCGAGCCGGCAATTGAATTTGCGACCAAGAAAGGCGTCAAGTTCAATGATTTGGCCAGTGCCACAAAAGATAAATTACATAAAAACTTATTGGATGAACAGGAAAAAGTGAAATCGAAGATTAAAGAAAAGAAAGTCAACATGAAATACAAAGAGAAATTCACTACGGTAGTTAATGGATTCTCTGCTGAGATGAAGTACGGGAATATAAAGGATATTAAGTCTATCGACGATGTTTCCAACGTATATGTCGTCAATGAATACGAGCGTCCTGAAGAAAAACCGGAAATGATCTACAGCAAGGAGCTTGTACAAGCTCAGGAAGCATGGCGTGATTATGGGTATAAAGGAGAAGGGATGGTCATTGGGGTCATCGACACCGGAATCGATCCGAACCATAAAGATATGGTACTCTCACCTGAAACAGAAGAAAAGTTCACAAAAGGGCATGTGAATGCGGCAAAAGAGAAATTTGATCTAAAGGGTAAGTTCTATACAGACAAAGTCCCGTATGGCTATAACTATATGGATAAGAATGACGAAATCCTCGATTTGGGTTCATCTGCTTCCATGCATGGGATGCACGTGGCAGGAACCGCGGCAGCCAACGGAAATGAAGAGGAAGATGGCATTCTGGGTGTTGCCCCTGAAGCACAAGTTCTGGCACTGAAGGTGTTCGGTAATGATCCGGAATTCGGATCAACATATGGTGACATTTATGTAAAAGCCATCGATGATTCCATCAATCTCGGGGCGGATGTGCTGAATTTGAGCCTGGGCTCTATAGCCGGATTTGTGGATCAAGACAATCCTGAACAGCAAGCGGTCACGAGAGCAACAGAAAACGGCATCATGGTGGCCATTTCTGGAGGGAACTCAGCGCATTTCGGTAACGGATATAGTGGAGCAAACCCATATGCCTCCAATCCGGATATTGGTTTGTCAGGAGCGCCTGGTGTATCTTATGATTCCTTGCAAGTATCATCTATTGAAAATAACTATATTGCATTGGACGCTGTCTCCGCAAACGTAGGAGGCGACGAGAAGAAGTACCCGTTCATGTCCGCCAGCGCGGTTGATCCGACCGATATCGAAAGAAAACCATATGGTCTTGTTGATGCAGGACTTGGCGGGACGGAAAGTTTCGAAGGCAAGGATTTCACAGGCAAATTTGCGTTGGTTGCAAGAGGAACGTACACGTTCATTGAAAAAGCGATGAATGCCCAAAATGCCGGAGCAGCCGGGGTCATCATCTATAATAATACGAATGGCTTCATGAGCATGGCCTCCGATGCGGGTATCCGCATCCCGCAGCTTGCGATGCTAAAGACTGACGGTGAAGAACTGAAAGCAGCCCTAGCGGCTGGTGAAGAAGTGTCCTTAGTGTTTGAAGGGGAAAAGGAAACATCACCTAATCCGGAAGCCGGGAAAATGAGTTCCTTCACTTCATGGGGAGTAACGCCTAACCTCGATTTCAAGCCGGAAATCACGGCACCGGGCGGCAATATCTATTCCACTCTGAATGATAATAAATATGGAATGATGAGCGGTACATCAATGGCTGCACCTCATGTGGCCGGCGGTTCTGCATTGGTCCTCCAACGTGTGGATGAGGACTTTAACTTGGAAGACAGAGAACGCGTAAACATATCCAAGAACATCCTCATGAATACATCTGCACCTGTTTTGGATAAAGGAACTGTCAATACGGCTTTCGATTGGGAAGTCCCATACTCTCCCCGCAGACAGGGTTCCGGGTTAATGCAGCTTCATGCAGCTTTGGAAACGCCTGTGGTCGTGACGGAGAAGAGCACAAAAGAAGCGAAAGTGGCTTTGAAAGAAGTAGGGGATACGTTCAACTTTGAGCTGGAAGCGAAAAACTATAGTGAAGAAGACGTAACATACAATGTGGATGCTTCCATCCAAACCGATTTGTCGGTTGACGGTGAACTTGGTTACAGTGCCAGTGTTTTGGAAGCGCAAAAACTTGAAAATGTTGAATTGAAAGTTAATGGGGCCGATACGACAGAAGTGACGATCCCGGCAGGACAGACGGTGAATATCACAGTCCAAGCGGACCTTACGGATGCTAAAGTGGTGGAGCCTGGCCTAAGCGGCGATTGGTCAGCGACTGTCGATCCGGAAGAAGCATTCCCGAATGGATACTTTGTGGAAGGGTTTGTTACGTTTGAGGATATAACGGATACAAATCCTGTATTGACTGTTCCGTATGTCGGCTTCAAAGGAGAATGGGACAACGCACCTGTCGTAGACCCGTATGCCAATGATCCGGAATCATTCTATGGCTACACGGGCTTGCTGAATGAAAAGAATGAGTATCTCGGCTTTAATTCTTTCGCGAAAGACATCGACCTAGCGAATATTGCGATTTCACCGAACGGTGACGGAGTGAACGACCAGGCAATCCCTGTGATTTCCTTGTTACGGAATGCCAAAACGGCAGAATTCAATATATTGGACAAGAACGGCAAGCAATTGAGGAAATTGAGAACTGAAAAAGAATTGCGCAAGCATTATTACAACAGTGGAAGCGGCGCATTATACAGTATAAGCCCGCTACGCTCCTGGAACGGAAAAGTAAACAATAAGATTGCCGAAGGGGATTATTTCTATGAAATCAAATCTACCATCGATTACGAAGGAGCCTCTCCGCAAAGCTTCAAAATACCTGTGAAAGTGGACATCACCGAGCCTGCAATCACAGCTAGTAAAGAGGAGCAAGTGATTCGTATCAATGCTAAGGATAATGAAAACGGAAGCGGAATCGCAAGCATTACAGTGCTTGTCAATAATGAAGAAAAAGCTGTTTTGCCTCCTGGAACGGAAATATATGAACTAGAAGGTTCAGTAAACAGCGAAGTGAAGGTTGTTGCAGCAGATTATGCCGGCAATACGGCTGAAGCGGTAGTTGAAGAAAATGCCGTAAATCCGGAAATTCATCTGATTGAACCGGCAGCTTTGGATGTATACAATTCCAAAGAAGTGGCATTGAGCGGATATGTCATAAACGCAAATGGACAAACAACAGTTACGGTAGCTGGCCAAGAAATGGAACTCACATACAATGCCGAGAAGAAATACCATGAGTTCAAATCAACCTTAAGCTTTGAGGAGGATGGTGTTCATGAATTCACGGTGACCGGCAATAGCTATAATGGCAAAGAATACTCGTTCAACAGATCTGTCATTATCGATTCCACAGCTCCTGTCATCGAAGTTATGGGAGCTCCTGAGACAGTTGGTTTATCAGCTCCGAATCCGACTGTCGATGTAAAGGTGGAAGATAATTTCGACGAGTTGCGTGTCCAATTGAACGGTGATGAAATCTTTTACCACGAGTTCAAGGGTGCTTACGAAATGAGACCGATCAGTGAAACCATTGAAGATCTGGAGTTGCCGCTTGAACCGGGAGAAAATACATTCGAATTTGTTGTGGTCGACTTCGGTGGGAATGAGACGGTGAAAACAATCACAATCCAAAAGCTGGATACAGATGAACAGCCAGTGCCACAACAAGGAACAATTGATATTCAAGGTAAGAAAGCAACGTTGACTGTAGATGGTGAAGCGATTGAAAAAGATATAACAGATCAGGGTACTACTGTTGTAATGCTTAATATGAGCAGAGACGTGGTCAAAAATGAGGCAGTTTCTGATTTTAAAGCGGAACTTGATCTTGCAACAGCAAAGAAAATGGTTCAGAACAAAAAAGGCGTTACCCTGCTGACTGGTGGCTCCAGTTTGGAAGTCAGTGCTGCATCCTTTGAGGCAATCGTCAAGAAATCGGTCGGTAAGGTAACGATCTCCTCTAAAGAGAAGGCGGTCACAGGAATCGGAAAGAATAGTTTCCTTACAAGTGCCTATGAATTCAAGATGGATTATCAGTCGAAGGGATTGTTCGGAAAAACGACCACTGTCCCGGTGGTTAGTCTGAACGACCCTGCTGTCTATAGCATCACGGTCGCTGAGCTAACAGAAGCAGAAAAGAAAAAAGTCCAGGCATACAGACAAATAGGGGGAATCTGGACCAAAGAGGGCGGACAAGCTACCGGTGAAAGATTAAATTTCCAGACAAAAACGTTAGGGACATTTGCTGGAAAATAAGATTATAAGAAAAGAAGAGGATAAGCCGCTAAGAGGGTGTCGGCTTATCCTCTTTACTTTTGGCTCTTTTCAAAGTTTGTAGCTGTTAAAAGGTAAAGCGAGATCAATTCCTTTTAACATATGGAACCCCATTGAACCTCAGTAAAAAGCGGTAGAGATTTAGATTTTTAGCCGTTAAGCGATTTTGGGTAATGTATATCCCTCCACCATCATCTGAAAATATTTCGCCCGCTTATCAAGATAATGTCCCTGAAATCGGAGTGTTCGTTGGGTCGTTAAAAGACTTACCACAGTAGTTTTAAGGTTAAACGAAACGGAAAATACAGGAATAGACAAGATATTTATGCCGTGAAACTTCCCCCGATTCTCCATGTACACGCAGTATGAAGATTAGCTTCGTTTCTAATCAGATTAATGCAAGATAGTGTGTAAATGAAAATTGTTACAAAGGTACCGTTACAAAGTAATTTTCATGAAATGAAACTAAAAAATGGATGTAACATGATTGTTATAGTTTGCTGATATGATAGTTTCAGTTAGAGAAAATAATCTGGGGGAATAGAAAAAGATGAAAAAAATTATTCTATTAGGCATTTTGTCGTTTGTCGTTTTGTTTTCAGGCTTAGCAGGAAGTATGGAGACCCAAGCGTCAGCTAATCATCGGACAAAAGCAGCCAATACTGCCCAGAAACATGTAGGCGTTAAATATAAATGGGGCGGGACTACTGTTAAAGGTTTTGATTGTTCCGGCTTAGTGCAATATTCATTCCGTAATGCAGGAAAAAGTTTACCGCGTACTGCGGCGTTGATGTATACAAAAGGGTCTGCAGTTTCAAAAAGTAAATTGCAAAAGGGCGATCTAGTATTCTTTAAGACAAATGGTTCAAAAGTATCTCATGTTGGTATTTTTGTTGGAAATAATAAATTTGTGCACTCTTCTAGCTCAAAAGGTGTGACGGTCACATCTATGAATAACTCTTATTGGAAGACTAAATATGTAGGGGCTAAAAGAATCTGATAAAAAGGGCTGCCAAGCTATATGCCGGCAGCCCTTTTCTGAATGCACGCAAGGCTTATAAAGTATATAGGGATAAAATTTATTATAATAGCCTTCTCACTTTTGCCACTCTGGGTTTCCAATACGTATTCAATGTCGCAAAAGCAACCCCGTCGGAATTGCCGCAATGAAGCATGGTGGTATTGCTTGTCATGATACCGACATGATTAACGACTCCATCGTAGTTTGTATCGAAAAAGATCAGGTCGCCCTTTCTGACATTGGCAATACTGATTGGCGTTCCGAGTTTAGACTGAGCTAATGATGTTCTAGGCAAAGAAATGCCATTTTCGGAGAAGATCCTTTTTATAAAACTTGAACAATCAAATATATCCGTTCTAGAGGTAGAAGCACCGTAGACATATTTAGCCCCTAAATACTTTTTGCCGGTATTTATGATTGCATCAGCTTTATTTTCCCAAGAAGAACTTGGAACTGAAGCCGAACTATTGCCGCCGCTTGTATTTGTACTTCCTGAACCAGTTGATGATCCGGAAGAGATATAGATTGTTTGCCCAATTTTTAAGTTTTTGACATTTGTAATGGATGGATTAAGATCAAGCAATTTGGACACGGTGGTGCCAAAGGCTTTCGCAATCGCAGACAAAGTATCGCCAGACGAGATTGTGTATACATTACCGGTTGTCGTTGTGGAACTTGATGAACCGGGTTTTGTTGAGCTGGAAGAATCCCCTGATGATTGGTCGGAATGAGAAAGCCTAATTCTTTGGCCGATTTTCAACGTGTTCGGATTTTTGATGTCTGTATTTAGTTTCAATAGGGCAGTAACGCTAGTCTTGTATTTTTTTGCGATGGCAGACAATGTATCTCCGGCTTTTACAACATAGGTTCCAGAAACGGAAGCATTCGAAGAAGCTCCATTATTACTGCTCGAATTGTTTGGTGTAGTGTTGTTCGCTGTTCCCGAGAGCCTGATGACCTGTCCGACAGAAAGGCGATTGACATTGCTAATATTGTTCAAGGTTTTAAGTTTAGCTACTGTAGTATTGTACTTGTATGCAATCTCGGACAATGTATCTCCTTTTTTTACGGTATAGGAAGAACTGGATGAACCGGCCGAGCCAGTAGAATTGCTGTTGTCAGAGACATTTGAATTAATTTTTAGAAATTGGCCGGGATAAATGGTATTGCTCTTCAAATTATTCAGGGATTTCAGTTGGTTGACAGAAATATGATAGGACTTTGCAATCTTCCACAACGAATCGCCTGACTTTACTTTATATGTCCCGGCAGCAGAAACGTCTCCTGCAAATAAAAGAGAGCCGGCTAATGCCCCTGTGACGATAGCTTTCTTCATGGTCTCGAAACCTCCTTTACTCTTTATTATATTATGATAACATTTAGAAAGGGAGAATGATGACTTAAACAGGCTTAAATATGAAATATTCATATTAAATTCTATTTTTCTTCACGTGTAAGATAAGGTTTAATATATATAAGAATAATATTTGAATGAAAATTGTAAAAGGTTTAGTAGCAGACTTCAGCATTACCTAAAGGAGAATTTCTTCCTTATTACAATCTTATTTAATCTGGTAAAAAGGGCATGAGCAGGTATTCCGGTAGAAGGGCTTCCATTCAATTCACGGAGAACATACATTGTCCAGTTTCACTTTATACCAATTATCACTTCTGTATTGTTTCTCTTCCTTGTTGTAAAATAAAATTTCAACATTGTTATTTAAAATACTCGTGGATTATGAGGGTGGAAAATATCATAGATACAAAGTTGATATATACTTTTATGTATCTAGGAAGTTCGATTGATTGAATCATTCGAGTTTTTTCGACTTTTCGTGACTTAATAACTATTTATATATAATGAAAAATTCTGTAGAATGAAGTCAGTTATAGATGAAAAAATCAAATGATTGCCTGCCGTTCTTGTATGTCTGAACAGATTGCAACAATTGCACCCTGAACCGGTTGGTCCTTTATGCCTGGGGGAATTTCTTTATGGATGGTACAAAAGTCTTTATGAAAAGGGTTGCGGATTCCTTTAAAAAGTTTTCCGTAAGATTCGGCAACAGAAGAATGTAAATGATGAATGGAAAAAGCCGGAGACTTGTAATCTCCGACTTCGATTTATTATTCATCTAACACAAACTACCGAGGTAGAGGGAAGAACACAAATTCAGTGATGACCACACGGAGAAATAGCACCCCTTTATTTGTTCAATTCTAGGGTGATGTGTTGACCGGAAGCCCAACCAATCTGCCCGTTGCTTAATTTGACTTTGTACCACCCATTGCTGGTTTGAGGTTTTTTTGCCTCATCTAGTACTAGTTCTACATATTGATAGTTTTTTAGTTGTCCTACTGCTCTGGCTGTTGAATTTGGTGCATGTCTAACATTTAGGACAGCGGTGAAAATCCTGCCGAGATTTTGGACAGTGAAGCTACTGCTGTACCCGCTGAGGCTAATGTTGAAAACGGTATGCCGCTGACCTTTATCGCTGATCGTCAATACATAATTATTGTGTTTTTCCAAGAGGTTGAATGTCTCTCCTTTTAGGATCATTTTACCGTTTGGAAGACTGATATTTCTATTTGCAACAGCTAATGTATTGGCAGGGAATACATCCTTCAGATTTGGATAAGACGGGTTAGCAGGGTAGAACGTATTCGGTGCTTGATTTTTAGCGGCTTCCTTGCTGTAATCCAGCATTCGCTCCATATGAAGGGCAATTGCTTTGCCCCAGTTCCCGTCTGTAGCATAGTAGTAATTCATGCCTGTACTTTGGCTATCCACACGCTTTCCGTTATTGTTCACACGATAACCGAGAGTGGCACCTTTGTAATACATATAACCAGGTTTTAAATAACCGGATTTCATCTTTCGGGCGATAAAGTCGATGTTACCTTCTATGCTATCAAATTTGGCGGCCCCGACAAATGGTGTAGAATCAAAAGCACCATAGCCGAATAGATTATTTTTTGCCTTCGATATCGTGGATCTGCCGTAATCACTTTCATGAATGGCATGAGCAGCCAAATATAAAGCATTGATGCCATATTTTTTACCGGCATTTACGAAAGCCTGGCCTTTATTGTATAACACACTATCGCCAGAAGAGGCTTTGGATGCAATATAGTTGTTGATTTGAGCTGCCGTTACTGAGGAAATGGTGCGCAGGTCCATCGTTTGGTACGGATGCACAGTCATTTCAGTCTTTGTTGAGTCCGTTGTTGTATACGCTGAACTGATCCAGCCTGTATATCCGCCATAACTGACTTGTGTCCATTCCTTCGACGAAGCTATCGGTACTAAAATAGTTCCCTCCGGGATTTTGGCTAATATCGGACTAGAGGCAGATGCTGAATTACGTAAATTCAATGTTGTTGCAGTAGTTTTGATTTTTTTCTGTTCAGAAGAAGCCGGTTTTGTTTGGTTAGCGGGTCGGGTTTTATCTGACGCCCTGACATCAGTGTTGCTTGCCGGCTTCTTGGTGGAAACAGGTTTCGTCACCTTGATGTATTTGGAACTGACCCAGCCGGTCTTGCCGGCAT
>JBJFHG010000058.1:0-5489 GCA_051893455.1 Bacillus sp. (in: firmicutes)
GCGGAAAGCGAGCAACCTGGAGCCTACTTCTTCATAGGCAACAAAGTTTGCGAAAACAGCCTTTCAAAAAGAACAACTTGTGAAAGAAAGATAAAGTGCGAGCAGCTGGAGCGACTAGTAATTGGTAAGCCTGCCTGAGATAAGTCCACATACGGTTAAGGGCTTCCTAATTTACGTAATCGACGGCCAGGGGTGCTCTCATATGGGTAGGGGAGGAGAATGAAAAGGTGTATAAATCAGTTTTACCTAATTGGTTGCAGAAAAGGGTGGAGCTTACCCCGGAGCGTCCAGCCATCTATTTGGAAGGCAAGGAATGGACATTCAGGCAACTGTACGAAGAAGCTGCCGGACTTGGGCATATATTAAGCATAAAAGGGATTGGACATGGAGACAGGGTGGGAATCCTGCAGTCGAATTCATGGGAGATGGTATGTGCCATCCATGCATGTATGCTGATTGGGGCAGAAATGGTCCTCTTCAATGTCAGGCTGACCTCTAGTGAGTTAAGTTGGCAAGTAGTGGATTCAGAAGTGAAGGTCATGCTGGTTGGGAATAGGCTGGCTGCATCATTGCCCGTGGAGACAGAAAGATGGGTCATTGAGGAATTGATGGGCATCCGGGATGGGAAACGGGTCAATCCGGTACCGGAAGTGGATATGGGAACTACCGCAACCATCATGTATACATCCGGGACAAGCGGCCATCCGAAAGCGGTCAGGCAGACGTATGGGAACCATTGGTGGAGCGCTGTCGGATCGATGCTTAATCTCGGTCTTCGGGAGACGGATAAATGGTTATGTGCTGTGCCGCTATTCCACATAAGCGGGTTATCCATCTTAATTAGAAGTGTCATTTATGGGATCCCTGTCGTTCTTCACAGACAGTTCTCTGAAGAAGATATGAATAAAGCGATACAAGAACAAGAAGTCACAATCGCGTCCGTGGTCACCACAATGCTGAACCGGATGATTCAAAGCTTGGGTGATAATAGATACCCGGATACATTCCGATGCATGCTGCTTGGGGGAGGGCCGGCGCCTTTAAGCGTATTGGAGGTCTGTGGAAAGAAACAGATTCCTGTATTCCAAACATACGGTATGACAGAGACTGCCTCGCAAATAGCGACATTATCCCCAGAGGATAGCCTGCGGAAGCTTGGCTCGGCGGGAAAACCATTGTTCCCTGTGCAATTGAAAATTGCAGCTGAAGCGGGAAGAGAAGCTGATTGCAACGAATCCGGTGAGATATTGGTCAAGGGGCCAAATGTGACAGCCGGATATATTAATAATGAAAAAATCTTTAAGGATTCCCTCGATGCCGCCGGCTATTTTAAGACCGGGGATATCGGTTATTTGGATGAGGAAGGCTTCCTGTATGTGCTTGATCGACGATCCGACCTGATAATCTCTGGGGGAGAGAATATTTATCCAGCTGAGATCGAAGCAGTATTGACCAAACATCCTGCCGTTTTTGAAGCCGGCGTAACGGGTTTCGAAGATGCGCATTGGGGACAAGTACCGGTTGCGTTTTTGGTCGCTCATGAAGGCTGGCAGAAATCGACTGAAGAGATAATGGAGCATTGCAGACAGCATCTGGCAGCCTATAAGATCCCGAAACAAATAGTCTTTGTTGATGAATTGCCACGGAATGCCTCCAATAAATTGATGAGGCGCAAACTAAAACAATTGTGTCGTTATAATGGTTGAAAAATAGGCCAATGGCGATTTTTTTCAGGGGATCTCTCGTGTATAATGTTGAGTAACGAAAAAGACAATAATATGCAGGCGAGGTAATATGATGAAGAAGAAAAGAAAAGCCCCTTTGATTGCTGAAATTCTTTTACTTCGTAGTTTGCCCCTGGAAGTTATAAAAGAGATAACAGATCTATGCGAGGAGGAACTTCTTTCTTTGCAAAAAAAAATAAGCCTGGATGAAGTGAAATGAAGGGGCCCCTTACAATTTGATTCTGTAAGGGGCATCTTTGCTTATAAGAAGTCTTTCGGCTGGAACGTTTTGCAGCCGGTCTGACTGCTTGTGTATGCACGTTCTTCCGAATACATTTCAACTACAATATTTTTGGCGGAACAGCGGTTGCCGCTGCTCCAAAAAGCGCAGCTGTGTACACCGCATTTCACGTCTTTCGCCATAAAGAATCCCCTCCTTATATGAATAGTGTTTGCCTATTGGGAGGGGACATGTGTGGAAATTATTGAAGAGCCGTTTTTAGCACTTCCAGGTTCTTTTCCATCAAGGAGAAATAATCTTCCTTATTGTTTATGTCCTCTTCAGTAAGGACTGACAAATTGTGTAATGTCAGGGCTTTGGCACCGATTTCTTTTTGGATAGTTTCTGTAAGCTTGGAAGGGATGTTCTGTTCAAACAGGACATAGTTGATATCATGTTCTTTGGCTGTTTCCATAAGTTCTTTCAATTGTTTTTGCGAAGGTTCGCTTGTACTTGATAATCCTGATACAGCCAATTGCTCAATTCCGTACCTTGCTTCCCAATATCCATAAGCTGAGTGGGAAACAATGATTTCTTTCTTGTTGGAGGCTTCTACAGTCTTTTCAAATTCATGATCCAGTGTTTCAAGTTTTGTTTTTAATTTTATATAGTTTTCATGGAAGTAGTTTTCTTTTTCCGGTCTTAATTCAATCAACTGAAGCGTGGTCTGTTCCGCCATTTGAATCATTAATTGTGGATCCAGCCAAACATGCGGATCGACATCGCCATGGTCATGGGCCTCTTCTTCGCTATGGTCATGATCATGATCTTCTTCCGAATGGGATTCGATGTCTATGTCAATTAGTTCCCCGATGGCTGCGACAGGTACATTTTCAGCTTCTAAGACAGGTTTGGCTTTTGTAACGAAGCCTTCCAAATTGTGCCCGATATACAGGAACAGATCGGCTTCCGCCATATCGATTAGGTCTTTTTGGGAAGGTTCGTACGTATGCTCATCCGAACCGGCGGGATAAACGGATGTGACAGTTACTTCGTCCCCGCCTATCTCTTCTGCAAGGAATTGAAGCGGATAGACAGTTGTGTACACTTTCAACGTCTTGTCTTCATTATTTGAACTGCTGTTTCCTGTGTTGCTGTTGCAGGCAGCCAGGAAAGTGGCGCTTATTAGAACTAGGGTCAGCAAAATCTTTTTCATTGTCTTCCTCCTGTGGCTTTAAACCGTATTGATTCCGATTTATATTCGAAAAAAATAGGATTATTACTATTTTAAAACGAAACGATTCCGATTTACATATTGTATCATATCGAAAAAGAAAAATGGTTGCAAGATTTTTTATGTTTGTCGATTATTTTTATCTTTTTTCTCGGGAACCAAATCGATGCCACCTGGATGAAACGGATGGCATTTCAAGATTCGTTTGATGGTCAGCCAGCTGCCTTTTACGGCACCGAATCGTTGAATGGCTTCGATGCCATACTGTGAACAGGTTGGATAAAAACGGCAAGATGGCGGAGTCAGCGGTGATATGAATTTACGATAAAATTTGATTAGGGACAGTAATAGTTTTTTCATGTGTAACACCCTTTATGCATTGTTAGAATCTATATGTATTATACACGCTAACGGACGTCAAAGATAAATTTACATCTGGAACCGGAATCTATGGACATATATAAGAGCTATTTTAGCTGAAAAAAAATACCATTCATTATAAGATAGAAGAGTAAATAACTTAAAGGAGTGAGGAAAATGCCATCAGTAGAAAGTTTTGAGCTGGACCATAATGCCGTCAAAGCCCCTTATGTGCGTCACTGTGGTGTCCATAAAGTCGGATCCGACGGAGTAGTCAATAAGTTTGACATCCGTTTTTGCCAACCGAACAAGCAAGCGATGAAACCGGAAGCGATCCATACATTGGAGCATCTGTTAGCATATAACCTGCGGAAGCATTCAGAGAAGTACGATCACTGGGATATCATTGATATTTCCCCGATGGGCTGTCAAACAGGCTTTTACCTGGTCGTCAGCGGGGAACCGAAAGTGACGGAAGTAATTGATGTGCTGGAAGCTACGATGAAAGATGGTATCGAAATCACTGATATTCCAGCAGCCAATGAGAGACAATGCGGCCAGGCGAAGCTTCATGATTTAGACGGAGCTAAGAGATGGATGAACTTCTGGCTCAAACATTCAAAGGTAGAATTACAGCAAGTATTTGCATAGAAAGCAAAAGAGGAGGATGTCCGGTCAAGGAGCATCCTCCTTTGCTTTTTACTCCTGCTTCCTTTGGTCCATTTCATCTGGGTTCGGGTCAATTTTGTGTTCGAATTGATAGGCCTTTGTTGTAGTTATAGCTGTCACCCCAATGACAATGAAAATGATGATAAATGAGATCACCATAATAAGTGTGAACAAATTATTCCCCGCCTTTTCCTCTTTGTTCCCACAATTGTAACATAAACAGTTAGTTTGTTCCTGCTGTGTGGAGGGTATATGTACATATAAACAGCACCAGCTTAAATCAAGGAGGAATGAATACATGGCTAAGAAAGAACTAGTAGAACTACTGAATAAGGAAGTATCCAACTTCAATGTACTATATACAAAGTTGCATAACTACCATTGGTTTGTTAAAGGACCGCATTTCTTCGAATTGCACAAGAAACTGGAAGAACTATATACGGAAGTTGCAGAACACTTCGATGCATTGGCAGAGCGTCTTCTTGCCCTCGAGGAAACACCTGTTGCGACAATGAAGGAACATCTTGAGATTGCATCCATTCAAGAAGCGAGCGGTAAAGAAGGTACGGATAAAATGGTGAGCAAACTGATTGAAGATTTCAAGGTCATAGGGGATGAATTAAAGGAAGGAATCACATTGGCTGAAGAGGACCATGACCATATGACTGCCGACATGCTTGGCGGAATGGTGAAAAGTTTTGAAAAACATAGCTGGATGCTGCGTGCATACTTAGATTAATTAGAAGATGGGCACCCAAGGGAGGGGCCCTTTTTGTTTTGCAGAAAATAGAAGGAGATATCATTTGTTCCATTAGAAAAGCAAGCCGGTCCTATTGTTTCCGGCTTGCTGCTGGCTTAATGTATATTACGGTAGTCAGTAAAGTAATCGTCTTCCGGACGGTGAGCATTCGGCTCGGCGAATTTGGCTTTTAACAGCTCGATTATGTAGAGACCAAAGAAACTACGCAGTTCCATATCATCCATTTCCTGTATGTTCTCCAGTATATCGGTCCGGTCCAATTGCTCCAGTGTTGCCAATGCAAGGATATCAATATCCTCTTCTTCGCCTGTCAATTTTGTACGGTAATGTTCGTACAGATCATCAACCAGTTTCAATCTCAACACCCCACTTCAATTAGAATTATGTAGCTATGTTGGAATAAACCCGACCTAACTCATCTACTCTTGTTTTACCCTATTCTTGTTTTTTTAACCCGGCTTCAGAGGTACGTAGGAATCGGATTTGCTATAATAGGGGGAGATTATTGTATGTTAAAGAGAT